>JAZSEH010000032.1:0-10420 GCA_045531585.1 Acutalibacteraceae bacterium
ATTCATTGCAATGATGTCGGTGTAAATAATCAGAGATTATTTACATAAAACCGCTACACTTAGCGGTTTTTCGAAAAGCTTTGATTGAAAGCTTTTCGACTACCGATTATCATTATAATATGTTTATCTATATGCTACGAAAAGAAAAGAGGGTTTTATCCGCTATGGAAAACCGTAATATAAAAGAAGAAAACGAGCAGGAGCAAAACATAATAGTTGGCCGAAATCCTGTTATGGAAGCTGTGCGCTCAGGCCGTGAAATTGACCGCTTGCTGGTTGCCCACGGTGCCGCAGGCGGCAGTGTTGCCGCTATAATAGCCAAGTGCAGTGCAAGAGGTATTTTAATCAAAGAGGTCTCGACACAGAAGCTTGACTACCTTTGCGGTCACGCTAACCATCAGGGTGTTGCGGTTATGTTTGCCCAGCACGAATACAGCAGCGTTGAGGATATATTAACCTGCGCTAAGGAGCGAAACGAGGCGCCCTTTATAATAATTTGCGACGAGATTGAGGACCCACACAACTTAGGCGCAATAATCAGAACTGCCGAAGCCTGCGGTGTACATGGAATAATAATTCCCAAAAGGCGAAGTGCCTCCCTTAATGCCACCGTTGCCAAATCTGCAAGCGGCGCCCTTGAATATATGCGCGTGGCAAGGGTAACTAATATATCAAACGAAATTGAGTCACTTAAAAAGCAGGGCGTTTGGGTATTCGGGGCCGATATGGACGGACAGGATTACACCCTAACCGATTATTCGGGTCCCTGCGCCATTGTTATAGGAAACGAGGGCAATGGAATAGGACGACTGGTGCGAGAAAAGTGTGACGGCATTATCTCGCTGCCTATGAACGGAAAGATAAATTCACTTAATGCATCGGTAGCCGCAGGGGTGCTTATGTATGAAGTGGTTCGCAGCCGCAAAAAATAATTTTTTCAGGTGAAATATAATGGGTTGGTTTTCTAAAAAGAAAAACGATGATTATTTAGACATAATTGAAGAGGAGTTAAACGAGGAGGAGTCCTTCTACGTGCCCTTTGGTCAACCAAACGACGGCAAGGTTCAACCAAGCCACGTTCTCACGGCACAGGAGGTAAAGCATACTCAGGATGACTCTATACCTATGGAAAACGGGCAGGCTGTCCTTAGTCCCCTTGAGGTGTTAAAGAGCCGCGTGATGCAGCAGGCTGCTGAAAAGCAGGCCCAGCAGGAGGAGCAGCTTCGCATTCAAGAAGAAAAACAGCGTGCCGCCAAGGCCGAGGCCGAGAGAAAGGCCGCAGAAGAGGCAAAGCGCATTGAGGAAGAGCGAATTGCTGCACAAAGACAGGCTGAGCTTCAGGCTATGAAGGCCGCTGAGGCCGCCGCAGAAAAAGCCGCTGAGGAGGCCGCAAGAGCGGCGGCTCAGGAAAGGCTGGAAAAGGTTATGGAGGCGGCTCCTGCCGTTAAACCACAGGAGGAGGTTTCACCTGCGACTGTAAAAGCTCCCGACAGCGTTCCCGATTTAAACTTTGATGATATAGGTACCGCTCCTACTACTAAAGAGGAGGAGATACCTGCAGAACCTGCACCCCGCAGAACTAATCTTCTTGAAAAGTGCACACCCTTTATAATTGATGATGAAGGAAACAGTGCCGCAGAGGAAAAGCCTGCCTACACCTTAGAAAGCGTGGAAAGCATTTTAGGCATTCCCGAAAAGGAAAAGGAGGAGCCTGCTGAGGAAAAAACTGTTTTCCACAGTGAGGGCATTACCCTTGATAAAACGGAAAAAAACCACGAAAATCCCATAATAAACTCCGAAACCATTGTTATGGAGCGAAGCGCCTTTATGTCCCATGGTGTAGTTTCCGATATTGACTCAGAAGGGGCAGAAAAACATACCAACCCTGCAGAGCTTTCTGCCACAGCCGCCTTCACAAAGCGTTTTGACCCCATAGCAGGAAAAGCGGGAATAAACACCGCAACCTTTACCCGTGTTCACGACCTGACCTCAGGTATTGCCGATGCCACCGAAAAACAGGAGGCAGAGGAGAGAATGCTTGAGGATATATTCGGAAGTGATGCTGAGGAGGAGTTTGAGCCAAAGGATGAATACCTGTGCTACTCCGACGCAAAGCGTATTGGCAAAGGACTGAAAATTTCAAAGCGAAACTCCTTTTACGGTACGGCAGTTTCCTTTGTTTGCCTTGTTTTAGCAGGTATTTTCTCTCTGCCTGCCATAGTTACCGCCTTTAGCGGTGCTCCTATGGTTCACGCCATTATACAGTGCTGCTTTGCTGGAATTGCTTTTCTTTCAAACCTTTCGGTTTTTAAAAGCATTATTACGCTGTTTAAAAAGCATACCTCCCCCGACGTGGCCGTGCTTTTTGCGGTGATTCTTGGGGCGGTGTGCATTGCCCTTGATTTTGAGGCAATAACAAACCTTTGCTATATCTGCCTGCTTATGTGCTTTATTCTGTTCTGCCGAAGCGCCTGTGTTTTCAGCAGGGCATCCTATATGTTAAGCAATTTCAGGTTTATAGCATCCACCAAAAAGAAAAATGCCGTTACCCTTATTGACGACCGTCCCACCACCCTTTCCATGGCAGGCGGCTCTATTGACGGGGACGTGCTTGTTGCCGCAACACGACGTGTAACCAACGTAACGGATTTTATGAAAAATGCCGAGGCACCCACACAGTTTGAGGGAAGGTTTAAGATTATATTTATATTTTTCCTTATAGCGGCTGTGCTTTGCGGCTTTGCAGGCGGTATGACGGGAAGCAGCGCAAACGCACTTTACTGTGCCTTCTCTGTTATGGCGCTGCTTTGCGCCCCTACACTTATAATGTGTGATATTATGCCCCTTAAATATGCGGCCAAAAAGCTTAACCGCCGTGGCGCTATGATATCAGGCAAGCCTGCCCTTAATAAGCTGGAAATGGCTAATGCCTGCGTGATGCGCTCCTCCGACTTCTTCCCGAAAGGAACCGTTACCCTTCATAATCTTCAGGTACTTTCCGATAATAGCATTGACCGAACTCTGCTTGAAGCGGCAGCGGTTACCGCCGCTCTTAAAAGTCCCCTTGCCGACATATTATGCGATATAGCCTGCAATGGAGATGCCTCTGCCCTGCCCCAGTGTGATTCGGTTAAATATGAAAATAAAATGGGCATTTCAGGCTGGGTAGGTAACAATCGTTTGTTTATTGGAAACTATGACCTGCTTGAGGCGCACGGTATAACACCTCCTGATTTTGAGGTGGTTAAAAAGATACTGCGCAATGGCTACTTCCCTGTTTTTGTGGCCTGTAATCAAAAGGCGTGTGCCATGCTCAGTGTTAAATATAACGTAAATTATTCGGTAGCCAAAGAGCTTGCACATATATGCAATGCAGGTATAACTCTGCTTGTGAACAACTGTGATGCAAACCTTAGTGAGGAAATGTTGTGTGACTACTTTGGTCTTTATCCTGATAGTATTCACATTATGAATGACGCAGGTATTCATATGTTGAAAAACCGTATAAACTACGTTGAGAGCTGTGCCGCTCCTGCGGTACACACTGAACAGCCTGCAGTACTTCCCACCATACTGCATACTGCAATTAAAGCCAAGCGGGCTATAGCAGTTCTGCGCGTGTTGCATATTGTTTTTGCTGTCCTTGGAGTGCTTGCTATAACATTTCTTTCATTTAATCGGAGTGATGTAACCGTAAACGGCTTGTATATACTTATATATGAGGCGGCGGTATCCCTTATTGCCTGGATAATAGGGCTTATATCCAGATAATTCCATATTTTAAGGACGAAACAGAGGTGATCTTTATTGTCAGATTCTAAAACGGCCTTTCAAAGATTCTTTTCAAAGGATGAAAATCTAATATATCTGCTTGTACTTAGCATATTTACTCATTATATAGTGACGGGTGCCGTAATGGTTTTCTGTGCGGGATTCTTCCTGATTAGAAAAAGATCACGACGAGCTATCTTTGCTCAAAAGTACGGCTACGTGGGCTATGCCTTCTGCCTGCTCACCGCCGTGGTTGCACTTATCTGCAAAAACTACGTGGGTGCGCTGTGCTCCCTTGGAGCCTTTGTGATTTTTGTTGTTGGCATACACGCCCATAACGTAATGACCAAAAAAAGCTATGAAATTACCCTTAATATCTGCTGTGCCTGCGGTGCCCTTACCGCTGTAGCGGTTATTGTAGAAAAGCTTATCTTCTTAAAGGTGCCCCATTATTATTGTAAAGCCGGCTTTTTTAACTCAAACTATCTTGCAACCACACTTTCTGCGGTGGTTATAATATGTGCCTATAAGGTAATTACCCGACACGGAAATATATTTTATTTTTATGCAATAGCGGCCCTTTGTGCGGTTGGAATGTATCTTTCAGGCAGTATGTTTATATGGGTAGAGCTGCTTATAGGCGTTTCTGTACTCCTTTCCCTGACCCGCAGACATAACCTGCTTAGTATATTTTTAATACTTGTGGCCTTTGCCTGTGCCATAGTTTATTTTGTCCCCGAAATATTCCCAAGATTTGAGCAATCGGGACAAACCACTTATAACCGTATACTTATTTGGGAATTCAGTCTTCATTCCCTTAAAAGTTCATTGCTTTTCGGGCACGGCTTTTTATCTTATATGCACCTGATACAGGGTGTTCCCGGTGCATATTTTACAACCCACGCACACAACGTAATTTTGGAGCCACTGCTAAGCTTTGGTATAATTGGCTCGGCAATGCTGCTTATATTCCTTTTTCTTTACTACCGCAAGTTGCTGGTTTGCAAAAGCTTTTTGCGGCACTCCCACATAAACGCACTCGTACTTAGCCTTACTGCGGCGGTGCTTGTTCACGGACTTATTGATATGACTATGCTGTGGATACAAACAGGTATGTTGTATGCAATAGTTATGTCCGGCGTTGGTGCAGAGGAAAAGCTTCTGGCAGAGTTCAGAGAAAAGGCAAAAATAAAGGAAGAAATCAAAAAAGCTTTCACAGAAGAGGAGAGTTAAATATTATGGAAAAACAAAAATTTTACATTACAACGGCTATTGCTTACGCTTCAAGCAAGCCCCATATTGGCAATGCCTATGACATTGTTCTTGCAGATATGATTGCTCGTTATAAGCGGGCACAGGGCTTTAACGTTTTCTTTATGACCGGTTCTGACGAGCACGGTCAGAAGATTGAGGAGAAGGCAAAGGCTCAGGGCATTTCCCCTAAGGAATACGTTGATGCCGCCGCCGCTCAGATAAAGGCGGTTTGGAACAGCATGAACACCACCTATGATAAATTCATCCGTACCACCGATGCAGACCACGAGGCGGCTGTTTCTGCCATATTCAAAAAGCTTTATGAGCAGGGTGACATTTACAAAAGTGAGTACGAGGGCAAATATTGCGTTCCTTGTGAATCCTTCTTTACCGAATCCCAGCTGGTGGACGGAAAGTGTCCTGACTGCGGCAGAGAGGTTACCGATGCAAAGGAGGAGGCCTATTTCTTAAGGCTTAGCAAATATCAGGACAGACTTATGAAATATTTTGAGGAGAATCCTGATTTTATTCAGCCCGAATCCCGCAGGAACGAGATGATTAACAACTTCTTAAAGCCCGGCCTTTCCGACCTATGTGTTTCCCGTTCCTCCTTTAAGTGGGGTATTCCCGTAGAATTTGACAACAAGCACGTTATATACGTATGGCTTGATGCCCTTTCCAACTATGCAACGGGTATAGGCTATAATCCCAACGGCTCAACCCAGCAGTATAAAAAATACTGGCCTGCCGACCTTCACGTTATAGGTAAGGATATAGTTCGTTTCCACACCATTTATTGGCCCATTATACTTATGGCCCTTGGTGAGCCATTACCCAAGAAGGTGCTGGGACACCCATGGGTGCTTGTGGGCGAGGATAAGATGAGCAAATCCAAGGGTAATACCATTTATGCCGATGAGCTGGCAAACCGCTTTGGTACCGATGCGGTAAGATATTATCTGCTGTCCGAGGTTTCCTTTGTTAATGACGGCAGCATTACCCACGAAAGCTTTATAGCAAAATACAATACCGACCTTGCCAATACCTACGGCAACCTTGTAAACCGTAGCATTGCAATGACCAACAAGTATTTTGGCGGTAAGGTATGTGCAAAGGGCTATACCAATCAGTTTGACAATGAACTGCGCCAGGCAGCAAAGGCTGCAGTAGAAAAGTATACTGCCGCTATGGATACCTACCATAATGCCGATGCCTGTGATGCGGTGCTTAACCTTGCCAAGCGCTCCAACAAGTATATTGACGAGACTATGCCCTGGGCCCTTGCCAAGGATGAGGCACAGAAGGATTACCTTGAGGACGTGCTTTATAATCTTCTTGAGTGTATTCGTATAATCGGTATTCTTCTTGCTCCCATTATTCCCGAAGCATCTGCAAAAATAGCCGAACAATTAAAGGAAAACTGCACCGATACCAATTTTGGCGCCGTAAAGGAATACAGTGTTGGTGAGGCTTCTCCCCTGTTTGCACGTCTTGATGCTGAAAAGGTGCTGGCTGAGCTTGCAGCCGAGGCTGAGGCTAAGCTTGCCGAGAAAGCAAAGGCAGAAAACGTTGCCACCATTGCGCAGATAGGTATTGAGGACTTTGCCAAGGTAGAGCTTAAAACCGCCAAGATAACCGATTGTGAGCCTATTAAGAAGGCTAAGAAACTTTTAAAGCTCACCCTTGACGACGGTAGCGGAATCCCACGCACAGTTGCATCGGGTATTGCAAAATGGTATAAGCCCGAGGACCTTATAGGTCATACCGTTATTGTGGTTTCTAACCTTAAGCCTGCAGTTCTTTGCGGTGTTGAATCCAACGGAATGATACTTGCCGCAGACGTAAGTGAGGATGACGTTAAGGTTATTTTTGCCGATAATATTCCTGCAGGCAGTAAGGTACGCTAATGGATATTGCCGTTAGAAGGAACAGTATTTTTGACTCCCACGCTCATTATAATGATGACCGCTTTGAGAATCCTGAAGCATTGCTTTCTGAACTTAATGAAAAATGGGGTGTTGGAGGCATAATAAACTGTGCCGTAGATATCCCCTCCGCCCTATCCTGCCTTGAGTTTTCGAAAAAATTTGATTTTTGTTATACCGCCGCAGGCTTTCACGCAGGTGATTTGCCTGAGGGTGAGGTAAATGAAAATCTTACACAGCTTGAAAAACTGATAAGCGAAAACAACATTGTTGCAGTGGGCGAAATAGGCCTTGACTACTACTGGGACGTAAGCTTTAAGGATAAGCAGCTTGTATACTTTGAGGAACAGGTAAAGCTTGCCAATAAATTAAAGCTTCCTGTAATAGTGCACGACAGGGATGCCCACGCCGATACTCTTGATATACTGAAAAAGCATAAACCCAAAGGTGTTGTGCACTGCTTTTCAGGCAGTGTGGAGATGGCAAGGGAAATAGTAAAGCTTGGTATGTATATAGGCATTGGCGGTGTGCTGACCTTCAAAAATGCAAAAAAGCTTTGCGAGGTAGCGCGGGAGATTCCCCTTGAAAGAATACTCCTTGAAACCGATGCGCCCTATATGGCGCCTGAGCCACACAGAGGAAAAAATTGCCATTCGGGATATATTGCATACACTGCAAAAAAGCTTGCCGAAATTAAGGGTTTAGATATACAGGATATAATTGATATTGCGGCAAATAATACTAAGGAGCTTTTCGGCATCAAATGAAAAACATATACGAAGATATTATAACCCTGCGCACCTGCGATTTTGACAGGTACCTTAGAATAAACGCTTCAAGTGTGCTTGACCTTTTCCAGGAGGTTGCAGGTGCCCACGCCGAGAGTCTGGGAATCGGTTTTAAATCGACCCTTGAAAAAAACCTTTTATGGGTACTTACAAAGGTTAAATTTGAAATTATTAAACAGCCCCAAATACATACCAAGGTGAGAGTGGTTACCTGGCCCCTTACCCCTTCAAAAATAACCCTGCGCCGTGAGTATGAGGTTTATTCTGAGGATGGCGAGCTGCTTATAATAGGAAGCTCTGAGTGGGTATTTATGCACAGCGAGCTTCGACGTATAATGCCCGCTAAGGACGTATACCCTGATATACCCTTGCTTGAGAAAATGACCTTTGAGGAAAAATTTTCCAAGGTAAAAATGCCCGATGCCAAGACCAAAGATTATCACCTTATTCCACGTTTCAGCGATATTGATATGAATTCCCACGTTAATAATACAAAATACGCAAGCTTTGTGCTGGACGCCTTTAACCCTGAGGAAAAGGATGAAATAAAGGCGGTACAAATAGACTACCACCGCGAGGTTAAATGCGGAAACCGGCTTTTAATAAGCTACTGTCTGCAAGAAAAAGAGCTTTACGCCAAGGGCGAAAGCTCCGACTCAGAGGTAATGTTTAACTGTAAGATTATATTTGCATAAAACCACCCCGCTTCGGCTAAACTAATGCTGAAAGCGGGGTGATTTTAATGAACGAAAACAATAACTTTAACCGTAATGATCAGAACAAAAACGATCAGAATAAAAATAACCAGAACAAGAACAATCAGAACAAGAACGACAACAAGAAAAATAACGACCAGAATCGTTAGTCAACTGTTCAAAAAATCCCCTGCAGTTTTTTGCAGGGGATTTTTGTGTAAATATTTAGCGGCTCCACTTTCGGCAAAGCTCATTTATTTGGTCGGTAAGCTTGGCTATATCCTTATTTGCAGCCTCACGCATTGAGCCAATTACACTCATAAGACGGTTACCTGCTGCTAAAAGCTTTGCAAAGGCGGGACTTATCCTTGCCTTCTCAGTAGTCTTTTTAACCTTTACGGTAGTATTGCCCCGAGCGGTGCAGGTATCCTCGATAAGATTATAAACGGCTCCATTATAGGGTGCGGTAGCGGGGAATCCTAATTTAGCGGTAATTGTGTCAGCAAAAGTATCGCACACGGCATCGTCGCCGTGATTAACAAACACTCGCGTAGGCTTATTTTTAAGCGCCCCAAGCCAGTTGAGCATTATATCCCTGTCGGCGTGGCCGCTTATGCCTTGCATAGTTTCAATTTTAGCATTTACATTTATTTCCTCGCCAAAAAGCTTGACCTGAGTTGCGCCGTCTATAAGAAGTCGGCCAAGGCTACCCTCGCTCTGGTAGCCTACAAACAAAATTGTACTATCCCCTCGCCATAGGTTATGCTTCAAATGATGGCGGATTCGCCCTGCCTCGCACATACCACTGGCAGAAAGAATAACCTTAGGCATAGTGTCCTCGTTAATAAGCTTTGACTCTTCAGAGGTAACACTGACACGCAGGTCATCGAAAAGTATGGGATTTTTGCCCTGACCTAAAAGTTCAAGAGTTTCCTCATCATAATACTCCATTATATCTCCGCCGTAGATTCCCGTTGCTTGCACCGCAAGTGGGCTATCAACATAAACGGGAAAGCCCCCGTGTCCCTTTATCAGCCCCTGCTCTTTTACGGTGCGCATAAGGTACAGAATTTCCTGTGTTCTGCCAACGGCAAAGCAAGGAATAACAACATTTCCGCCCCTGTCAAAGGTTTCCTGTAAAACACGGGTAAGCTGAGCCAGATAATCAGGACGCTGGCCGTGAAGCCTATCACCGTAGGTGGATTCAATTACAACAAAGTCAGCCTTTTCGGGATATTCAGGGTCACGGATAAGGGGACGGTTTACGTTGCCTAAATCTCCTGAGAAAAGTATAGTTTTCTCGGTGCCTTCATGCACAACGGTAACGCTTATGCTTGCAGAGCCAAGAAGATGCCCCGCATCCTGCATAGATATTTTTACTCCCTGTGCTATTTCATAGGTTTCCTCATAATCACAGGGAACAAACTGTTTAAGGGTCTGCTGAGCGTCAGACAGGGTATAAAGCGGAACGTACTCCTCCTTGCCTGCTCGCCTTGCCTTTTTATTGCGCCATAACGCCTCCGATTCCTGAATATAGGCCGAGTCAAGTAGCATAATATTGCAAAGCTTAACGGTTGCGGCGGTGGCATAAATGCTACCCTTAAAACCATTGGCTACAAGCCAGGGTAATTTTCCCGAATGGTCAATATGAGCGTGGGTAAGAAGCACAACATCTATATCCCCGGGAAAAAGCGGAAAATCACAGTTTTCATATATATCTGCGCCCTGTTCCAAACCGCAGTCTATGAGTATTTTTTTGCCTGCCGCCTCTAACAGTGTGGCGGAGCCTGTAACCTCATGTGCGGCACCTAAAAATGTAAGCCTCATACTTTTCACTCCTTTATCTCATTATAATGAAAATAGGTTGGTGAAAAAGCGCAAATGCGCTTTTTCACGGACAAATTAACAATTGTCCGTGAAATTATATAAATAATTTCACCTAATTCATTGCAATGATGTCGGTGTAAATAATCAGAGATTATTTACA
>JAZSEH010000012.1:0-1860 GCA_045531585.1 Acutalibacteraceae bacterium
TCATAATACGACAGTATTACTGCGTTTTTCATCTTCGCTTTGAAAACAAATTTATCCCTACAAAACTGCAACGCACCCAAAAACGGATGATTTTTTTGTAAGAACAGGCAAAAAGCCGCGGTAACGCTGACGCGTACCGCGGCTTTTTAACGCATTATTACGGAAAAAGCGCCATTTTTGGGCAATTTCTTACTATGGCGCACACCCGTTGAGGCGTGGCTTTTATCGTTAAAATTCAAGCTTCTTTTCAATATAACCTTTAAGCTCGGCAATAGGAATACGAACCTGCTCCATTGTGTCACGGTCACGAACGGTTACGCAGCCGTCGGTCTCGGAATCAAAGTCATAGGTAATGCAAAGAGGAGTGCCTATTTCGTCCTCACGGCGATAACGCTTACCGATGGAGCCTGCATCATCATAGTCAACCATAAAGTGCTTTGAAAGGTCGGCAAAAATCTTGCCTGCGGGCTCAGCCAGCTTTTTGGAAAGGGGCAGAACTGCCGCCTTAAAGGGCGCGAGAGCGGGATGCAGACGAAGAACAACACGGGTATCACCCTTATCATCGGTCTCCTCATCATAAGCATTGCAAAGGAAAGCAAGAAGCACACGGTCGGCACCAAGAGAGGGCTCAATTACGTAGGGCACATACTTTTCGTTTGTTTCGGGGTCAAAGTATTCCATACTCTCGCCTGAATGGTTGGCGTGCTGTGTTAAATCGTAATCGGTACGGTCGGCAACGCCCCAAAGCTCACCCCAACCGAAGGGGAACAGGAACTCAAAGTCGGTAGTAGCCTTTGAATAGAAGCAAAGCTCATCCTTATCGTGGTCACGCAGGCGGAGGCTTTCCTCATCCATACCGAGATTAAGGAGCCAATCACGGCAGTAGCCGCGCCAGAAATCAAACCACTCAAGGTCGGTACCGGGCTTACAGAAGAACTCCAGCTCCATCTGTTCAAACTCACGGGTTCTGAAAATAAAGTTACCGGGAGTAATTTCGTTACGGAAGGATTTACCAATTTGTGCCACACCGAAGGGAACCTTTTTTCGTGTGGTACGGGCAATATTTTTAAAGTTTACAAAAATGCCCTGTGCGGTTTCGGGACGTAAATAAAGGGTGGAAGTGCTATCCTCCGTAACGCCCTGGAAGGTTTTAAACATAAGGTTGAATTTGCGGATGTCGGTAAAATCATGGGAGCCGCAATCGGGGCAGGCGATGCCGTGCTCCTTAATATAATCGGCCATTTCACTGTCGCTCATTGCGGCAGGGTTATCGGACAGTCCGTTTTGTGCCACGTAATCCTCAATAAGCTTATCGGCCCTGTGACGGGTTTTACAATTTTTGCAGTCCATAAGAGGGTCAGAAAAACCGCCCAAGTGACCCGATGCCACCCAGGTTTCGGGGTTCATAATAATTGCACTGTCAAGACCCACGTTATAAGGGCTTTCCTGAACAAATTTTTTCCACCAAACCTTTTTGATGTTATTTTTAAGCTCAACACCTAACGGGCCGTAATCCCAGCTGTTGGCAAGGCCGCCGTATATTTCAGAGCCTGCATACACAAAGCCTCTGCCCTTGGCAAGGGTAACAACCGTTTCCATATTTTTTTCGCTGTTTTTCATTTATTTATCGCTCCCTTAAAAGCAATTATTTATATACCATATTATTTTACTAAAAATGGCACACTTTGTCAACTGTTAAACTTTATTTGCGCACACATAAAATGTAGGTTTACAATAGATGTGTTACAGTAAGGAATAAAAAATAAGTGACGAATGGAAAATCCTGTGTTACAGTTAAGTTGCTGAGACAAAACAGACAGGAGGATTAACCATTCGTCATGAAAACTGTAACACAAATAA
>JAZSEH010000036.1:0-41888 GCA_045531585.1 Acutalibacteraceae bacterium
TTATGTAAATAATCTCTGATTATTTACACCGACATCATTGCAATGAATTAGGTGAAATTATTTATATAATTTCACGGACAATTGTTAATTTGTCCGTGAAAAAGCGCATTTGCGCTTTTTCACCAACCTATTTTCATTATAACATCATTTTAATAAAAAACCATTGTTTATTTAAGCAGAAAGTATTGCAAAAATGCGCATAATGTAGTAATATATCGTTAGTAAGCTTCGGTGAGGGGATTAAATATGTCAAAAGTGTTTTTTAAGCATTCCTCCAAGGGAATAGAGTGTTGGCACAATAGGGATGAAAAACCCATAAATAATTGCAAAATGCACACACATGATTGCATTGAAATTTATCATTTTATTTCAGGTGAGTGCAGTTATTTGGTTGAAGGAACTCTTTATTCTTTAAAGCCCGGAGATATAATGATAATGCGCCCTTTAGAAGCGCATAAATGCATAGTAAATTCCTCTGATACTCCTTATGAGCGTATTGGCTTTGAGGTTGATCCTGAAATTTTCAATGAGCTTGACGAAGGGAAAGAATTGTTCAAGGAAATGTATGAAAGACCACTTGGAACAGCCAATAAATTTACGGCACAGGATTTCGGTCATAATATGTGTATTGAGCTTTATAATTCCATAATTATGCAACCTGAAAAAATAACCCGTATTGAGCTTATTGCACGCACGTTATTTATTTTATCCGAAGCAAAAAGTGTTATGGCGCGAAATAATAATATTACAAGGTCGACAGATATTGGTGCTAAGCTTATTGATTACGTTAATCAAAATCTATTCACTAGTCCTACGCTTGAACAAATCAGCAATGAATTTTTTATAAGTCAATCCCAAATTAATAGAATTTTCAGGCAAAAAACAGGTTCCTCAATAGGACAGTACATAACCGCAAAGCGTCTTCTTACTGCAAGAAATCGTATAAGGGCAGGGGAGACAGCTTCCGTTGCCTGTGTGGAATGCGGATATAATGATTATTCCGCCTTTTACAGGGCTTACGTAAAGCGATTTGGTATATCGCCACAAAAGGACAGGTAATAAAAACACCGCAACGGGTGTGCATACGAACCCGAGTTGCGGTGTTTTTTACGTTACTAATCCAACAGATTGTTTTCGGTAAGCTTTAGTACAAAGGCGTCAATATCCTTAATGGCAGTTTCCTTATCAACGTCATACTCCTCAAGGAGCTTTTTGAGCAATTCCTCTTTGTCCTTAACGCCGTTTTCAAGAACCGACCAAAGGAATGCGCCGGATTCGTTTAACGTAATTGCACAGTTAAAATCAAGTGATTTTTGGCCAAGGGGCATAACTATGTGTTGACCTGCAACCTGTCTTAAAATAAAACCCTCTTTAATTTTCATAATAAACAACTCCAAAATTTTAACAAATTATAAAATTATTATATAACAAAATAAAAACTATTGCAAGTGTTGTATTTTTTTTATATAATAAACTTATATGAAAATAGGAGAAATGTTAAATGGATACTTTTTTTGAACAATTAATCGCAATGAAAAAGGGAGGAAAAAGCATTGCGCTTATTATTTTAATTTGGCTTGTTGCATTTATCCTTGCGGCGGTGTGTTTATATTTTGTTTTTTTACTCCCCATACTTTTAGTTGTTGCTGTCGGAATTTTTTACGGTGCCTATAAGCTTTCTATGATGCTTAACATCGAATACGAATATATTCTTACAAACGGTGAAATTGATATTGATAAGATTACCGCAAAGAACTCCAGAAAGCGCATGATAACCTTTGCCTGCAAGGATATTCAGCGAATTGAAAAATTCAATCCTGCCGCACCTCCTGTAATAAATAACGCTAAAATGGAAATATATTGCAATACCGATGATGAGAATGCTTGCTTTGTTCTTGTTGATCATTCAAAGCGTGGTAAGGTCATTGTTGTATTTGCTCCCGATGCGCGTATGAGGCAAGGTATGAGTGGAAGCGTTCCGCGTATTATTGCAGGGGATTTTTTTAAAAAATAAAAAATTCGGGTGAATTATATGAAGGTTTTTACCTCAGAGCAAATCAAATTTTTAGAAGACGCTACCGTTGTGCGAGGCATATCCAAACTGCGGCTTATGGAAAACGCAGGCAGTGCCGCTGCGCGTATTATACGGCAGCGTTTTGATTTAAGTCGGAAAACCTTTACCATTGTTTGCGGAAACGGCAATAATGGGGGAGACGGCTTTGTTATTGCACGTAAGCTTTTTGAAAATGGTGCACAGGTTAACGTTATCAGGCTTTTAGGCTTGCCGGTTACCGAAAACTCTTCCGCTATGTGCAAAAAGCTTATGGAATGCGGTGTGCATATTTATGATTATTTTGATGATACAAAAAAAGCAAAATCCTTGCTTGAAGGAGCAGACGTTATTGTTGATGCCGTATTTGGAATAGGCTTTAACCGTACGCCTGATACGGCAATTTGTAATGCATTTAAATTTATGTCATCACTAAGCGCTTACCGAATTGCCATTGACATTCCAAGTGGCATTTACTGTGATACCGCTCTTTGTTCCACAGATTTTTTTAAGGCGGATATGACAATAAGCTTTATCGGCTATAAGCGTTGCCATATTCATCCCCCGGCGTCATCCTTTTGCGGCGAGGTCATAAACTGCGCAATAGGCGTTCCTGAGGATTTAATTGAATCGGTAAGGAACTGTCCTGAAATTATTGAGGCACCTACATTTCCAAAACGAGATAAAAACTCTCACAAGGGCAGTTTTGGTACTGCTGTCGTTATAGCAGGCTCATACGGTATGGCAGGTGCCGCAATACTGTCCACACGTGCGGCCTTGCGCTCGGGTGCGGGACTTGTTAAAACAATTTTGCCTGATAATATATATCCTATTGTAGCAGGCGCTGCACCTGAAGCGGTTTTTGTTCCCGTAGAGACAGGTGACAAATCTATCTTTAATCCGGATACATATCTAAAAATAAATACTCAGCTTCAAAATGCAAATGCGGTTCTTTTTGGCTGTGGTGTAGGAAAAGGCAACGGGATAGATTGTCTGCTGAGAGACGTTATATTAAACTACCAAAGTCATATTGTAATTGATGCGGATGGAATAAATGCACTGTCATGTAACATAGATATTATTAAACAGTCTAAAAAAAGCGTAGTGCTTACTCCTCATCCCGGGGAAATGGCCCGATTATGTAAAACAACCTCCGATAAGATAAACAGTGACCGCATAGGATATGCAACTCGTTTTGCCAAAGAATACGGTGTTACGGTTGTTTTGAAGGGCGCCAATACCGTTGTTGCTTTTCCGGATTCAAAGGTATACATAAACACTGCAGGCAATCCCGGTATGGCTACGGGAGGAAGCGGTGATGTGCTTGCAGGTATGATGGTTTCCTTCCTTGCACAGGGAATGTCCGTAAAAAATGCGGTTTTGGCAGCAGTGTATCTCCACTCAAAAGCAGGAGATATAGTTGCTAAGGAAACGTCACAAATTTCCCTTTTACCCGGTGATATAATTGAGGCTTTGCCAAGGCTGTTTAAGTCATTGGAAGGGTAGCGATATTTTTTGAAGAAAATTGCTGTATTTCTGGGTTTGGTTATATTTTTGTGTGGCTGCAGTAATTCGGCAAATAATGTTAAACCTGTTCTTTCAGGAATTACGTTTACAGCAAAAATAAATTTTTATAATGAACAGTTTCTTTGTGAGGGCGCAATAAGTGAGCAAGGCGCTCTTGTTCTTACCGTTATTGAGCCTGATAACATTTCAGGTATGAAGTTTTCCGTTGAGGAGACGGGAATAACCGCTGAGTATAAGGGGCTATATTATACTCCAAATTCCGGCACCTTGCCTTTCGGAGGAGTAGCGAGCGATATTTTCACTATTATAACAGACGCAAAACGACGTATGGCTCCTGCATCCAAGAAGAATGACGGTTTTTGCATTGAATCTGCAAAGGATGAAAAATATTATAAAATTACTATTGCACAAACAGGATTGCCTTTAAGTATAGAATATCCTTACCATGGGCTTAAGGTGGAATTTAATAATACAACAATAAAAAAATAAAACCTCCTACAGGAGGTTTTATTTTTGTTTTTTAACCTATAAATTTATCGTGAATTGCGCTTACCGCTCTATCATTATCTTCAATATTGATAAGAACGGATATTTTAATTTCACTGGTAGATATCATTTCAATGTTGATGCCTGCATCATAAAGTGCCTCAAACATTTTTGATGCAACGCCGGGATGCGATTCCATACCTGAGCCGACAATAGAAACCTTTGCAACGCTTTCATCATGAACAATGTTCTGGAAGTGGAGGGATTCCTTAAGCTTGGAAAGAGCATTTACTGCATCGTGGTACTGCTCTTTTGAAACGGTGAAGGAGATATCCTTTGTTCCGTCGCGACCTACAGACTGAAGTATAATATCTACGTTTACCTTTGCCTGAGCCAACTCATTAAATATTTTAAATGCAACACCGGGAGTATCCTTAAGACCAACTACCGATATTCTTGATACGTTTTTATCACTTGCAACGCCGCGAATTAACATTTTTTCCATTTTAACTGTCTCCTTTACTATTGTACCGGGCTTTCTTTCAAGACTTGAAAGAACCTCAAGCTCAACGTTGTATTTTTTAGCCATTTCAACCGAACGATTGTTAAGTACCTGGGCACCGAGTGTGGCAAGCTCAAGCATTTCATCATAGGTTATTTCATCCATTTTTTTTGCGCCCTTAACCTTACGGGGGTCAGCAGTATATACGCCGTCAACGTCGGTGTATATCTGACAAAGGTCAGCGTGAAGAGTCGCGGCAATAGCAACGGCGCTTGTGTCGGAACCACCTCGGCCTAACGTGGTAACGTCGTCATATTTATTTACGCCCTGGAAGCCTGCAACTATTACAATATGCTTTTTAGAAATTTCAGCACGAAGTCTTTCAGGATTAACACGCTTAATTCTTGCTATTGAATAATTAGAGTCGGTCTCAAAGCCTGCCTGCCAGCCAAGCAGAGAAACAACGGGAAAGCCCATTTTTTCAATAGCCATAGCAAGAAGAGCAATGGAGATTTGTTCGCCTGCGGAAAGGAGCATATCCATTTCACGCTTTGAAGCGCCTGCAGGATTTATTTCCTTTGCTTTTTCTATAAGATCATCGGTTGTGTCACCCTGTGCGGAAACAACAACCACAACGTCGTTGCCTTTCTTATAATCATCGGTAATAATGTTTGCAACATTCATTACACGCTCGGCATTGGCAACAGAACTTCCGCCGAATTTTTTTACAATAAGTGCCATAAGAACCCTCCTCTTAGTCTAAAACGTGAAGCACTTTAATATTTGTAACACCTTGAAGCTTATCAAGGTTACTTTTAAGCTTGCTTTCAATGTCGTATTCGGTTATAAAAACAACTTCGTTTTCGGTATTGTTTTTTATCTTGAAGGTTTCCTTACCGAAAAGCTCATCAATACTATCACATAATTTTTTAATATCATCGGTTTTTACACGTATATAAAGCTTTGTAAGACCTGTGCTGCTATCGGCTACATAAGAATTATCGCCTTCCTCCCAGGAAAGGTATTTTCTTGCAACAAGATGCTTTACACAGTCAATAACGTCGGCAACAACCGCGCTTGCCGTGGGGGATTTTCCTGCGCCGCGGCCATAGAACATTACTTCACCTATAGCATCACCGTAAACCATAACTGCATTAAATACATCGCTAACACCGGATAACATATTGTTTCGGCTGATAAGGGCAGGATATACGTTGGCGGTTATCTGGCCGTTATCAAGCTTTTTGGCGTGACCTATAAGCTTAATAACGTAATTAAATTTATCCGCATATTCAACGTCGTCAAGTCCTATGTTTGTTATTCCTTCGGTCTGTACTTGATTTGGATATACATGTTTTCCAAAGCCAAGGGAAGCAAGTATACATATTTTTCTGCAGGCATCGTGTCCTTCAACGTCTGCGGTAGGATCCTTTTCCGCATAACCCAGCTTTTGAGCAAGCTTTAGGGCATCATCAAAGGACATATTTTCATTTATCATTTTTGTAAGTATAAAGTTTGTTGTGCCGTTTAAAATACCTACAATTTCAGTCAGCTCATTGGCAACAAGACACTGTGCTATAGGTCTAAGAACGGGAATTCCTCCGCCTACGCTTGCCTCAAAAAGGAAATTAACATTCTTTTCGTTGGCTATTTTAAGCAACTCAGCGCCCTTGGCGGCAACAAGCTCCTTATTAGAGGTAACAACGCTTTTACCGCTTAATAAACAGGATTTAACAAAATCATAAGCAGGATTTATGCCGCCCATAACCTCAACAACAACTCTGATTTCGGGGTCACGAAGAATAATATTAAAATCCTTAATGAATTTATCACTGTAGGAAAGACCTTCAAAATCGCGTAAATCAAGAATATATTTTATATTGATTTCATTTTTGGCCTTGGCGGCTATAGAAGCGCGGTGACTTAAGAGAATTTCTGCAACACCGGAGCCTACAACGCCGTGACCCATAATTGCAACTTCAATCATCTTTTTTCCTCCTTTATAGGTTTTTAACGGAAATAACGCCGTCAACAGTTTTTATTTTTTCCGGAAGCTGGGATAAAGGAATGTCAACGTTTTCCGTTCGCAAAGAGATGTTAACAACTGCTGTACCGTCTACAGGATGACTTTGGTTTACGGTAAGAATATTTGCGCCTATTTCATAAAGGAAAGCCGTTAATGCGGAAAGCTTGCCTGCATTATCCGATAAAACAACGCTCAGGGTCATTGTTTTATTATCCTTTTCTCCTGAATAACCAAACACACAATCCTTATATTTATAATATGCACTTCGTGATATGCCGGCTTTTTTTATGGCTTCACTTATATTTGAAGCTTCACCTTTTGCCAACATTTCTTTTACAGATAGTACATTCTTATAAACGGGTGGCAGCGCATCAGTTTTAATCAGTAAAAATTGATAATCTGTCATATAATGTCCACCAATCAAAAACAATTGTACTTAATTATAAACCATTAAGTTGAATTTTGCAACCATTTTTTAAGATTTTGTTACATATTAATTATTTTTGTTGATAATATGGAAAAAATAGGTTAAAATGAATATATTAGGTGGTGTTTTAATGACGTTAGAGGGAAAGAAAAAATTTTTAATTAACATACTTTTTGCAATTGTTGCCATAGCGCTAATTTATATTGTTTTTAAGTTTTTACTGTCCTATCTTTTTCCTTTTATTATAGGAATTGCTTTGGCTGCACTTGTTCAAAAGCCTTCAGAATTTATTGAAAGAAAAACTAAAATCAAAAGTGGTATAAGTGCTGCTTCAATGGTTTTTGTTTTTTATATTGCTCTTGTTGTAATTGTGAGCTTTTTGGCGATAAAATTATATTCCTTTGCTTCGGATATTGTTGTTAAAATACCCGAATATCTTCCCAAAATTCAGGAGACTTTAAATAGCTTCAACGGCAAATTTTCAAATTTCACAGCATCCTTACCTGATGATTTGGCGGCCTCCCTTGATATAGGCTCGGTAATAAATTCTCTTGTTAACACAGTTGTTCAATTTATTACAGGAAGCTTGGGCAGTTCCGCTACGGGAATTGCTAAGTCTGTTCCTTCCATTATTATAACCATAATAGTTACCATTGTTGCAAGCTGTTACATTGCAAAGGATTACGGAAATATTAAAAAATATATCAAAAGCATACTCCCGCAAAAATACGTAGATAATTACGTTGAGGTTCGCACAATGCTTTGGGAAAATATTTTTAAATTTTTCCGTGGTTATATGCTTTTAATGCTTATAACCTTTGTAGAATTGTCAATTGGTCTTACTCTGCTTGGTTATCCTTATCCCATAGCAATAGCCGCCATTATTGCAATAGTTGATATTTTGCCTGTTTTAGGTACGGGAACGGTTGTTATTCCCTGGGCACTTATCAGGCTCATAAGCGGCAACGTTTGGGCGGCATTGGCTCTTATTATTCTTTATTTGGTTATTACAGTTGTAAGAAACTTCCTTGAACCCAGAATAATAGGAAAACAAATGGGACTTCATCCTTTAATTACACTTGTTTCTATGTTTGTTGGACTTCGTTTGTTCGGCTTCCTTGGTATGTTGGCTGTACCTGTTGTGTTGATAATAATTATTAAACTTTTTCAAACGGGTAAGCTTTCCTTTGATAAACTATAATTTTTTGGATGCCTTCGGGCATCCTTTTTTGTCCATTTAAGTTATTGCCACATAGTATATATTGATTTTAGTTTTAATTCAAAGTGAGTGGTATATTTGGAAAAATTTATAATTGTGACAGGTACCATAACTTATGCTATAAAGGGTCGGGATTTATTGCGCAGAATGGGGTACAAGGCCTCCATCGAACGAATAACTGCCGGCGACAGGATTGGTTGCGGTTACGGTATCTTGACGTTTGGAGATACACAGATAATAAAAAGCATTCTAAATAATAACGATATTAAAATTTTAGATATTAGAAAAATCTAATTACGGCGGTGTCAGATATGCTGTATTTAGATAATTCTGCGACAAGCGGTCAAAAACCTGCGGTGGTAAAAAATGCGGTTTTAACTGCTCTTGAAAATTTCAGTGCGAATCCAGGTAGAAGCGGGCATACCTTATCTGTAAAAACGGCAGAAAGAATTTATAGCTGCCGTGAAAAAATTGCAGATTTTTTTAAATATTCACATCCTGAAAACGTTATATTTACACTGAATTGCACCCATTCGATCAATACGGTGTTAAAAGGAGTCTTAAAAAAAGGGGACCACGTTATTACTTCGGATTTAGAGCATAATGCTGTAATACGTCCCCTTGAAAGCTTGAAAAGAAACGGAATAATTGAGTATGATGTTGCACACGTTTCTTTTACTGATGATAATGAAACGGTTGAAAACTTCAGGAGAAAAATTAAAAGAGAAACAACACTTATAATATGCACACATGCCTCAAATGTTACGGGGTTTATACTCCCCATAAAAAGATTAGGCGCCCTATGTAAGGAGCATAATATTTTGTTTGCGGTGGATGCTGCTCAAAGTGCGGGAATTATTGATATAAATATTGCGGAATTTGGTATAGATTACTTGTGTGTTGCGCCACACAAAGGTCTTTACGCTCCAATGGGTGTAGGAGTTCTTGTGGCGGATAAAAGGATAGATAACGTGCTTATTGAAGGGGGTACAGGCTCTGCCTCGGCATTATCCGAACAACCATCTTTTCTTCCTGACAGGCTTGAAAGCGGAACACTTAACGTTCCTGCTGTGTTTGGATTATCAGCAGGTATTGATTTTGTGAATAAAAAGGGCATATCCACAATATATTCTCACGAGCTTTCGCTGATTCAAAGAGCATATATGGGTATAAATAAAATAAGTAACGCGGTATTATATACTCCTTTCCCGCAAAAAGGAAGATTTGCCCCCGTTTTGTCCTTTAATCTTAAAAATGTTCAAAGTAATAGGGTAGCAGAGGTCTTAAATGAATATGGCATAGCCGTAAGAGGGGGGCTTCATTGTGCTCCCTTGGCCCATAGAATGCTTGATTCTTTGAATTTTGGTACCGTTAGAATTTCCACAGGTGTATTTAATAATAATAAAAATATAGATTATTTGTTAAATGTGCTAAAAAATAAAGATTTTACAAGAAAAATAAAATAAATCTATTGATACAAAGAATCAAATATGTTAAAATTATACTGTATTTAAATAGTAAAGGAATGTGAGTAATGGAAAAGGTTTTTGAATCCATTTCTTCTTTGTGGAGTCAGCTCTTTTATGCGGTAAGCCATATCACAGTTTTTGATATTATAGACATTTTGGTAATAGCATATCTCGTTTATAAGGCAATAGGTTTTTTGCGTGAAACAAGGGCGGGTCAGCTTGTTAAGGGTATTGCAATACTCATTGTTGTTGTCCTTCTTGCAAAATGGCTAAAGCTGGGTAGTCTTCAATGGCTTCTCGGTACGGTTTTTGAATCAGCACTTATTGTTGTTGCTATTATCTTTCAACCGGAGCTTCGTCGTGCACTTGAAAGGGTTGGACGGAGTAATTTCAGCAATTTTGTTAAAGGACAAACACCTGAGGAGGAAAGGGAAAACGCAACCAAATGTATTGAGGCCGTTTGTCAGGCAACGGCTGGTATGTCTAAGCAAAAGGTTGGAGCTCTTATTGTTTTTGAAAAGAATACGCTTCTTGGTGAAATTGTAAACACAGGTACCGTGATTGATGCTTCGGCATCCCCCCAGATGATAGCAAACGTTTTTTACCCCAAATCTCCACTGCACGACGGTGCAATGATAGTTCGTGACGGAAGACTTCTTGCTGCGGGATGTATCTTACCATTATCCCAAAATGAAAATATCGGTCTCCATCTCGGTACAAGGCATCGTGCGGCCATTGGTATGAGCGAAAACTCCGATGCAGTGGTTGTTATAGTATCCGAGGAAACGGGAATCGTTTCGGTGGCATCTAATGGCAGTATTACACGAAATTATACTACCGAAAGCCTGAGAGAAAAGCTTTCAGCAGAGCTTCTTGACGGTGAGCAGATCGAAAAAAAAGGTATTTTTGGCCGTTTGAAGACAACTATAAAGTCGCTTGGTAAGCAGAAGAATAAGGATGAAAAAAATGAAACAGGGAGGGAAGAATAATGAAAATATTCGGTAAATACTCTCTGAGTGAGCTTTTTTACAACAAAAAATTTATTATTCCTTTTTCTTTTATAACTGCCTTTATTTTTTGGCTTGTAATTACTGTTGATCAAACCCCTGTAAGGGAGTCAACCGTAAGTGTTACCGTTAACGTTGCGGTTAAGGGCACCATTGTAGGCGATATGGGAATGGATGTAGTTTCAGGCGGAATAGGACAGAAGGTAGACGTGAGGGTCAGCGGGCCCACCTATATTGTTTCTGAGCTTAGTGAAAACGATATTTACGTTTCGCCTTCACTTTCCGATGTTACACAGCCCGGTGAATACACCCTAAAGCTTACACCTATGCGTGGAAGCTCAACGGCAGGTTATGAATTTATAAGCG
This sequence comes from Acutalibacteraceae bacterium, assembly GCA_045531585.1. Taxonomy (GTDB): domain Bacteria; phylum Bacillota; class Clostridia; order Oscillospirales; family Acutalibacteraceae; genus SIG587. Next base: position 11,080 of record JAZSEH010000036.1, read on the forward strand.
TTACGCCTTCTTCACTTACTGTTCGCTTCGATTACGTCGATACCAAAGATTTTGTGATTGATACTTCCGTAAAGGGTGCAGTTGCAAGTGAAGGCCTTATTGCTGAGGCTGCGGCAATAAGTAATGCAGGAGAAAATACCATATCTATTAAGGGCCCCAGAACCGAAATGTCTAAAATAGCTTCTGTAGTGGCCTATGCTGAGGTTAATAAAACACTAAGTCAAACTGAAAGCTTTGACGCTGATATTAAGCTTCTTGACGCGCAAGGCACGGAGCTTGATAAATCCTTGTTCACATTGAGCTTTGATAAGGTAAAGGTTTCTATTCCTATTTCCAAAAAGAAAACTGTTAGCCTAAAGGCAACCTTCACTAATGCTCCTGTTACACTTACCAATGATATTGATTTTACCTTATCCCATAAGGAAGTAAGTGTTATTGGACCTCCGGAAACGATAGATTCCTTAAATGTTATTGAATTATCCCCTATTGACTTTAATAAGGTCAGCGTTTCTGCTAAATCATTTGATATGGCTCCCGTTTTACCCGATGGTATTCGTATTCTGGATAATATTCAGGCAGTAACCGTTTCATTTAATTTACGGGGTTATTCTGAAAAGATGTTTACTGTTTCTAATTATAATTGCGTTAATAGCGCAAGCGGTCTTGAAGGAACCGTTTCTGATTCTATTAAAAACGTTAAAATATGCGGTCCCTCCTCTGTATTGCGCACTCTTGATAATACTCATTTCCGCGCCCAGATAGATTTATCTGGAAAATCTGCCGGTGAATATACCGTACCTGTTAAAATTTTCTGCACAAAATCTTCTTCTGTTTGGCAGGTAGGCACCTACACTGCGGTCGTTGTTGTTAAAGAGAGTAAATAATTAACCTTTGTCAGTTTCCTCACCTTAAGCATATTATGTTTTGGGTGAGGAAATTGTTTGAGTTTATATTCGCTGTTTTTGTGTCTTTTTTCTTTGCTTTGGGACTAAGCGAGGTTTTACACGGTATTAAGCTTTTGCTTTACAAAAGAAGAGGAAAAAGGAAAAATATTATTTTAACCTTTCTTAGTGAAGACGATGCAAAAAAACAACTAAATTATACACTTGAAAAGTATCGATGGAATGGAAAGGATTACGCGGACAGCATTGTTTTTTTAAGTGATTCGCTTGATGCCGAAACAAGTAAATACTGCGTAGAAGCGGTAAAGCAATATAAGAATATTTATATTTGCTCAAGGTCCACACTTTTACAGATTATTGACGGTTTAAAAGAGGATAAAAATGGAAAATCAGGAAGTTCTGCAAACCCTTGATGGTACAATTGAACATATTACCTACAAAAATTCCGAAAACGGATACACTGTTGCAACGCTTAAAAACGGAAAGCAAAGTGTGATTGTTGTTGGAGAGCTTCTCTTTATAAACGAGGGTGACGTAGTTTCTCTTACGGGTGAGTATATAGTACATCCCACTTACGGTCAACAGTTTAAAGTACTTTCTGCAGAAAAAAAGATGCCCACTACTGCCGCATCTATTTTGCGATATTTAGCTTCAGGAAGCATAAAGGGCGTTGGACCTTCAACCGCTCAGCGAATTGTTGAGCGCTTTGGGGATCGTTCTCTTGAGGTTATAGAATACTCCCCGGAGGAGCTTGCAATGATACGGGGTATTTCTCCCGAAAAGGCTCAAAAAATAGGGGAGGAGTATAAAAGGCAGTTTGGCGTAAGGGAAATTATGCTTATTCTGGGACGCTTTGGCGTTTCTGCCCCTTCTGCCATTAAGGTTTATAAGGTCCTTGGCGATAATGCCGTTGTTCTGATTCAGGAAAACCCATATATTCTTTGTAATGAAAAAATTGATTTCCCCTTTGAACTTGCTGAGGAAATTGCAGAAAGCTTTGGCATAGATGCGGCTAATAAAAACAGAATTTGCGCAGGCGTTGAGTACGTTTTGCGTAAAAATCTAATGAATGGACATACCTGTCTGCCAAGAGAAAAGGTTCTTGAGGTAAGCAGCAATCTGCTCTCCTGCGAAAAGGATGACGTTTCCGCGGCTTGCGATACCCTTATTAACGTGCTGCGGGTAACCTCTAAGGAGGTTGACGGAGCCGAATTTCTTTCGCTCGGGGCATACTATAACGCCGAAAATTTCATAGCTGCAAAGCTTACCGCACTTAACAACTACTCAAGGCCTGATATTACAGTAGACCCGCTTGAGATAGATTATATTGAACAAAGAATGAAGGTTGAGCTGGATGAAGCGCAACGTGATGCGGTGCTAAGAGCCTGCCGTAACGGTATTTTCATACTTACAGGCGGTCCCGGTACAGGAAAAACAACAACCTTAAATGCAATAATAGAGTTATTTGAAAGAAAGGATATAAGGGTTGAGCTTGCCGCACCCACAGGCAGGGCTGCTAAGCGTATGTCAGAGCTTACCGGTAAGGAAGCAAAAACAATCCATCGCCTTTTAGAGGTTGAGTGGGGTGAAGGGGACAAGCAGCAGTTTTCACGAAATGAGAAAAATCCCCTTAGCTGTGACGTTATTATTGTAGATGAAATGTCTATGGTTGACGTTCCTCTTTTTGAAGGCTTACTTAGGGCACTTAAGCTTAATTGCCGAATAATACTTGTAGGTGATGTTGACCAGCTTCCAAGCGTTGGTGCAGGAAACGTTTTAAACGATATTATAGATTCGGGATTGTTTGATACCTGTAAGCTTCATAAAATATTTCGTCAGGCAGGACAGAGCGATATTGTAAAAGCTGCCCACTCCATAATTAGCGGTGAGGCTATTCGCTTTACCAACCGTGATACCGATTTATTTTTCCTAAGAAAAAATGATGTGGAGGATGCCTGCAGGCTGATATATGATTTATATACCGGTCGTCTGCCTGAAAGCTACGGTTACGTTCCCCAAAATGATATTCAGATTCTTTGTCCATCAAGAAAAACTGCTCTTGGAACAGTCAATCTGAACGGCATATTGCAAAGTGCTGTAAACCCTCAGGATAAAGGAAAAAAGGAAGTATATTATAAGGGTGCCTATATTCGTGAGAGCGATAAGGTTATGCAAATAAAAAACAACTATGATATCGGTTGGGTCAAGGATGACGGTGAAACAGGCGGTGGGATTTTTAACGGTGATATAGGCACCGTTGAAAAAATAGATACACGTGAGGGCTTTATGAAGGTGCGCTTTGACGACCGTGTGGCTACCTATTATTCCGAGGATTATGGTGAGCTTGAGCCTGCGTATGCCGTTACAATACATAAAAGTCAGGGAAGCGAATTTGAGTGTGTTATTTTACCCCTTCTTGACACACCATCGCTTCTGCGTTACAGAAATTTGTTGTATACTGCCGTTACCCGTGCCAAGAAAATGCTTATTATAGTGGGTAGTGAGGCAATATTTAATCAAATGATAGAAAATAATAAAAAAACCCTGCGTTATACACTTCTTAAAACAATTCTTTGGGAACTGAACAATGAAGCTTGAAAATATGTTCAACGGACTGATTGCACTTATCTATCCTAAAAAATGCGTGTGTTGCAAGGAGCTTATAAATGAAGAGGATGACCTTTGTGATGCTTGCAAAAATGCGATAGAACGCAACGGCGACAAAATATGTACCTGGTGCGGGCAGCAGCAGAAATATTGTGAATGTAAATTTCGCGTTTACAGGTTTCGCGGCATTGTTGCACCCTTTTTAAACGAGGGCTTGGCACAAAAGGGTCTATATGATATAAAGTTTCACAACCGTTCCTCTAATGCGGTGTTCTTTGCTAAGGAAATGGCAAAGGTTGTAAATAAACACTTTGAAAATATAAAGTTTGACGTTATTTGTCCTGTGCCAATGTTCTACCTTAAAAAGGCCGAAAGAGGATATAATCAAAGTGAAATTCTTGCCAAAGAGCTTTCGCGTATACTTGGCATAAAAACCGATACTTCCGTTCTTTTTTCACATAGAAAAAAGAAAATTCAACACGAAATTAAAAGTGTAACGGAACGCTATTCAAATATAAAGGGAAGATATTACTGCAAAAAGAAAATCAACTTTAAAAACGTTCTTTTAGTAGATGACGTTAAAACTACTGGCGCTACCATTGATGAATGTTCAAGACAGTTAATGCTGGCAGGGGCCGAGAACGTTTATTGCGTAACTGCACTTATCACAAATCCGTGGTTGAAAAAAGCGAAGAAAAAGGATATAATAAAAAATAAGAGTGGTGATAAAAATGGCAACCGAAATAGGAATTGATTTAGGCTCATCAAAAACCGTATTGTTTTCAAGTTCAAAAATTGTGTTGGAGCGCCCCAGCGCAGTAACCGTTGATGCAGAAACCTGGGAGCCTATATATTTTGGTGAAAAGGCTAAGCAAACCTTAGGCAGAACGCCGGATACGTTTGAGTGCGTTTTTCCTATTCAGCGGGGGGTTATATCGGATTATGATACTGCAGGAATTATGCTTCAGAATTATATGCAAAAAGCATTTGGCAGTAAAATTATCCGTCCCAAAATAATAGCAACCCTTCCTACGGGCTTAACCGAGCTGCAACACCATTCTCTCGCTAACGTTATTGAGGAAAGCGGCGGAAGAAATATTTCGGTAATAGAATGTCCCCTGGCAATAGCCTTTGGCTTAGATTTGGATTTTACAACACCTAAGGGATATATGGTGGTTGATATTGGAGCAGGTGTTACCGATATTGCCGTTTTATCCTTAGGTGGTATTGCTCAGTGCGATTGCTTTAAAACAGGTTCCTTTGATTTTGACGAGTTGATTATTCGTTACGTTAGACGTGAGTACAATATCATTATTGGTAATCTAACGGCTGAAAACATTAAAAAACAGATTGGCTGTGCCGTAAAACGCCCTGTAGAGCTTGCTATGATTGCTCGGGGAAGAAACGTGTTTACAGGTATGCCTGAATCCTTTGAAATTTCATCTACACAGGTGTACGCCGCGCTTGTGGACTGTGCCTACAGTATATGCAATGCTGTAAGAAAGGTTCTTGAAAAAACGGATCCCGATATGGTGGCCGACATTATGGAGACAGGCTTATATCTTTCGGGAGGCGGCTCCAAGCTTTACGGTATGGACGTTCTTTTAAGTAATTATATAGGTACTAAGGTTCATATTTGTGATGACCCTGAGCATAGTGTTGTTAAAGGAGCTGTTAAGGCTCTTAAAAAACCGGAGCTTTTGAAAAATGTCAATTATCAGTTCCGTTCAATTCAGGAATTGATAATTGAATAAAAAAGTGTTGACAAATTCATAATTAGGTGTTAAAATACCTTTACAACAAAGCAGAACTGTTTTTTCGTTCTCACCCGCAAGGCTTACTGAACGGGTCAATAGGTTACAAAAAAGTCCTTATTATAGGGTGTAATTGTGCTTATTATGCGTGAACGGAAATTTTCTGTTCACGTTTTTGTTTTATATGTTTTGGAGGTGCTTAACCATTAGCAGCAAAGAATTGCCGATTAACGAAAGCATTAAATTCAAAGAGGTTCGCGTAATCGATTCAGACGGTTCACAGCTTGGAATTTTACCTATTAAGGATGCTATTGAGGCTGCATATGCCCGTGACCTTGATCTTGTAAACATTTCACCTAATGCTGATCCGCCTGTATGCAAAATTATGGATTACGGAAAGTATCGCTTTGAACAGGCTAAAAGGGAAAAGGAAGCCAGAAAAAATCAAAAGGTAATTGAGCTCAAGGAAATACGCCTTGGTCTTGGTATTGATACCCATGATTTTGAAACAAAAGGTAACCACGCTATCTCTTTCCTGAAAAGCGGTAACAAAGTAAAGGTTTCTATTCGTTTCCGTGGCCGTGAACTTGGTCATCCGGAAATAGGCCTTGAAATTATGAATCGCTTCGCAGAATATTGTGCTGAAGCAGCTACGGTTGAAAAGGCCGCTAAAATGGAGGGACGTAATATGCTTATGTTCCTTGTTCCCAAAACAAACAAGTAAGGTAATTAAATTAAGGGAGGATATAAAATGCCTAAGATCAAGACCCACAGCGGTGCAAAAAAGCGCTTTAAACTTACCAAAACCGGTCAGGTTAAGCGTGCACATGCTTACAAATCACACATTCTCAACAAGAAAACTACAAAGCGTAAGAGAAATCTTCGTAAGACAGTTGTTGCCGATGTAACCAACGTTGCAAAGGTAAAGAAAATGATTCCTTACAAATAAGATTAACAGATAATGGAGGTTACAGCAAATGGCTCGTGTTAAGGGTGCGTTAGCTACACGCAAAAGAAGAAAAAAGACATTAAAGCTTGCCAAGGGTTACTTTGGTGCAAAATCTAAGCTTTTTAAAACCGCTAAAGAGGCAGTAATGAAGTCCGGTAACTATGCTTATATCGGTCGTCGCCTCAAGAAGAGAGATTTCCGTCGCCTGTGGATTACTCGTATTTCTGCAGCTGCAAAAATTAACGGAATGAACTATTCTACATTTATGAATGGTCTTAAGAAGGCCGGCGTTCAGATTAACCGTAAGATGTTAGCTGAGCTTGCAGTTAATGATGCTGCCGGTTTTGCTACTCTTGCAAAAGCTGCAAAAAAAGCACTTGATAAATAAGGCTCTTCGCCTGAGTTTTTAACACTCAGGCGAAGTTTTTCATTTTAATTTTAAGGGAGTTATCACATTGAAAGCAACAGTTCTTATCACAGCTAAAGATAATCAACTGATAAAAAACATAGCAAAACTTCAAGGGAGCTCACGTTTTCGTCATGAATGTGAAATGTTCGTTCTTGAGGGTATGCGTCTGTGTGCTGATGCCTTAGAAAACAATGTTCATTTTGAAAAAATACTATTTACTCAAGGTTTTCGTGAAAAGAATCAAGAAATTATAAATAAGTTTATTGATAATTCTGACGAAAGCTTTGAAATAAGCGAACAGCTGTTTAATAAGATATCCGATACCAAAACACCACAGGGCGTTTTGGCTGTTTGTCGTATGCAAAAAAACGATAGCTTTGAATTTGATAAAAACGGAAAATATATTGCCCTTGAAAATATTGGCGACCCATCAAACTTGGGAGCCATTTGCCGAAGCAGTGAGGCTTTGGGAATAAAGGGTATTATAGTTTCAAGTGATGGGTGTGACCCTTACAGCCCAAAGGTTCTTCGTGCGTCTATGGGCACCGTTCTTCGTATGCCTGTATTTATTACTGATGACCTTGTGAGCACACTTAAAGGCTGTGAGCTTATGAAATACGCCTGTGTGGTAGATAACGCCGAAAAAATTACAGATGTATCCTTCGCAGGGGGATGTATTTCTCTTATTGGTAATGAGGGCTCAGGTCTAACCGATGAAGTTATCAGTATATGTGATAAAAGAATTACAATTCCTATGGCAGGTAGGGTGGAATCCCTTAATGCTTCCGTTGCAGCAGCCATAGTTATGTGGGAAATGGTAAAATGATGATATATGATGTTTGGTTACAGCGTGCTCTGGGTTTTGGTAAAAAGAAATTGAAGCAAGCTTTGGAATTTTATGGCAACAGTGAAAATATTTTCAAAGCCGATGAAAACATCCTTGCTCTATCTAACGTTTTTTCAAAGATGGATATTAAAAGAATAACCGAGACAACCCTTAACGATGCTAAACAAATAATCAAAGACTGTAAAAAGCGGAAAATCAATATTATTACTATATCTGATCCTAAATATCCTCAATGTCTTCGTGAGATAGAATCTCCACCTATCGTCTTATATTATAGAGGCACTTTCCCTGATTTTGATAACACCCCAACCGTTGCAGTTGTTGGTACACGTGAAATAACAGAATACGGTGGAAAATGTGCCTATTCCTTAGGCTTGCGCCTTGCAAAGGCAGGAATGATAGTTGTAAGCGGCGGTGCCCGTGGCGGAGATAGAAACGCTCACCTTGGGGCACTATGTGTTGGTGGATTAACTGTTGCCGTGCTTGGATGCGGTTTAGACTATCCTTATCTTTACGAAAATAAAAAAATGCGTACAGAAATTGAAAAAACAGGTTGCGTAATCAGTGAATATCCTCCGATGTATCCTGCAGGCAAAAAGACCTTTCCTGTAAGGAACAGAATACTTGCCGGACTATCTCTTGGTGTAGTTGTTGTGGAGGCTCCTGAGAAAAGTGGCAGTCTTATAACTGCAAACCGAGCGCTTGAGGAGGGAAGGGACGTTTTCGTTGTTCCCGGCAGAGCAGGAGACGCTACCTGTGCAGGGTCTAATATGCTGCTTAGAGACGGTGCAATACCACTTTTATCTGCTATGGATATTTTTAATGAATATTTACAGCGTTTTCCTGATAAAATCAATATTGAAGAAGCATTTAATCCAACAAAAAAGGTAACTTCTTCAAAAAATACACAAAATTTAAAATCAAACCTTTCCAAATCAGCAAAAATGTTGTATAATAATTTGAATACAGAAATTTTTACTATGGATGATATTTTTGTTGAAGGTCTTTCAGCAGGAGAAATTATAGCCGCCTTTACTGAGCTTGAACTTTCGGGATATATTAAAGCAGTACCGGGCGGAAGATATACTAAAAATAAATAGGTGATGTTTTTATGTCAAAACTTGTAATTGTTGAGTCTCCTACAAAGGTAAAAAATATAAAAAAATATCTTGGTAAAGACTATAACGTTGTTGCATCTATGGGACACGTTAGAGATCTTCCCAAATCAAAAATAGGAGTAGATATTGATAATAACTTTAAGCCACAGTATATAAATATGTCTGATAAAAAGGAGCTTATAAAAAAGCTTAAAGAGGCTGCGGCAGAAAGCGATTTTGTTTATCTTGCAACCGACCCTGACCGTGAGGGTGAGGCAATATCCTGGCATCTTGCCCAAATACTTGCGCTTGATATGAACGATGCAAACCGTGTTTGCTTTAATGAGATTACCGAAAAAGCAGTTCTTGCAGGTATGGCAGACCCCAGAAAAATTAATATTGACCTTGTAGACGCTCAGCAGGCCCGCAGAGTTCTTGATAGAATAGTGGGCTATAAGCTTAGCCCTTTTCTTTGGAAAAAGGTTAAAAGCGGTCTTTCTGCGGGACGTGTTCAAACCGTTGCATTAAAGCTTATTGTTGACAGAGAACGTGAAATTGAAAAATTTGTAAGCGATGAATATTGGACTATAGATGCCAAGCTTGTTGCTTCAAAAAAGAATTTTATTGCTAAATTTTACGGTAAGGTTGGCCAGGATAAGCTTGATATTACTAACAGTGACGATGCTCAAAAGCTTGTAGAAATACTAAACGAGCAGGAATACGTTGTTGATTCTGTTAAAAAAGGAGTCCGCAATAAACAGCCTGCTCCTCCTTTCACAACCTCAACCCTTCAGCAGGAGGCATCCCGTAAGCTTGGCTTTACGGGTCAACGTACTATGCGTGTTGCTCAACAGCTTTATGAAGGAATTGAGCTTCCCGGTCACGGCACTATAGGTCTTATAACCTATATGCGTACCGATTCTCTTAGAATTTCTCAGGAAGCACGTGAAGCAGGTAAGGCCTATATCAATGCGGTTTTCGGCCCTAAGTATATACCTAAAACCGACAGATACTATAAAACTAAAGCAGGCGCACAGGATGCTCACGAGGCTATCCGTCCTACAATGGTGGTTCATTCGCCTGATACTATAACCCGCTACCTTACTCCCGAGCAAAATAAGCTTTATAGGTTAATATGGGACCGCTTTATTGCCAGCCTTATGGCTAACTGCGTCCACGATACCGTTTCTGCTGAAATAAAGGCAGGAGATTACCTGTTTAAGGCAAGCGGTTACAGCGTTAAATTTGACGGATATACCGCCATTTATGAAGAGGGTAAGGATGAGGATGAAGCAGGCGGCGTAATGCTTCCCGAGATGGCTGAGGGTGACGTTTTAAAGCTTAAGGAGCTTATCCCCAATCAGCATTTTACTCAGCCCCCTGCAAGGTTTACAGAACCTACCCTTATTAAGGCCCTTGATGAAAACGGTATAGGTCGTCCTTCTACCTATGCTCCAATAATAGGTAATATAATTCAAAGGTCATATATCGAGCGTGAAAAGAAGGCCTTAAAGCCTACCAATCTTGGTACAGTTGTTTCCGACCTTGTTTCCGAGCACTTCAAAAAGATAGTTGATGTTAAATTTACCGCAAATATGGAACAACAGCTTGATAAAATTGAGGAAGGCGAGCTTGGCTGGATTGATACCATTGGTAATTTCTATTCAGATTTTGCATCTATGCTTAGTAAGGCTGAGGATTCAATGGGTGGAAAGCGCGTAAAGGTTCCTCAGGAGGAAACCGACGTTATTTGCGAGAAATGTGGCCGTAAAATGGTTATTAAAAGCAGCCGTTTTGGTAAATTCCTTGCTTGCCCGGGTTATCCCGAGTGTAAAAATACCAAGCCCGTACCTGAGGATGAGGTTAAACAACCCTGTCCTAAATGCGGTGCAAAGCTTATTAGACGCGTCTCCAAAAAGACAAATAAAAAATTCTACGGCTGCTCTAATTATCCTGCTTGTGATTTTGCCGCACCGGGAATACCTACAGGTGATATCTGTAAGGAGTGCGGAGGATATATCATATCAGGCCTAAGAGGCAGAAAATATTGTATGAATGCCGATTGTCCCACAAGAGCAAAAAAGGCTGAAAAGAAATAAAATGGAAAAAATAACTGTAATTGGTGCAGGCCTTGCAGGCTGTGAGGCCGCACTGCAAATTGCAAAACAGGGAATTAAGGTTGATCTTGTCGAGATGAAGCCGGATAAAATGACGCCGGCTCACCATAGTCCTTTGTTTGCTGAGCTTGTATGCTCAAATTCCTTAAAGGCAGCAAGGGTAGATTCTGCTGCAGGACTTCTTAAGGAAGAAATGCGCAGATTTTCATCTGTATGTCTTGATGCCGCCGATAGGACAAGCGTTGCCGCAGGCGGTGCCTTAGCTGTTGACCGTGACCTTTTTTCAAAGGATATAACCAAAGCAGTTAAGGAAAATGAAAATATAAACGTAATTCATACCGTTATGGATACTATTCCCGAAGAAGGGATTACCGTTGTTGCAACAGGACCCTTGACTGACGGTGGACTTACAAGCTCCATTGCAGAGTATTCAAATGAAGAGAATCTAAACTTTTTTGATGCGGCTGCACCTATAGTCACCGCTGAAAGTATTGATTTTTATAAGGCGTTTTACGCAAGCAGATACGATAAGGGTGACGACGATTACATAAACTGTCCAATGAATAAGGAGCAGTATGAAGCGTTTTATAACGAGCTTATTAATGCAGAAAGTGCACCTTTAAAGGATTTTGATAAGCCCCTTACCGTGTACGAGGGCTGTATGCCTGTAGAGGTTCTTGCAAAACGCGGACACGATTCTATTCGTTTTGGTCCCCTTAAGCCTGTAGGTCTTAAGGACCCCGCAACAGGGCACAGACCGTGGGCTGTGGTTCAGCTTCGCAGAGAAAACAGTGAGGGAACGCTTTTTAACCTGGTTGGTTTTCAAACAAATTTGAAATTTAGCGAACAAAAAAGAGTCTTTTCTATGATTCCCGGACTTGAAAATGCCGATTTTATGCGTTATGGCGTTATGCATCGCAACACCTTTATCAACTCACCTAAGCTTTTAAATGAGGATTTATCTTTAAAAAAGAATTCAAAAGTATTTTTTGCAGGTCAGCTTTCAGGTGTGGAAGGATATATGGAATCTGCGGCTTCAGGAATAGTTGCAGGAATAAACGCCGCAAGAAAATTGAAGGGCGAAGAGCCCTTAATTCTTCCAAAATTCACTATGATTGGCGCATTGCTTGGTTATATAACTGACCCATTGGTTGAGAATTTCCAACCTATGGGGGCAAATTTTGGAATATTACCGGCTCTTGAGCCGCACATACGTGATAAAAGGGAAAGATATATGGCTCTTGCAAAACGCTCTCTTTCGTATTTTGATAAACTCTTTTAAGGAGGATTTTTATGAAAATAATTATAGACGCTTTTGGTGGAGATAACGCACCGTTAGAGGCTATAAAGGGCGCAGCCCTTGCCGCCAAAGAATATGGCATTGAAATGATTCTTTGCGGCGATACTGAAAAGATAAACGCCTGTATAAAGGAAAATGCTATAGATTTTGGCGGTAAAGAATACGAAATAATTGATGCTCCCGATGTGTTTGATATGCACGATGAGCCTACAACGCTTTTAAAGAAAAATTCAAATACCTCCTTAGCCGTTGCCTTCCGTGCTTTGGCAGAAGGAAAAGCGGATGCCCTTGTTTCTGCAGGAAGCACAGGCGCAATTGTTGTTGGCGGTACCCTTATTGTTAAAAGAATTAAGGGCGTTAAACGTCCTGCGCTTGCATCTATGATACCTTCCCCTGATGCATCCTATATGCTTATGGATGTTGGTGCTAATGCGGAATGTCGTCCTGAAATGCTTGCACAGTTTGGTGTAATGTCAAGTGTTTATCTTACCAAAGTAGTTGGTAGAGAGAATCCAACAATAGGTCTTCTAAACATAGGAACAGAAAATACCAAGGGCGGCAGTCTTCAGCAGGAAAGCTATAAGCTACTTGAAAAGGCACCTATAAACTTTATTGGTAACGTTGAATCCCGTGAAATGCCTAAGGGTGTTTGCGATGGTATTGTTACAGATGGATTTAGCGGCAACATTGCCTTAAAACTTATTGAAGGAACTTCATCAACCCTTTTTAAGATGCTTAAGGGTGTATTCTATAAAAATTTAATCAATAAGCTTGCCGCTGGAATTTTAAAGGGCGGCCTTATGACCATAAAAAAGAAAATGGATGCTTCAGAGGTAGGCGGTGCTCCACTGCTTGGTGTGGCCAGGCCTGTTATTAAAGCACATGGTAATTCTAATGCCGTTGCATTTAAAAACGCAGTTAATCAGGCAATCCTTTTTACTGAAAATAACGTTATTGGCGCTATAAGTGAGGATATTGCCAAGCTTAGTGCAGAGGTTAAAAATGAAGAAGCTTGAGGAAAATTTAAACTATAAATTTAAAAACTGTGAACTGCTAAAAAACGCATTAACTCATTCGTCCTTTGCTAATGAATCTCACTCTCACAACTCTTCAAACGAGCGTCTTGAATTTTTAGGCGATTCGGTATTATCAATTATTGTTTCAGATTATCTGTATAAAACCTATCCCGATATGCCTGAGGGTCAGCTTACAAAGCTTAGAGCCTCACTTGTGTGTGAAAAGTCGTTATATGGATTCTCTAAGCAGCTCAGTATCGGGGACTTCCTTCTTCTTGGAAAAGGGGAGGAGCAAACAGGCGGCAGAAACCGAGTTTCTATTCTTGCCGATGCCTTTGAGGCCGTACTTGCCGCAATGTACCTTGATGGCGGTATGGAAGTTGCCAGAAAACACGTAATGCGTTTTGTTCTTGAGGAGCTTAAAAGCACCGACGACGATGTTTTTAAGGATTATAAAACTTCACTCCAGGAAATTATTCAGCGAAATCCTGAGGAAAGGCTTACCTATATTCTTATAGCCGAAAGCGGTCCCGACCATGATAAGAGCTTTACAGTTGAAGTAAGACTTAATTCTAACGTAGTGGGTACGGGAGTTGGGAAAAGCAAAAAGCAGGCAGAGCAAATGGCGGCAAAACAGGCCCTTGGGCTTATGGGAATAAGCGAATGAGCAAAAAACATTCTAACATTTCTATTTTTGTGCCACATATCGGTTGTCCTCATCAGTGCAGCTTTTGCAATCAGTTTTCTATAACCGGCAGCGTAAAAGCTCCCTCTGCTAAGGATGTTCACGATGCCGTTGCTACCGCAATGAAAACGGCAAATTTTAATGTTGAAAATACAGAACTTGCTTTTTTTGGCGGAAGCTTTACCGCCATTGATAAGGAATATCAGGTTTCTTTATTAGAAGCGGGATATGAGCATATTAAAGCAGGAAATATCGTCGGAATTAGAGTATCAACCAGACCTGATGCCATTGATACGAAAACACTTGAGACGTTAAAGCATTATGGTGTTACTGCCATTGAGCTTGGAGCGCAAAGTATGTGTGATGACGTTCTTTTGGCCAATAACAGAGGACATAATTGCGAAGACGTAATAAAGTCCAGCGCCCTTATTAAATCATACGGTTTTTCATTAGGCCTTCAGATGATGACTGGACTGTATGCCGATTCCTTTGAAAAGGATATTTATACAGCGAAAAAAATAATTGAATTATCTCCCGATACCGTTAGAATCTATCCGACAATAATTCTTAAGAACACGAAACTTGCAGATTATGTGGGAGCAGGGGTATATACTCCTCCCGGTCTTGAAGAAACTGTTTCGCTTGTAGCGGAGCTTCTTTCGATGTTCAGAGATAAAAAAATAAACGTTATTCGCACAGGGCTTCATACTATAGATGAAAATGCTTATGTTGCAGGGCCTTGGCATCCTGCGTTTAAGGAGCTTTGCGATTCAAGAATAATAAGAAACGAAGTTTTAAAGTATCCTAAGGGGGATTATACTCTTTTTGTTCCTCCTTGTGATGTTTCAAAGGCAATAGGACAAAAAAGAGAAAATATATTATATTTTAAAGAAAAAGGTTATAATATTCGCGTTAAAGGAGATGCGGATATTCCTCAATATGAGATAAGGATGTGTAAAGAAAAGTGCTGTTAAGTTCTATACAAATACAAGGCTTTAAGTCATTTGCGGATAAGACAACACTAAAATTCGGTCGTGGAATTACCGCCGTTGTTGGCCCAAACGGTAGCGGAAAAAGTAATATATCCGATGCTGTGCGTTGGGTGCTTGGTGAACAGTCTACCAAGAGCCTTCGCGGACAATCTATGGAAGACGTTATATTCAGCGGTACTGCACTTCGTAAGCCTCACGGTTTTTGCGAGGTTACGCTTAATATTGATAATACCGACCGCACACTTAATTTTGATAATGATTTTGTATCGGTTACAAGAAGGTATTATCGTTCACACGAAAGCGAATATTTAATAAATAACGTTACCGTCCGCCTTAAGGATGTGCACGAGCTGTTTATGGATACAGGTCTTGGCCGTGACGGATATTCTATGATTGGACAAGGAAAGATAGATTCCATAATTAGCTCTAAATCTCACGAAAGACGAGATATTTTTGAAGAGGCTTCAGGTATTTCAAAATATCGCTACCGCAAAACCGAAGCAGAGCGCAAACTTGCCGCTGCTGAGGATAATTTGCTGCGTCTTAAGGACATAATAGGGGAGTTAGAGGTGCGCGTTGGCCCCCTTGCCGAGCAAAGCAAAAAAGCCGAGAAATTTCTTGAGCTTGCCGCGGATAAAAAGCAGCTTGAAATTGGTCTTTGGCTTCACACCCTGAATCATTCTAAGGAAAACCTCAGGGCTCAGGAAACCAAGATTGCTATTGCTCAGGAGCAGTACCGTCAAATAGAAGTGGCATTAACCGATTTTGACCTTAAATCCACCGAAAACAGCGAAGAATTTTCCCGTATAACTGAACTTATTGAAGAAAAGAGACAGGGAATTTCCTCTCAAAATGAGGAAAGTGTAAAAGCTCAGGGCGCAATAAGCGTTCTTGAAAACAATATTTCCCATAACAATGAGGCTATTGAACGAATAGGCGGAGAAATATCACAGTTATACTTAACCGATAATTCTATTAAAGAAGAAATCGATGCAAAGAACACCCTTATTACCGAGAAAACCGAAAAGGCAACCCTGCTTAATAATAGTCTTAATGAGTTAAACTCAGCCCTTGCTGAATTGCTTATAAACAGCGAAAATATCTCAAATCAGATTGAGGAGCAGGTGCGTCAGCTTAACGTTATTTCGGCTGAAGCAGCAAACCACCGTGCAACTCAAATGACCTGTGAATCAGGTATTGAACAGATTGCACAGCGTTCAGAGACTATTGATGATTTGCTTTCACAGCGTGAAAATGAAATTTCAGAGCTTAATGCGGAGCGTGACGAAAATATAGAATTATTAAGTAAGCTTGATGAAATAATAACCTCCTGTGAAAATGCGTTAAAGGGGTATGAACTGAAATATGCCACTAAAAAAGAGGCGGTTAATACCCAAAAGCAGGAGCTGGATACACTTAATCTTGACGTTGAAGCAAAGCTTAGACGTATTCAGATTTTAGATGATTTAGAGAAGAATCTTGACGGCTTCAGCCATTCGGTTAAAACTGTTGTTAATGAGGCTTCAAAGGGAATTCTTCGCGGTGTTCATGGTCCTGTTTCAAAGGTTCTTAAGGTTAAAAAAGAGCATTCTACCGCTATTGAAACAGCACTTGGTAACGCCATACAGCACGTTATTGTTGACACCGAGGCGGATGCTAAACGTGCAATAGAAATGCTTAAAAACGATGGAAAGGGAAGAGCTACCTTCCTGCCTATCTCCTCAATTAAATCCCGTGAGTTTACCGAAAGCGGCTTTGAGGATATGTTTGGCTTTGTAGGCATTGCAAGTGAGCTTATTGAGTGTGATGATAAATACCGCGAAATAATTAAATACCTTCTTGGAAACACCGTTGTAACGGAGGATATTGATACTGCTATAACCATTGCAAGAAAGTTTAAATATCACTTTAAGGTTGTTTCTCTTGATGGCCAGATAGTTAATGCAGGCGGTTCTCTTACTGGCGGCTCCTTAATTAAAAATGCGGGTATATTAAGCCGTAATAGCGATATTGAGCGTCTTAACGGCGAGGTTGCAAAGCTTAACGAAAAGATAGAAAAGAAAAAGATTCTTTTAAATGAAGTTACCGAGGCCCTTGCAAAGGCTGATGCGGATATTGTTAGTGCCCGTGCGGAGCTTACCACAGCAGGCGAGGACAAAATTCGTGTTAACGGTGAAATTAAAAGACTTGACGATATGCTTGCCACCGTATCTAAGGCTGCTGATGAGCTTAAAAAAGAGAAAGACGATGGACAGGGAAGGGCTGATGAGCTCAGAACCCTTGCCGATAATGCTATTCGCGAAATAGCCCGTATTGATGCTGAAAAGACTTCACTTCAGCAAACGATTGATAGCATGACCGGCGGCAGAACCGACCTTACAAATAAACGTGAGAAAATTACGGCACAGATAACCGAAACAAAGATGTCGGTACTCGAAAACGAAAAGGATATAGAAAATCTCAAGGCGGTTATAATCTCCTTGGAGGCTTCTGTTACTGACCGTGCAGCTAAGGTGGAAGAGCTGAATTTACAGCTTGAAGAACATAAGGCACAGATTGACAAGATTAACGAGGAAATCGCGCTGATTCAAAGCAGTGTTGAAAGCATAAAGAAAAACACTGCTGATACCGAGGCAGAAATCGAACAGCTTATAATCAAGCGTTCAGAAACTGAAAAAGCAGGCATCGAGCTTCGTGCAAGTGAGCGTGAACGTACTCTCGAGCGTGAAAAAATTGGCGGCGAGCTTGCTCGTCTTAACGAACGCAAGGACGTTATGGTTAGGGAATACGATGACGTTATTCGTCAGCTTTATGATGAGTATCAGCTAACCCGAAGTGACGCCGAGGCTATGGGAATCGAAATAGAAAATCCTGCCGAGGCTAAGAAATCGCTTTCCGAAATACGTTCTAAAATCCGTGCCCTTGGTAACGTTAACGTTGCCGCTATTGAGGAGTACAAAGAGGTTAGCGAAAGATATGAGTTTATGTCTGCACAAATTTCTGATGTTGAGAATTCTCGTGCAGAGCTTCATAAGCTTATAAACAAGCTTACGGCCCAAATGCAGGAGTTATTCGTTACAGGCTTTAACCGAATTAACGAATGCTTCTCCAAAACCTTTAAGGAGCTTTTTGGTGGTGGAGAGGCATCCCTTGCGCTCACAACCCCTGAAAATGTTCTTGAAAGCGGAATTGAAATCAAGGCCGCCTTGCCGGGTAAAAACGTACCCAGTCTTGACGGACTTTCAGGCGGAGAAAAATCCCTTGTTGCACTTGCAATTTATTTTGCAATTATGCGCGTAAATGCTCCTCCCTTCTGCTTCCTTGATGAGGTTGATACCGCACTCGATGATATAAACGTTGAACGTTTTGCAGAGTATATGAAAAAGTCCGAGTTCTCTACTCAGTTTATTTGCGTTACCCACCGCAGAGGAACGATGGAGGCTGCAGATATGCTTTACGGCGTTACTATGCAGGAAAAGGGTATCACAAAGCTTCTTGAACTTAACGTTACAGAGCTTATTAAAAAGCTGAATTTGGCTTAAATATTATTGAATTTTCTATAAGGTGGTTTTAATGGGTCTTTTCAGTAAAATTAAAGAGGGTCTTTCAAAAACAAGATCGGCGCTTGTTAGCAACGTTAACAGTATTATTAACAGCTTTACAAAAATTGACGAGGAATTTTTTGAAGAGCTGGAAGAAATACTTGTTATGTCCGATATAGGCGTAAATACCGCACAGGACGTTTGCGGGAGGTTAAGAGAATACGTTAAGAAAAACGGAGTAACCGAGCCTTCTCTTATTAAAGAGGAAATGAAAAATATAATTTTCTCTATGCTTGATGGTGACAGTGCCCTTCATCTTGATACCTCTCCGTCGGTAATACTTGTTATCGGAGTTAACGGAGTTGGAAAAACCACAACTATAGGTAAGCTTGCCTTGTTGCTTAAAAAAACAGGGAAAAACGTTATTTTAGGCGCCGCAGATACCTTCAGGGCCGCCGCTATTGACCAGCTCGAAATCTGGTCTCAGCGTGCGGGTGTTCCCATTGTTAAAAGTGTTCCCGGAACCGATCCTGCATCGGTTGTGTTTGATACAATTGCAAGCGCAAAATCCAAAAAGAGCGACGTAATTATCTGTGATACTGCTGGTCGCCTTCATAATAAGAAAAACCTTATGGATGAGCTTGCAAAAATGTATCGTGTAATAAAAAGAGAACTACCCGAAAGCAACGTTGAAACCTTGCTGGTGCTTGATGCCGCTACAGGTCAAAATGCAGTTAATCAGGCAAGGGAATTTAAAAACGTTACCGATATTACGGGAATTGTTCTTACCAAGCTTGACGGAACTGCAAAAGGCGGCGTTGTTATTACCATAAAGAACGAACTAAATATTCCTGTAAAGTATATTGGTGTAGGCGAGGGAATTGATGATTTACAGCCTTTTGTTGCCGAAGATTTTGCATCCGGTCTTTTACAGGAGGAATAATAATGAAGTTTTTTATTGCAACAAAAAATGCACATAAAATTGTTGAAATATCAAGGATACTCATTCCAATGGGCTTTGATGTTATAAGCGAAAAGGATTTACCATCTCCGCTTCCAGAGGTTGAGGAAAACGGAACAACTTTTGAAGAAAATGCGCTTATTAAAGCAAAGTCCGCCGCACTTTCTACAGGATATGCCGCTATAGCTGATGATTCAGGTCTTTGTGTAGATTATCTTGATGGTGCACCGGGTATTTATTCCGCAAGGTTCAGCGGAGGCACGGATGACGATAATAACGCTAAGGTTTTAAGCCTTTTAGAAGGTGTTCCGTTTGAGAAAAGAACTGCAAGATACGTTGCGGCAATAGCTTGCGTTTTTGAAAACGGTGAGAGTTTTACCGTGAGAGGTGAATGTGAGGGGCATATTGCCGACCATCTAAGCGGTAATAACGGATTCGGATACGACCCAATGTTTATTTCCGAGATTGGATGCTTTGGAGAAGTATCTGCCGAAGAAAAGGACAAGGTTAGCCACAGAGGCCGCGCATTGTTAAAATTAAAAGAAGAACTTGAAAACAGATTAGGAAGGTAAAATATATGCTTACAAGCAAACAAAGAGCACAGCTCAGAGGTATGGCAAACGGCTATGACACTCTTTTTCAGGTAGGAAAAGGTGGAATAAACGAACAGTTTATTAAGCAGGTGGACGATGCCCTTGAAGCACGCGAACTTATTAAATTAAGGGTTTTGGAAACAGCACCCGTTACATCCCGTGAGGCGGCTGATGAAGCAGCTAAGCAAACCGGTGCTGACGTTGTGCAGGTTATAGGTACAAGATTTATTTTATACCGTGAAAGTAAAGATAATAAACAAATACGTTTGGTGAAGTAATTGAAAAAAACTGCAATTTTTGGCGGCACCTTTAATCCGCCACATATGGCTCATCAAAGGCTTATTGAGGCCGTTTTAGCAGAAAATATAGTTGACGATATTTTAGTTATTCCAACTAAAACGCCTCCACATAAAAACTGCGATTTTTTGGCAAGCGAATATCATAGATTTAATATGTGTAAAATTGCTTTTTCGGGACTGAATAACGTTCAGGTGAGCGATATTGAGTTTAAAAGGGAAGGTAAAAGCTATACCTATGATACAGTTATGCAACTTAAAGAAATTAATCCTGCAAAGTATTTCTTTATTTGTGGTGCAGATATGGTAAATACCTTTGATAAATGGTATAATGCCGAACTGCTTATAAAGGAAATAGGTATTATCGCCTTTAACAGAGGCGGTATGAACAGTAAGGATTTTTCTTGTTCCATAGAAAAACTCAGAAAAAAAGGTGCTCAAATATACGTTGTGGATTTCCCGCCTTTAGAGGTATCGTCAACCATAATCAGAAACGGTGGACAAGAGGTAGAGAAATTTTTATCACCAAACGTTGCAGAGTACATCAAGGAAAATAAGCTTTACGGCTGGTGAGAAGTATGAATGAAGCAGAATACAGAAAAATTTTACAGGAAAGATTAACCCCAAAAAGATACAATCATTCCTTAGAGGTTGCAAAGGAAGCAAAACGTCTTGCAATTAAATACAACTGTGATGCAGAAAAAGCTTATTTAGCAGGACTTCTGCACGATATAACAAAGAATACACCTGATGAAAAACAGTTGCAAATAATGCGTGACTTTGATATAATACTAAGCGACGTTGAGTTTGGAGCAAAAAAGCTTTGGCACGCCATTACGGGTGCGGCATACGTTCAAAACGTTTTAAAAATAGATGATAGTGAGATTATAAGCGCCATAAGATTTCATACAACGGCAAAGGAAGATATGTCCTTACTTGAAAAAGTATTATATCTTGCTGATTTTACTTCGGCAGACAGGGATTATGATGATGTTGACGTTATGCGAAGCCTTGTGGATATTTCCTTGCAGGATGCGCTTAAATACGCGCTTTGCTACACAATGAAGGATTTGGTAAACAGGGACCTTCCTGTTCATCCTGATACCTTAAAGGCTTATAATCAAATACTTTTGTTTTCAGAGAGGTAAAAAACATGAATAATAATTTAGGCGTGGCACTTAATGCGCTTAACGAAAAAAAGGCAATGGATCTTGCGGCAATTCGCGTTGGCGACCTTACAATAGTTGCAGAATATTTCATTCTTGCAACCGCAACGTCTAATACTCACGTTAAAACTCTTGCAGATGAGGTTGAGGTCAAGCTTAGCGAAATGGGCGTTGAGCCACACCATATTGAAGGCAGAGCAACAGGCTGGATACTGCTTGATTACGGCGATATTGTTGTTCACGTTTTCAGCCGTGAAGCACGTGAGTTTTATAATCTTGATAAAATGTGGGGCGATGGCGAGGTTATTGACCTGAGCACCTATTTGAAGTCAGACAGGGAGGAACAGTAATGAAATACAATTTTACTGAAATTGAGAAAAAATGGCAGGATATATGGGATGAAAAACAGTCCTTTGCGGCCAAAAACGATTATACCTTGCCTAAATTTTATGCACTTGTAGAATTTCCTTATCCCTCGGGACAGGGTCTGCACGTAGGACATCCTCGTTCCTATACTGCCCTTGATATTGTAAGCCGTAAAAAGCGCCTACAAGGCTTTAACGTGCTTTATCCTATGGGATGGGATGCCTTCGGTCTTCCTACCGAAAACTATGCAATAAAAAATCATATTCACCCTGAGATTGTTACTGAAAACAATATTAAAAACTTTAAGCGTCAGCTTAAATCATTGGGCTTCTCCTTTGATTGGAGCAGAGAAATAAATACTACAGACCCCTCTTATTACAAATGGACACAGTGGATATTCCTCCAGCTTTACAAGCACGGCCTTGCATATAAAAAGAAAATGGCTGTAAACTGGTGTACCTCTTGTAAGTGTGTGCTTGCTAACGAAGAGGTTGTAAACGGCGTGTGTGAACGTTGCGGCAGTGAGGTTGTTCACAAGGAAAAGAGCCAGTGGATGCTTAAAATCACCGACTATGCAGAGAAGCTTCTCGAAGGTCTTGATACAGTTGATTTTATTGACCGTGTTAAAACTCAACAGCGCAACTGGATAGGTCGTTCAACCGGTACTCAGATTAAATTTTCCACAACAGCAGGGGATATATTAGAGGTTTTCTCCACCCGTGCAGATACACTTTTTGGTGCAACATATATGGTTATGTCTCCTGAGCATCCTTTAATTGAAAAGTGGGCAGACAGTATAGCCAATATTGATGAGGTTAAGGCTTATCGTGCCGAGGCTGCTAAAAAATCTGATTTTGAGCGTACCGAGCTTGCAAAGGATAAAACAGGCGTTTGTCTTGATGGCGTAAAGGCAATAAATCCTGTTAACGGTAAGGAAATACCTATCTTTATTTCTGATTACGTACTTATATCCTACGGCACAGGTGCAATTATGGCTGTTCCTGCACACGATACCCGTGACTGGGAGTTTGCTAAAAAATTCAACCTTCCCATAATTGAAGTTGTTGCCGGTGGTGACGTTGAAAACGAAGCATTTACCGATTGTGCAACAGGCACTATGGTAAACTCCGGATTCCTTGACGGGCTAAGCGTTGATGAAGCTAAAAAGGCAATTACCGCTTGGCTTAACGAGCGTAACCTTGGCGAGGAGAAGGTGAACTTCAAGCTTCGTGACTGGGTTTTCTCCCGTCAGCGTTATTGGGGCGAGCCTATTCCTATGGTTCATTGCGAAAAGTGCGGATACGTTCCTCTTGACGAGAGCGAGTTGCCGTTACTTCTTCCCAACGTTGAAAGCTATGAGCCTACCGATACAGGTGAATCACCCCTTGCCACTATGACCGATTGGGTTGAGACAACCTGCCCGAAGTGTGGAGGAAAGGCTCACAGAGAAACCGATACAATGCCTCAGTGGGCAGGCTCCTCTTGGTATTTCCTGCGCTACTGTGATCCCCACAATGATAAGGAGCTTGCTTCTAAGGAGGCTCTTGAATATTGGTCACCCATTGATTGGTATAACGGTGGTATGGAGCATACAACACTTCACCTGCTGTATAGTCGTTTCTGGCATAAATTCCTGTATGATATAGGAGTTGTTCCTTCTGCTGAGCCCTATGCAAAGCGTACCAGCCACGGTATGATTCTGGGCGAAAATGGCGAGAAGATGTCTAAATCCCGCGGTAACGTAGTTAATCCCGATGAGATTGTTGAAACCTATGGCGCCGATACAATGCGCCTTTATGAGATGTTTATTGGCGACTTTGAAAAGGCTGCACCTTGGAGTTCTTCGTCAATAAAGGGCTGTAAGCGTTTTCTTGACCGTGTATGGGCACTTAATGACTGTGTTATCGACGGTGACGAATACCGAAGAGAGATTGAAAGTGAAATCCATAAGACTATAAAAAAGGTAACCGAGGATATTGACGGTCTTAAGATGAATACCGCTATTGCGGCGCTTATGGCACTCCTTAATACAATTACCGCAACGGGTAATATAAATAAGGCAGAGCTTAAGACCTTCTTGCTCCTTCTTAATCCCTTTGCACCGCATCTTACAGAGGAAATGTGGGTTGCGAATGGATTTGAGAGTATGCTCAATCTTTCAACCTGGCCTGAATTTGATGAAACGAAATGCAAGGATAGCACTGTTGAAATTGTTGTTCAAATTAACGGTAAAATTCGTGCAAGAATTGATATTCCCGTTGATATTGCTGCTCCTGATGCTATCGCTCTTGCTAAATCTCAAGACGCTGTTAAGAGTGAAATTGAAGGAAAAACAGTAATTAAGGAGTTATATGTTCCTAAAAAGCTTGTTAACATTGTTGTAAAGTAACATTTTAAATACCGCAGATACAAAACATTTTGTATCTGCGGTATAATTTTGGAAAATATAAAAATATAATGCTTGACATTTTTAGTGCTAATTGGTATAATACTAAAGTCGCGAATATATGATCCATTAGCTCAGTTGGCAGAGCACTTGACTTTTAATCAAGGTGTCCGGAGTTCGAATCTCCGATGGATCACCAAAACACCGAGTTACTTTTAAGGTTGCTCGGTGTTTTTATATTTTCAAGAGATTTGAACTCCGGAGCGAGTTCGTCGAAGCAGCGGCAAAGGCGCGACAGCCTTTGCGGACTGTGTAGTCTCGAGCAGCGCAGATTTTTCACAATCGTTCGGAACGGTTGAAAAATCAAGAAGCGCAGAGTATCTCCGATGGATCACCAAAAGCCCCTGAAACATTTGTGTTTCAGGGGCTTTTTTCTATGAAAGTTTTTCTAAAAGTTCTTGGTATACCTTATCAAAAAACTCGGTATCTTTAGTATAATTAGTAAATGAACGTACACATTTTTTAACAATTTCGGGAGCATAATATTCGCCATCCCACTCCATATTAACCGTATCAGCATTTTTAATCATAATTTGTGTGCATAAATAACTGTTTTTAGGCACCGTTTAACGTTACTAATCATTTTATATTTGACATTAAAGATTCATAAGGGTATAATAATTATTTGGATATATTAAAAAAGGATGATAGATGATGTCTGATAATTCAAAATTGAGAAACGTAGCCATAATAGCCCACGTTGACCACGGAAAAACAACACTTGTTGATCAGCTTTTAAAGCAAAGCGGAACCTTTCGCACAAATGAACAGGTTGATGACCGTGTTATGGATTCAAATGATTTAGAGCGTGAGCGCGGCATTACCATACTTTCAAAAAATACAAGCGTTATATATAACGATATTAAAATCAATATTGTTGATACTCCTGGACACGCCGACTTTGGTGGTGAGGTAGAACGTATTCTGATGATGGTTGATGGCGTTTTGCTTCTTGTTGATGCTTTTGAGGGTTGTATGCCTCAAACCCGTTTTGTTCTGAAAAAAGCTCTTAATCTCGGCAAAAAGGCCGTTGTTGTAGTTAATAAAATAGATCGTCCCATGGCAAGACCATCCGAGGTTATTGATGAAGTTCTTGATTTGTTTATTGATCTTGGTGCGGATGATGATCAAATAGAATTTCCCGTTGTTTATGCATCGGGACGTGATGGTTACGCATCACTTTCTCCTGAGGAAAAGGGTACAGATTTAAGGCCCCTCTTTGAGGCAATTATAAAGGAAATTGAACCGCCCAAGGGCGACGTTAATGCACCTTTACAGATTTTATTTTCAAACATTGAACCGGATGAATACCTTGGAAGAATAGGCGTAGGCAGGGTAGAGCGCGGTAGTGTTAAGGTTGGACAGAGCGTTGTATTATGCCATCAGGATGGAACTACACATAACGTTAAAATTCAGAAATTATTTATGTATGAAGGTCTAAAGCGTGTAGAGGTTGAGTCTGCCAAAGCAGGTGATATAATTCAGGTTTCCGGTATAACAGAACTTAATATTGGTGAAACGGCCTGCGATCCGAACTGTGTTGAGCCCTTACCTTTTGTAAAAATAGACGAACCCACCCTTTCCATGAACTTTATGGTTAATAATTCACCCTTTGCAGGAAAGGACGGGAAGTTTGTTACCTCAAGAAACCTTCGCGATAGACTGTTTAAAGAGGTTGAAACTAACGTTAGCTTAAGGGTTGAAGAAACAGATTCCGCCGATACCTTTAAGGTTTCGGGACGCGGCGAGCTTCATCTTTCAATTCTTATTGAAACAATGCGCCGTCAGGGCTATGAATTTCAGGTGTCTCCGCCTACCGTTATTTATAAGCATGAAAACGGCGTTTTAATGGAACCTATTGAACTTTTAATGATAGAGGTTCCGGAGGAATATGTGGGCTCTGTTATGGAAAGACTTGGTACCCGTAAGGCAGAAATAAAAAATATGGGTACTCGTGAAGGTGGTACATCGCACCTTGAATTTTTAATCCCTGCAAGAGGCCTTCTTGGATACCGTTCCCAGTTTATGACCGACACAAACGGTAACGGTATAATGAACCACGTATTCAATGGATACGAGCCCTATAAGGGCGATATTGATCAGCGTTCAACAGGCTCAATAATCGTTCACGAATCGGGTGAATCCACAGGCTACGGTCTATTTAATACCCAAAGCAGAGGCCGTCTGTTTATAGGCCCAGGTGTACCTGTATATGAGGGTATGATAGTTGGAGAAAATCCCAAAAATGAGGATATTGTATGTAATGTGTGCAAAAAAAAGCAGCTTACAAATACAAGAGCCTCAGGCTCAGACGATGCCTTAAGATTAGTACCACACAGCGTATTAAGCCTTGAGCAGTCGCTTGAGTTTATTAAGGACGATGAGCTTGTGGAAATTACTCCGAACCATATTCGTTTAAGAAAATCCATACTAAATAAGGAACTAAGAATGAAGGCTGAGGCAAGGAAAAAATAATGAACTACATTATTCTGGATCTTGAATGGGATAGTACTTATTACGTTAAAGAGCATCGTTTTTTTAATCAGATAATTCAAATAGGTGCTGTGAAGCTTAACTCGGAGCTTAGCATTATTGATACCTTTCAGGTTACTGTAAAATCCTCAATATCAAAAAAACTGAGTAAGCGTTTTACCCAGCTTACAGGCATTACAAAGGAAATGATGGAACAGGGCGAAACACTTTGTAACGCTGTGAAAATGTATAATTCCTGGGCAGGGGAGGATGCGGTTACCCTTACATGGAGTACGTCAGATATTTATGCCATACACGAAAACGTTAAATGTATACTTGAAAATAGGGTAGCCTTTAATTTTTATAAATATGCCGACCTTCAAAGCTATGTTCAAAATTATTTGAAAAAGCAGGGGGAGGAATTAACAGGGCAAATATCCTTATCCCATGCGGCAGAACTGCTTAACATATCCTTTGAGGGCTTGGAACTTCATACAGCGAAGGATGACTGTATTCTTGCCGCAGCACTTCTAAAAACAACCTTTAATGAAAAAGAATTCACACCATATATTCGTGACGCTTCAGGTGCGGAATTCTATCGCAGATTAACCTATAAAGCCCACCATCTGACAAGTATACACGATGATAGCATAAAAAAGGAGCACCTTGTATTTTCTTGTGATGCTTGCGGAAAAGAGGCCAAGCGTTTAAGCTCCTGGAAATATAAAAACAGATGGTTTCTTGCAAATTTTTATTGTAAAAGCTGCAAGAGAAAATTTGTTGGAAGAGTGTCTTTCAAAAAGACGTATGATGATATTCAGGTAAAAAAACGGGTTACAGAATATAAAAAGGCAGGTCAAAACAATGCAACAACTGTGCAACAACTGCCCGAGAAAATGTAATGCAATAAGAATCGAAAAAGACAACCTTGGCGGTGTTTGCAAAATGCCTCTGGCACCAAAACTTGCAAAGGCTGGGCTCCACTTTTGGGAGGAGCCATGTATTAGTGGCAAAAACGGCTCGGGAACTGTCTTTTTCTCAGGTTGCGCGTTAAATTGTGTTTTCTGCCAAAATTATGAAATATCTCATCTAAATAAGGGTAAAACCGTTACAGTGGAGCGTCTTGCGGAAATTTTTAAAGAGCTTGAAAAAATGGGTGCTCATAATATTAATCTTGTTAATCCCACCCACTGTTTTTGGGCGATAGAGCAGGCACTAAAAATATACCGACCAAGTATTCCCATTGTGTATAATAGCGGCGGATATGACCTTGCAGAGAATATTGAAAAGAACATTTTCGATATCTATTTAATGGATTTTAAATATTTTAATGAAGAATCCTCATTAAAATATTCAAAAGCAAAAAATTACGTCGAATGTGCAAAGGCCTCTATCAGTGCCGCATATAAGTTTTGTCCCTTGCCTGAATATAATAACGAAGGAATAATGAAACGCGGTCTTATAATCAGACATTTAATTTTACCGCAGCATACCAATGAGGCTATGTCGATTATTGATTGGTGTGCCGAGAATACGCCCGATGCGGTTATCAGTATAATGGCACAATATATACCCTTGTACGGTGCGGAAAAATTCAAAGAAATAAATCGGAAAATTACACGACGTGAGTATGAAAAGGTTTTGAATCACATAATGGATAAAGGAATTAAAAACGTTTTAATACAGGAGCATACAAGCGCAGATATTAAATACATACCCGAATTTGATTTGTCGGGATTATAAAATAAAAACAGATAAACTTTTATTTGCAAAAAAATAGTAAAAAGATGGTAGCCGCTTTTTGGTGTCTACCATCTTTTTTATTATGAAACCATAAAGTAATTTCATTATCGATGCGCGACATTCCAATACTGTGAAATGCGCTGTCCCAATTCCAGATACCTATAATCACCCCCATTTAATTTAAAGAATGATTTTGTTTCTTTAATTATATCATAAATATTCCTTGGCAGTAAATAATAAAAATATATAGATTTTCAAGGAGAAAAATGATGAAAAATTTAAATAAAACAGTTATTGAATTAGAAAATAAGCCTGCAATAATATCATATGGCTCCATTGTTGGAAAAAAGGAAAGTCAAGGTCCGTTAGGTGCAGAATTTGATGAAGCAGGAACTGACAGCTTGTTTGGACAGGGTTCATTTGAAAAGGCAGAAAGTCATCTGCAAAAGCGTGCTGTTGAAATTGCCCTTTCAAAAGCAGGACTTAATAACAACGATATAGGAATGATATTTGCCGGAGATTTATTAAACCAATGTATTGGAAGTTCCTTCGGATTGAAGGATTTAAACATTCCTTTTGTTGGCTTATACGGCGCCTGCTCCACAATGGCTCTCTCCCTCGCCATGGCCGCAATAAGTGTAAACAGCGGTATGGCAGAGCGTGCGGCGGCGGTTACATCATCACATTTCTGTTCAGCAGAGAGACAGTACAGATTTCCTCTTGAATACGGAGGACAGCGAACACCGACAGCTCAATGGACGGTTACAGGCTCTGGCGCAGCAATTATTTCTAAGGCAGAAAATAAGCCATATATCAGCAAAATAACAATCGGAAAAATTGTTGATTTGGGCATAAAGGATGCAAATAATATGGGTGCAGCAATGGCACCTGATGATGTTAAAATAAGACCATACCCAACACACGAGGGTATGGTCTTTTTCTACACACAAATCCAGTATTTAAGGGGGTTTAGAGCACTTTTTAAGGATTTTCAAGACATAAAAAAATAAAGAAATTTGGGGAGAAAAACAAACCTACCGAGTATAACTTTCTCCCAAAGATAAGGAGGTCAAAATGAGTTTTTTAAATTTTTTAACTAACAAATACGGTTGTAATAAACCGATACTGTCAAATGAAATTGAATACGAAGATTATTCAAAGCAACAAGTTTATAAAGAGTTAAGCCAACTATGTAAATCGAAAGAGATAGTCCGACTTGAAAGAGGCGTGTACTTCATACCCAAGAAAACCAAATTCGGCACAATGATTTTTAATCCGATGAAAGCAATAGAAAAGAAATACATATCTGAAGATGAAAATATTTTTGGTTATTATTCAGGGGCATATCTGCGTTATCAGTTGAGGCTGTCAAAACACAAACCAAACACTATTGATATTTATACCAATAACGAAACACAAAAAACGCATCGGATTAAAATTGCAAATCAAAATCTTATACTCCGCAAACCAAGAACTAAAATTGATAAATATAACGCCTCGGTCCTATGCTTCTTGGAACTGATGAACAGTATCGAAATTGAAACCCTTGACGAATATAAACGCAAACTTATATCCGACTATATCACAGAAAACCGAATCACTCAAAGGCAAATCACCAAATACATACCGTACTTTCCCGATAAGACCTGCCGAAATCTAATTGAAAGCGAGGTAATCTACCGTGTCCCGCAGTAATAGTTGTATGGTTTGTACATATCTAATCGAACTTGTCGCCGGAATAATGACCGGTTACATATTTATCTATCTTGACGATGCTATCGTGATGAGATTTGCACTTTCAATGTTGTATATTCCCGCAGTTCTCGTCCTTGTAGATGCAAAATCAAAAGCGGTGCGTTTTCTTGTCTACCTTATACTGACCGCTGTCTGCCTGTGGGGCGTGTTTTACGCTATCTATTGGCGCCGACCTTTCGGATTTTCTCTTGTTTTTTGCGCTATTGTAGGTTTTATCTACTATGTAATATTCACCGATAAAGCAACAAAGGATAAAATGTCAAAAATACTCATCGTCAATGGTTGCTTTATCACACTCGTATTCCTAATTGCTCTCTCTTTAAACCTTATGTTCAACCCTAGACACGCCGGTCTCCTCAACGGCGGTACAGTTATGTGGTGATGCTTTATCGACCAAAACAGCAACAGCGTGTTGCTTGTGATTAACAGTCAAGGATGATATAATACTATTACAATGATAAAAGGCGGTTTTGCATATGGAAACAAAAGATATTATTTTAGAACTCAGGACTAAAAAAGGATTATCGCAAGACGAACTTGCGGAAAAAGTATTCGTAACCCGTCAGGCTGTTTCTCGTTGGGAAAACGGTGAAACTACGCCGAATACCGAAACATTAAAACTGTTATCAAAACTATTTGATGTATCTATCAATACGCTTCTCGGCTCTCCGCAAAAACTAATTTGTCAATGTTGCGGTATGCCTCTTGAAGATTCTAATACAAGTCGCGAAAAAGACGGCTTTTTCAATGAAGAATACTGCAAATGGTGCTATGCAGACGGTGAATATATGTAT
>JAZSEH010000005.1:0-37114 GCA_045531585.1 Acutalibacteraceae bacterium
ATATCTCGTCAGAGATATATCATTCATTACGCACCGAAAAACATTTGCCTGTTTTCGGCAAGTATTTACCTTTCTCAAAGTATGTAACCCACTATGACACTTTCAAAATTTGAAAGTGTCATTTTCTTTTACATAGAAAAAGGGAGACACTTCGTAAAGAAGTGTCTCCCTTTCGTGCATCTTTTTTTACTTAAATATTTCGTATATTTCGGGACTTAAATAATCCTCAACTATAATGTTGGTGCCAAGGTCCCTATGTAGCCTTCTCTGGTATTCGGCCTCTTTCGGCAGGCGGCTCATAACAAGGGCACCCATTTCGGCGCCTGCAAAAATCTCTGCACGGCCGTCACCCACAACAAGTACGTTTTCACCCTTGAGGTTAAGCTCCTTAAGGAGCTTTTTCATAACCGCTTCCTTGGGTATTTTCTCGGTCCAGGTTGAGCCGAAAATATCCTCAACCAGCTCACCCGCACCTATTTTATAGCCAAGGCCTTCAACCTCCTCATGCATACCCATTCCCTTTTCAACAACGGCACCTGTTACAAAATAATTTTTAACGCCGTGGTCTTTAAGAAATTGCATAAATTGCATTGAGCCTGCAACCTGAAAGCTTTCGGGGTCTTTTTTTGCCTTTTCAAGGTTTTTATCACGGCAGTAGCCGTTAAGCACCGCCTCGTAAAGCTTGAACAGTCGGGGAGTTTTATCCTCAAGCATAGCCTTCATTTCATCAGTTTCGGGAAGGTCGTCAAAAATTTCCTCGCCTTTCCAGATTCTTTTAATAATTTGGGAGTTGGCTGCCATATCGCAGTTAACCTTAACGGTTTTTTCCTCAACGGCTCTCCTTATTGCCCACTCCATCTGGGTAAGGGCGGAAAGACCTGCCGATTCAACGCAAAATTTATCGGTTTCGGGCAAAGCCTTTGTTCCGCAGGCCTCAATAAGCCTTTTTTCATTTTCCTTACTGTCAAAATCCTCAGGCAGACCGTTTACAATAATGTCATAAAGGCAAATGCTCATAACGGGCGGCCATTCGCGAATTAAAGAGTGTGTACCGTCAATATCGTGAAATGCGTAGCCGATTTTCATTTCACCAAAGGGCTTAACGATTATATTGGTCTTTGTATCTTTTGCAGTTAACATAATTAGTCCTCTGTATAAAAACCTTTATTAGCGTCAATCAGGTTGCAGATGTTTTCAACACTTGTGTGGGTTGAGTATCCGTCTCTGGGTGTATTCATACAATAGTCAACCATTTTGTCAACCGTTGTGGAGATAACCTGAAGTCTTGTGTCGGAGGAGGCGTAGTAGATAAACATATTGTCATCAGGGTCAACAATTAGACCGTTAGAGAAAATACAACCTGAAACGTCACCGTCACGCTCGCTTCCCTTGGGAGCCAGGAAATATCCGCCGGGCTCGGCAATAACCTTTGTGGGGTCATTTAAATCGGTCATAAAGCAGTAAAGCACGTAGCGAAGGCCCGTGGCGTGATTTCTAACGCCGTGAGCCACATGGAGCCAGCCCTTGCTTGTTTTAATGGGAGGTGCGCCTGCGCCGTTTTTAACCTCTTTTACGGTGTGGTAAATTCTGGCGTCAATAATTTTTTCATCCTCTAACACTGCATTTTCCATACTGTCAACAAAGGCAACGCCAATACCGCCGCCGCTGCCAACGTCAATAAATCCGTCAGAGGGGCGGGTGTAAAGCATATATTTACCGTCAACAAATTCGGGATGAACGCAAACGTTTCTCTGCTGGTTGGTGGAAACAAGGTCGGGCAGTCTTTCCCAATTATCAAAGTCCTTAGTTCTTACAATACCGCACTTTGCAACGGCGGAGGAGGTATCATCAACCGAGAAATCCTTTCTTTCACTGCAGAAAAGGCCGTAAATCCAACCGTCCTCATGCTTGGTCAGGCGCATATCGTAAACGTTGGTATCAATTTCCTCAACTCTGGGAATGGTAATGGGCTTTTCGCGGAACTTAAAGCCGTCAACACCGTTATCACTTTCGGCAACGGCAAAGAAGGACTTGCGGTCATTACCTTCAACACGGGCAACCAGAAGATATTTGCCCTCGTGATAAATTGCGCCTGCATTCATAATGGCATTAACGCGAATACGCTCTAAAAAATCAGGGTTGCGCTCATAGGAATAATCAAAGCGCCAGTTAAGAGGAATATCCTCACGCATTAAAGCAGGATATTTATAACGGTTAAATACACCGTTTATGCTGAACTTTTTTTCGTTTTTTCTTGAAATAACCTTATTGTGATTTTCGGTTACCTCTTTAATTCTTTGGTTGAAAATTTCCTTAGACATAATTTCCACCTTCCTGTAGTTACTGTAAGGAAATTATATCATAAACAAAGGGTGAAATAAAGATTTTTGGACAAACTTAATATTTTTCTCCATAGGTGGATTTTATTACATATAAATAGCCGTTTTATTATTCTCCGCAGGCGGCGAGCACGGTTTTAAACAGTTCAAGCTCATAATCATAGGTATAAGGGTTTTCCTTTTCTCCCCTAACCATCTGTGCAAAGGATGCCATCATATCATCGTAGCGGTCATAAACCTCTGTAGTTGACTTTTGGCCTGCCTTATGCCAATCGGTGCTGTAGTATTCAGTTTTTTCGGTGAATTGACCGCCCTTTGCGGCAACCTCAAAGGGCTTTATTTCTACTGTGCCCTTGGTGCCGGTAACAACAAGCTGGCGGCGCAGAAAGCCACCGCGCTCCATAGCTACGGTTTTGGCAAAGGAAACGCCGTTTTCATACTCGAATACCGCCATACCGAAATCCTTTGCGGTAACACCGTCAAGTCCGGTACACTTATTAAGGGGAATTATTTTTTCAGGTGTCCCTTTCATCTGCAGAATAAGGTCAACAAGGTGGCATCCAAGAAAGAACATCATACCTCCCGGAAAGGCTTCAAGCCATTGGCGTGTTTCGGCAGGATGGGGGCAATTCATCTGGGCCTCAACGCTGATAATTTCACCCAGCTCCCCATTTTTAACCTTTGCAAGCAGCTCCTTTACAAAGGGGTTGTAGCGATACATATAGCCTGTGTGGAACACGGTGCCGTTGCCTTTAACGGTGTCTATAAGTCTTTCAAAATCATTAAGGGAAACGCCACCGGGCTTTTCCATATGTATGTGCTTTTTGTGCTCTGCCGCAAGGAGAGCATACTTTGTAAGATGAACCTCATCGGTTTCAATGGCCACCGCTTCTATTTCGGGGTCATTCAAAACCTCCTCAAGGGTCAGCTCCTTATAGCCCTCAACGGCATTAAGATGCTGTGGTAAACGCTCCCTTTCGTTTTCAGGTAAAACATAGCCTACAATATCAAAAATATCCGATTGTTTTTTAAGACTGCCAAAAATCTGTGCCGAGTGGCTGTTAAGATTAAGTCCTATCTGGGCAATTTTTATTTTTCTCATTTAAGATGCCTCCAATCAAATTGTACAAGGGGAAATACCTTTTCCTTTACAAGACGGTCAAAAATTTCCGTGGCCTCTTCGGGGGAATGAGTTTCATCAATTATACTTGATAGCTTTATTCTTCCCATCTGAGTAAGCTTTTTAAGGGCGAACATATCGTCCTCCTGCGTCCACCAGCCTTCGTGGGATTCATAAATAGGACGTGCATTTGTGTGGGCGCCTATAAGGGTTATACCGGGACCGTGCACCTTGCGGTAGTAATCAATGGTGAAATCACTGCTTCTGGTACAACCAAGCAGAGCCACTCTGCTCATTCGTGCCATACAGTCAAGTATACCGTCAAGCCCTGCACCAATTCCCGTAACCTCTATACCCACCTGTGCGCCGCCGTTGGTTAGCCGCTTTGCTGTAGCGGCAAAATCCTCAGCATAGGGGTCAAGAGCGTAGTCGGCACCGCAGGCAAGGGCCTTTTTTCGTTTGTCAGGGTCAGGGTCCACTGCAATAATGGGTACTGCCCCCGCTGCCTTTAAAAGCTGTAAAGCTACTATACCAAGCATTCCCATTCCCATAACAATGGCGCTTTCGCCCATCTCTAAACGGCATTTGCGTATGGCCGCCAAGGGAAAGGTAGCAATATGAAATAAAGCCGCATCCTCAAAGGCAATGTTGTCAATATTCATAGCCTGGGTTTCGCTTATAACTATGTACTGATTGTGTGTTGTCCACCAAAGTGCTACTCTGTCGCCTACCTTAAAACGGGTAACGCCTTCGCCTATCTGTTCAACTACACCTGAAGTACTGTAGCCTATGCGTCGGGGGAAAACGGCCTCCTTTGCCTCAGGTAAATTCCAGGCAACGGTTTTGCTACCCATAAGGTTTGCCCTTTCGGTACCACTGCTGATAGACGAAAAGATAGTTTTTACAAGTATCTGCTTTTCCTTAAGGCATGGCACGGGCTCCTCTTTTAAAATCGCGTGACAGGGTTTATCAAAAATAATATTCTTACTTGTCATAGGAAATCACCTCAAGTGTATTTTAAAGCATTGCCTTTTCTGTTTAAATATGTTATTCTATAGAAAAAGAGGTAAAATTCTACACTTTTAAGGTGAAAATAGGTTATGAAAGATATATTATTCTCTAAAAATTTTGTGTTTAATAACTTTTACTTTGATAAGTATAATTATACCGATAACAGGGCAGGCTCTCCATGGCACTTTCTTGCCCTTATGGAGCAGGGAACAAGTAAAATTGTTTCCAGGGAAAAAACCATTGATATAAAGGAGGGGGAGGCTTTTTATATTCCAAAGGACCTGTCCTATCAGTCCTATTGGTACTCGGATACCAATATAAAATTCATCTCCTTGGGCTTTGAGCTTTTTCCCGAAAGCGTACAAAGACAGTATGCTTTGCAAAAAATAAAATGTGACGATAATATAAAGGCACTTATAAAAGCCGTCCCCACAAAGGGGGAGATAACCAGCCTGCATATAGGGGCCTTTTATTCGGCATTAGCGGCGGTACTGCCCCTTATGGAATACCTACCCACCGACCCGAATCTGCAGATTATAGAAAAGGCTAAGCAGTTTATCTGGGATAACCCCCGCCACAGCATAAGTGAAGTTGCAAAGCATTGTATGATAAGCGAGTCGGCCCTGTATAACGCGTTTAAAAGGCAGGGAAAAACCCCCAACGAGCTCAGACAAAAAATACTCTGTGAAAAGGCAGTGATAATGCTCACCACTACCCGCGCTTCGGTGCAGGAGATAAGCGATAAATTGGGTTTTAGCTCAACCTCCTACTTCCGCAAGATATTGCACCGCCATAAGAATAAAACCCCAATGGAAATAAGAAAAAGCTTTACGGCAATATAAAAAAGGCACTTCATAAGAAGTGCCTTTTTGTGCTTAAATTTGCACAGACCAAGGGCTGTCAGTTAAGATGCAGAAAGCCTTTTTTCGGTACGGTAGGCGTATGATTATACTCCGAGTGCCGAAAAAAGGGTTAAAAAGAAAAAATAATATTTGAAATTCAAGGAATTTCACCTATAAAAAAAGAAGAACTGTTTTGCAGAAATTATTATCTTTCCGCAAGACAGTTCTTTTATTTGTTTTCTTTTGGTCCGTGCTTAAATGACAGTTCTTTTGTTTGTTTTTTTGGTCTGCGCTTAAATGACAGCCCTTTTATTTTGTGATTTTATCACAGCCCATATAAGGTCTCAACGCCTCAGGGATAGTTACGCTGCCATCCTCATTCTGATAATTTTCAAGAATAGCGGCAACGGTTCTGCCAACTGCAACGCCCGAGCCGTTAAGGGTGTGCACAAGCTGTGCCTTGTCCTTAATATCCTTCTTAAAGCGGATGGAGCCGCGGCGTGCCTGATAATCCTCAAAGTTGGAGCAGCTGGAGATTTCAACGTATCTGCCGTAGCTGGGCATCCAAACCTCAATATCATAGGTCTTTGCGGAGGAGAAGCCAAGGTCACCTGAGCAAAGACATACAACACGGTAGGGCAGACCCAGTCCTGCAAGGACGCGTTCTGCATCCCTTGTAAGGCTTTCAAGCTCATCATAGGAATTTTCAGGGTCGGCAAACTTAACAAGCTCAACCTTGTTAAATTGGTGCTGACGGATAAGACCGCGGGTATCTCTGCCTGCACTTCCTGCCTCAGCGCGGAAGCAGGCGGAATATGCGGCGTACTTAATGGGAAGCTTGTTACCGTCAACTATTTCATCCCTGTGCATATTGGTAACGGGTACCTCTGCCGTGGGGATAAGGAAATAATCGTTGGTAAGCTTAAAGGCGTCCTCCTCAAACTTGGGGAGCTGGCCTGTTGCGGTCATAGAAGCACGGTTGGCCATAAAGGGAGGCAGTACCTCGGTATAGCCGTGCTCGGTGTGGGTGTTAAGGAAGTAGTTTATAATACTGCGCTCAAGACGTGCGCCAAGGCCCTTATAGAAATGGAAGCGTGTTCCGGTAACCTTTGCGGCGGTCTCGGGGTCAAGTATGCCAAGGTCGGCGCCAATGTCCCAGTGTGCCTTGGGCTCATAGGGGAATTTGGTAGGCTCACCGTTGCGGCGAATCTCAACGTTATCGGAGTCATCGTGACCAACGGGTACGCTTTCGTGGGGGATGTTGGGTATCTGGAGCAGAAGCTCGCGTTGCTTTGCCTCAAGCTCGGACTGTACCTTGCCGTCCTCTTTAATTTTATCGGAGATTTCCTTCATCTTGGCCATAAGCTCATCGGTATTCTGGCCCTGCTTTTTAAGCATAGGAATCTGCTTTGATGCGGCGTTCTGCTCGGCACGGAGAGCCTCAACCTGTGTGGTAAGCTCAAGACGCTTTGCGTCGATTAAAAGCAGCTCGTCAACAACGGCATCAAGATTACCGTTACGGTTTTTTACGGCTTGCTTAACTAAATCAGGATTACTTCTTACAAATTTAATATCTAACATAATTTTTCTCTCCCCAAATTATTTCTTTCCTGCAAGCTTGTTGGCAAAATCAGTTAGCTCCTGCTTGCTGTAAAATTCAAGTGTAATGGTGCCCTTTTCACCCTTGCCCGGTTTAACGATTACTCGTCTGCCAAGCTCATTTTTAAGGGATAACTCAACCTCACTGAAGAAGGGGGGCTTTGAATGACTTGAAGGCTTTTTGGAGGAAGCACCCTTGGCAAGCGCCTTGGCGGCGGCCTCCAGCTCCCTTACGTTGGCACCCTCCATTGCCATTTTAAAAAGTATATCACGGTGGGCATCGGTATCAGCGGCTAAAATTGCCCTGGCGTGACCTGCCGTTATACTTCCCTCGGCTAAAGCGGCAAGCATATTATCATTGAGATTTAAAAGCCTTAAGGAGTTGGCAACTGCGCTTCGGGATTTTCCCACCCTTAATGATACAGTTTCCTGGGTTAAACCGTATTTATCCATAAGGCTTCTGTAACCCAGAGCCTCTTCAACGGGATTTAAATCCTCACGCTGGAGGTTTTCTATCATAGCAATTTCCCCTGCGCTTTGTGCATCAAGGGCTTTAACTATTACGGGTATCTCTTCAAGCTCAGCCAGCCTGCAGGCACGCCAGCGGCGCTCACCTGCAATTATTTCGTACCTTCCGCTAAGAAGGGGACGCACAAGTATGGGCTGTAACAGACCGTGAAGCTTAATGCTTTCGCTAAGCTCACTTAAAGCCTCCTGGTCAAAAACACGACGCGGCTGCTCACGGTTTGGCTCTATCTCATTTATTTTTAAGGTTATAACCTGCTCGCTGTCGGTTGCATTTTCGTCCAGCAGGGAATTAAAGCCGCGGCCAAGACCGCCCTTTTTTGCTGCCATTATTTCCACCCCTTATTTCTCTTTAAAAATTCCTTGGCAAGGGCGTTGTAGGATGCAGCGCCCTTGGAATGCTTATCGTAATACTGTATGGGCATACCGTAGCTTGGTGCCTCCGAAAGGCGTACCCCTCGGGGGATTACCGTGCTGAAAAGCTTGTCCGCAAAATAACGTTTAATTTCGCCCACAACCTGCTGTGTCAGGTTAAGTCTGCCGTCATACATAGTCAGTAAAACACCCTCAAGCTCAAGATTTGGATTATAAAGACGCTTTACCTGACGAATAGAGGATATAAGCTGACTAAGACCCTCAAGTGCATAGTATTCACACTGTATGGGCACCAGCACCGTATCACTTGCGTTAAGTGCGTTTATGGTTATAAGCCCAAGTGAGGGAGGACAGTCAATAAGAATAAAATCGTAGCTGTCCCTTACCACAAGGAGAGCGTTTTTAAGCTTTTCGTGGCGGTTTTCTATGTCTATAAGTTCCACCTCGGCACCTGCAAGGTCCATATTGGAGGGAACAACGCTTACGTTTTTGAATTTAGTATCAATAACGGTGTCCCTTACCGAGGCGCCGTTTATAAGCAAATCGTAGGAGGACTTTTTTACGTCCTTTTTATTTATTCCGTAGCCGCTGGTGGAGTTGCCCTGAGGGTCAATATCAACAAGCAGTACCTTTTTGCCTGCAAGGCCGAGCCCTGCCGCAAGATTAACGGCCGATGTGGTTTTACCTACGCCGCCCTTTTGATTGACTATGGAAACTATCTTACCCAAGCCCTTTAACCCCCTTGACATATACTATTAAATTATAGTAACATATAAAAAGAAAAAAATCAACGGATGAAACTACTTTTTTAAAAATAAACTTTTTACGGGGAGGAATATTTTTGCGTTCGCTTACCTCAAAGCAACAGCTGCTTGAAAAGAAAAAGTTAATACTCCGCCTTGTAAGAGATAATCCTGAAATTACCCGTTCGGAAATTAAAAGGCTTACAGGCCTTAGTATGGAAATGGTGCTGAAATATATTGCCGAGCTTATTGAGGCAGGGCTTATATATAATTCGGGCACAAGCACGGGAAGGGTGGGCAGACAGGCTACCTACCTTAAAATAAAGGGTGACGGCTGTTTCTTTTTAGGGGTTACCTACAATGTGGCAGGAGTTAATGCCGCTGTTATTGATTTTTCGGGGGAGCCAATGCTTTACACCTCCCGAAAGCTTGAAGGAGATACCTGCAAGGAGCAGGTGATAAATGAGATATTTTCCTGCTGTGATACCCTTATAAAAGAGCTTGGCCGGAATGCCTCGCGCCTTAAGAGTATCAGCGTTGGAGGCTCAGGCTATATCGATTCGGTAAAGGGCGAATGTATACGCTATTCAAGGATAAAGAGCTTTGAAAACGTACCAATTAAGGCCTTGCTTGAGGAAAGATATGCTTTACCCGTTTTTGTGGAGCATATTGTAAAGGCTACCGCCATTCAGTACCGCCTGCGGGAGGGTAACACAGGACTTAATAATTACCTTTATTTTTTTGCAGGACAGGGTGTAGGTATGGCGGCGGTGGTAAACGGCTGTGTCCTTCACGGCGCCCATAACGGTTCGGGCGAGGTAGGTCACCTGTTTTACAGAAAAAACGGCAGGCTGTGCGCCTGCGGCAGGGAGGGCTGCTTTGAAACCGAGCTTGGCCTCAATGCCATATGTGACCGGGTAGAGGTGCTCCAAAAGCAAGGAAGGCTTGCTGATATAAAGGTTAACGGCCTGCAGGTTATACCTCAGCTTGTGGTGGCCGCCAATAATGGCGATGCAGATGCCATAGGGCTTATAAAACGGCAGGGTCAGATTACCGCACTGCTTTTAAGCGGCGCAGTATCGGTGCTGGACCCCCAGCTTATAGTTTTAGGCGGTGATATGGTTCAGTCTCCCATTTACGTTAGTGAGATAAGGGAGAAGATAAACAACCTCTGCCTTAGCGAGACTGCTAAAAGCCTTGAATACCAAAGCGTTAACTATAGCGAAAAACAGCTTTGCGTCTGCGCCGCAATGATTGGATATAATGAATATATAGAGTAGAAAAACGTCTTGCACGGGAGGGTGCAAGACGTTTTTCTACTCTTCGTCATCATTATCGTTTAAAATAAGCTCCTGTACCGAAAAGCCCGAGCCGCCGTGACGGGGGGTATAGGTGGTTTTTTTACTGTATTCAGGCGCGGCTTGTAAAAAAAAGGAATTAAACAGTATAAATATACCCATTACAATGCAGGTTGGGGCAAATAAAATGTTTGAATGAACAAGACTTCCGTTACCTGAAAGCATGGCGATAATTACGGGAATTATCTGGGTAAAAATAATCATACCTGCGGCCAGTGCAGTGGGAAGTATGCGTTTTTCTACCTTTTCGGTGCTTACTCCATTGTGTATTTTGGCAAACTGTATCATACATATAAGTGTGGCACAAAGGGACGCCAACTCAAAGGAGTTGTCTGCAATGGTGGATACGCCCGAATAGGTAACAAACACAACAATTATACGGAAAATGTAAAATAACGCAGGCAGAATTAAGAAAATACCGGGGGAGGGCATAATGCCTGCAAAATAAAGACCTAACCAAATAAACACGGCGCCTGCAATAACACCGAACAGGGTTTGCAGAAGGTTCTGCCACATTACGGCGGAGGCGGAAAAATCCAGTAACAGCGCCTCTGCGCCTATGCAAAGTCCAAGAACGGTGCAAATTGCTACGTTTACCTTATTAAAAAACTTCGGTGCCTCTGGCCTTATACATTTAAAGGAGAAAACTGCACATAAAAGGATTGCCGCTATGATTATTGCCAGCATTCCATATGAAAATACGGCATATTCTTTTTTGAAAAAACCGCTGGAGGCTTCGGTGGTAAAGAATATCATAAGGGTGCGAAGGGTTACCGAGGAAGCCAGGGCAAGGCAAAAGAAAAGCATTGTTTTTTTAAGATTCATAACAAGTCCCTTTTCAACATAATTATTAAGTATAAAAATATTTTAGCCCCAAACAAAGGAAAAGTCAATAGACATTGTTCTTTATGCAAATGAAGGAGTAATTATGAAAAACATTTATCTTGCCGTGCTGGCCTTGCTTTTGGCATCCATACTTTTAATTCCCCTTGTGGCGGTAGCCTCCCCAATAAAAACAGATAAAAACCAGCCTGTGCCAATTCCCAAAGCCGATACGGTGCGGATTAAAAATACCGAAACGGGAAAGGTGGAGGAGGTTGCCCTAACAGATTATCTCATTGGTACGGTGAGCGGAGAAATGCCGGCCTCCTACAGTACGGAGGCCCTTAAAAGTCAGGCCGTAGCATCTTACACCTTCCTTTTGTACAGAAGGGCGGAAAACGGGGATAAGGACTATGACATTACCGATTCCTTTACCACCGATCAGGCTTATCTTAATTCGGAGAAGTTAAAGGAAAAATGGGGCGATGCCTACACCGAAAATTATGAGAAAATAAAGGCCGCAGTTGCCGCGGTGCAGGGAATGGCTGTTACCTATCAGGGAAAGCCGATTCTTGCGGCTTACCACGCCATTTCACCGGGAAAAACGCAGTCCGCCGCAGAGGTTTGGGGTGGGGAATACCCATACCTTACGGTGGTGGATAGTATAGGAGACCTGCTGTGTCCCGAATATTTAAGCACCGTTACTTTAACTCCGGAGGAATTCAAAAAGAAGTTAGAGGGAAAGGCAGAGCTAAGCGGTGAGCCTAAAGGCTGGCTTGGGGAGGTACAGACCACCAAGGGCTCAGGAGTTAAAAGCATAAAAATAGGCGGCACCGCCCTTGAGGGCGATGCCGTGCGTGAAATATTCGGTCTCAGAAGTGCGGCCTTTGATTTAACCTTTAGTGCCGAGACAGGCTTTACCTTTACGGTACGTGGTTACGGCCACGGTGTGGGGATGAGCCAATACGGTGCCAATTATATGGCACTGCAGGGCAGTACCTATATGGAGATACTCGGCTGGTATTATCCCGGCTGTAGCCTGGAAAAGCTTTAAATATCCTGTGCGGCCATTTTCGTTTGGAGCCGCTTTGCAAAATTGTGCCGTACAATGAAGAAGCACACAAGATGGGCAAGGATAGTTATTATCCAGGAAACAGGGTAACACATGTAAAGAACCATAAGGGTAGGGAAGGCAGTAAAAATAAATTTTACCCATACCACTCTTAAAAGACAGCTTCCTATAATGGAGTTTAGCATAGGTAAAACGGCATTTCCCATACCTCTGAGGGTGCCCATTACAACCTCCATTATTCCGCAAAGAAAATATGTAAAGGCGAAGGCGTTTATTCGGGTTATGCCTGCCTGTATTGCCGCAGGGTCGCTTGTGTAGATGCTAAGCACCTGTGAGGAAAACAGAAAAATTACCGTGTTTATAATCAAACCGCAGGCCGTAACCACCAAAATTCCCGTTACAAGAAGCTTATTTAGCCGTTTTACCTTTCCTGCGCCGGATATCTGTCCCGATGCGGTGGCAACCGAGTTGGATATGCCGTTCATTGCAATATAGGTAAGGTTTTCAATACTCATAGCGGCGGTATTTCCTGCAATAACGGTGGAGCCAAAGGAATTAATGCCCGACTGTATGATTGAGTTTGATAGGGAAAAAACCACCGCCTGCAGGGCGCTGGGAACACCAACAAGCAGTATTTTGGAAAGCAGACGCGGATGTATTTTTATATTCCTTGGTACAAGCCTGCACCAGTTTTTAAGGCGCATCATATATATAACAATAAGCACGGCGGAAACAACCTGAGAAATTACCGTTGCTATGGCAACGCCGCTTACACTCATTTTAAAAACAATAACGAATAAAAGGTTTAAAAGAATATTTACAATTCCCGATATTGAAAGGAAATACAGGGAAACCTTAGTATCTCCTATAGCTCTCAGTGACGCCGCGCCGAAATTATAGATAAGAGAAGGTGTGGCGCCTAAAAAGTATATACGCATATAGGTGGCCGAAAGGTCAAATATATTTTCAGGCGTATCAAAGGCCCTTAGCAGTACGGGGGTAAGCAGAATACCAAGAGCGGTAAGTATTATTCCACACACAACACCAAGTGCTATAGAGGTATGTACCGCATTTCGCATCTCTTTTTCATGCTGTGCGCCGTAAAACTGTGCAACAACAATGCCTGCGCCCGTGCTTATTCCCATAAAAAAGCCAACGCATATGTTTATAAGAGATGCAGTTGCACCTACGGCGGCAAGGGGGTCGTTTCCTGCAAACTTACCCACTATTACCATATCGGCATTGGAGTAGAGTATCTGCAGTATGCCCGTAAGCACAAGGGGTATGAAAAAGGCTATAAGCTTTTTAAGCAAGGGGCCCTCTGCCATATTTAT
Source organism: Acutalibacteraceae bacterium (assembly GCA_045531585.1). GTDB lineage: Bacteria > Bacillota > Clostridia > Oscillospirales > Acutalibacteraceae > SIG587. The sequence continues at coordinate 13,141 of JAZSEH010000005.1, forward strand.
TTCGTTCTTTTTCATAGCGCATCACCGCTTTAAGAAAGGTATTCTTTTTTTATTATAGCAACATAAAAAATAAAATCAATAAAAAAGACCGTTTTTTTAAAACGGTCTTAAAATCAATATAAAAGATTGCTGGAAATAAGATTATAACCGAAGGGACTTTCTGCCGTCTCGGTAAAAAGACTTGTGCAGGGAACCATAACCCCTGTGTCGGAATCCTTGGCAATGGAGGTTACGGTAAGCAGGCTTTTGTCCCTTTCAATTCCCGTTACGGTGTGGGTGTACTGAACAAAGCCGCGTGGTATAACGTAAACAGCACCCTCTTTTCTGGGAAACTGTGGGTTAAGGGTTTCGTCACAGTAAACGGGAATTCCGTACATTGCGTCAATAAAAGGGAAAAGCAGGTCGGTGGTAATATAGCTTCCCTCTTTGCTGTCAAGCAGGGCAAGACAGGAATTGTTTATTACGGTGTGCATATCGTCAAAATCATTACCGTATAAATAGTTATGGTCAAGCATATTGGTAAGCCGAGCAGCAAGTGCGGTATCGGCAGAATTTTCGGTATTGGCCGTAGCATCAGAGGATATTGCAAGGCAGGTAAAACTGCTGAGCACTATAAGCAACGCCATAAGTATGGCTATAAGAAAGCCTCTTTTCATTTTTCCTGCCTCCTTCTTTTTGATTTTATTATATTATATATTCATTTTCTTCAAAAAAACACATCATTTCAGTTACAATTCGGTGTCAATGAGGTTACAATTTCACCCCCAAAGATTACAACCTTGAAACCTTTAATTTGTTATATATATTATACAAAAGCCTTACTATTTGTGCAAATTTATTAGTTGAAATCACAATATAGGTGTGATATAATATGATACATACAAGGCCAAAGGCCGTTAGAATAGGAGTGGTTATATATGAAACCTGAAAAAATATTAAACATTGCATTGCTGGGTCATGCCGGCTCCGGTAAAACAACTCTGGCGGATGCAATTTTATGCTACGCAAAGGCAACCGACCGTATCGGTAAGATAGATGACAGTACAACGGTTATGGATTTTGATGCTGAGGAGAAGAAACGTAAGGTTTCGGTATCCACCGCAGTTTATTCCTTTGATGCCGACGAAAGGCATATAAACCTTATAGATGCCCCCGGTATGTTTGACTTTGCAGGCGGCGTTACCGAGGCTCTTGCCGCGGCGGACAGCGCCCTTATTACCATTTCGGGTAAATCGGGTCTTACCGTTGGTGCGGAGCTTGCCTATGAAAAGGCCAGAGCAGCCAAAAAGGCAGTAGCCTTCTTTGTTGGTAAGCTTAACTCCACCCACGCTCACTTTAACCGCGTGCTTTCCTCCCTTACCGCCCATTACGGTGCCGTTATCTGTCCCGTTGTGGTACCCGTTGTTGAGAATGAGTCGGTAGCCTGCTATGTAAATCTTATAGAAAATAAAGCCTACGCTGTTGACGGGCTTAAATTCCACGAGTGCCCCTATACCGAAACCGAGGATATTGCCAATATGCGCGGCATTATGCTTGAGGCCGTTGCCTCGGTAAATGATGAGCTTATGGAAAAATATTTCGGCGGTGAGGAATTTACTGCCGATGAAATAATAGGCGGTCTTTCTGCGGGTATAAAGGCAGGGGATATTTGTCCCGTATTCTCAGGCGTTCAGCAAACCGGTGACGCCGTTGGCCTTATGTGTGATATTTTAGGCAAGATTATGCCGGGCGCCGACAGCCTCTACGTTCTTGACGGCGAGGAGGAAAAGCAGGTTACGGTATCCGAAAATGATGTACCCTCAATCTTTGTGTTCAAAACCGTTGCCGACCCCTTTGTTGGTAAGCTTTCCTACTTTAAGGTGCTGGGCGGTAAAATAACTGCCGATACCAAGCTTAAAAACAACCGCACAGGTGAGGAAATGCGCCTTGCTAAGCTGCTTGTTTTAAAGGGCGGCAAGCAGGCCGACGTTGCGGCTCTTACCGCAGGCGATATTGGTGCCGCACAAAAGCTGGGTGACGTTTTAACGGGTGATACCCTTTGCGCCGAAGGCGGCGCAGTTGCCGCACCTATGCTCTTTGACCGTCCCTGTCTTTCTATGGCGGTATATCCCCAGAATAAGGGCGACGAGGAAAAAATTGCCCAGGGCATTGCCCGCCTTGCTGAGGAGGACAGAACAATATCCTTTGTTACCAACCGTGAAACAAGGGAGCCTATCCTTAGTGCCCTTGGCGAACAGCATATAGACGTTATACTTTCTAAGCTTAAAACAAAGTACGGCGTTACCGCACTTACTCAGGCACCTAAGGTTGCCTACCGTGAAAAGATAAGAAAGCCCGTTAAGGTTCAGGGCAGATATAAAAAGCAGTCGGGCGGACACGGCCAGTTTGGTGATGTTTGGATTGAGTTTGAGCCCTGTGACAGCGACGAGATGATTTTTGAGGAGAGGGTATTCGGCGGCGCCGTGCCCAAGAACTTCTTCCCCGCAGTTGAAAAGGGTCTGCGTGACAGCGCACAAAAGGGCGTTCTGGCAGGCTATCCCGTTGTGGGACTTAAGGCTATTCTTGTGGATGGCTCCTATCACCCCGTAGACTCCTCTGAAATGTCCTTTAAGATGGCGGCCTCCGTTGCTTATAAGGACGGTATTCCTCAGGCCAACCCCGTGCTTTTAGAGCCTATCGGCACCCTGAAGGTACTTATTTCCGATGATAATCTGGGCGACGTTATAGGTGATATAAACAAGCGCCGCGGTAAGATTATAGGTATGAATCCTGCACAGAATAAAATGCAGGAGGTTGTGGGTGAGGTGCCCATTGCCGAAATGGCCGATTTTGCCACCGCAATGCGCTCCATAACAGGCGGCAGAGCAACCTTTACTCTGGAGTTTGAGCGTTACGAGGAAGCCCCGGGACATATCTCAAAGAAGATTATTGAGGAAAATAATCAGTAAGAATAAATAAAAAACGTAACGGTATCTAAGAGTCGTACTCTAAAGAATATTAAAACTCTCTGCTGATTTCAGCAGAGAGTTTTTTACATCGTATTATTTGATTTCTTGTTCTAAGGTTTTGAATGTTTCGGTATCGAAAAAGTCATAAAGGGATATTTCTAATCCGTCACACAATTTTTTAAGTGTAACAACACCTGCGTTCTTGCTACCGCCGTTTATTATATTCTTTAGTGTGGAGGGTGGAACAGCAGAGATTCTTGCAAGAGCATTTACCGATAATCTCTTTTCCTCACATAGTTCTAATAATCTATTTGCAACGGCTTTTCTTGTATCCATAATATCACCCCTAAAAAGTTCTATATATAGTCTATGCTTTTTAGAAAGATTACAGCGACTATATATGGACTTTTTGGTCCATATATGGTAAACTTGGGGTGGTGATTTATTATGAAAAATAATACTTGTTGCTTTTTCGGTCATAGAAAGATAAAAGAAACCGAGGAACTAAAATCGAAACTTATTGAAATAAATGAAAAACTAATTGTTGAAAACTCAGTTGATACCTTTCTTTTCGGGAGTAAAAGCCAATTTAATAGCTTGTGCCAAGAAATAGTAACCGAGTTAAAAGAAAAATACCCACACATAAAACGTGTCTATGTACGGGCAGAATATCCCCATATAAGTGAGCACTATAAAAACTACTTGCTTGAAAGCTACGAGGATACTTATTACCCCGAAAAGATAATGAACTCAGGCAAAGCTGCATACGTGGAGCGCAACTATGAAATGATAGATAACAGCCACTATTGCATAGTGTATTACGATGAACCGAATGTCTCATACACCCGCAAAAGCGGCACCAAAATCGCCTTGGATTATGCCATAAAAAAGCATAAAAATATTATTAAAGTATTATAATACTAAGGTTCTCCTAAAAATCGGAAAAAGAAATATATAACTACGATATAAGATAGTAAAAAAGCTGTGTGGAAATTTTCTACACAGCTTTTTTACTATCTTAAGAAAATGGTGTTTTGCGATATATTCTTCGCGATTCGATATATTTTACTTCGTAAAATTCCATATGTTTACCTTGCGATAAAAGCCTACCGTTCCGTATTTTTTTATGCTTTGTCCGTTCTAAAAACGGGCTGTTGGACATACCTTTTCTTAAGAGAATAATTTTTCTTTTGCGAGGTATAAAAAATGATAGAAATGAAAAACACCACAGGCTTTGACAGTGCCCTTTACGCCCTTCCGCCAAGGCTGGCAGGGATTTTATCGGCACTCTCCCACAATATTAAAAACTCGGTACAGGAGATACGGCTTCGAAGAAATTGTCCCGTTACCCTTACTGTTTCGGGTGGCTCTGTGTGGGTAACCCCTACGGGCAGAGTATCTATGCGCCCTGTAAACGGTCTGCTAACCGCCTATGGAGAGGATATTGAGGAGTGCTTTCGCCTTTTGTGCGGCGGCTCGGTTTATTCCCATCAGGAGGAGATAAAAAATGGCTTTATAAGAATGCGGGGCGGTCACCGTGCAGGAATATGCGGCAGGGTAACGGGGGCAAGTCTTAGTGATATAACCTCGGTAAATATCCGTATTGCACGTGAGGTTTTCGGTGCGGCAGATTGGATAGTAAAGGGCTATCGTGGTGAAAGCCTGCTTATAGCAGGGCCGCCGGGTAGCGGAAAAACCACGGTGCTCCGCGACCTTATCCGTCAGCTTTCCTGTGGGCTTACGGGACGATTTTACAAAATTGCGGTAATAGACACCCGTGGCGAGCTTTCGGGTGCAGGGTCACAGGGCTGTGTGAACGATTTAGGCCCGGGCTGTGATATTCTGCTTGAATGTGAAAAAGCACAGGGTCTGCAGATGGCGGTGCGCACCTTGGCTCCCGACCTTGTGGCCTTTGATGAAATAGGTACCGCCGCCGAGCTTGAGGGTATTAAGCAGGGTATACATACGGGGGTGGGCTTTATAACCACCGCCCATGCAGGCAGTCCCTTTGAGCTTATGTCCAGGTCGGTAACAAAGGAGCTTCTGCTTCTCGGTAGCGTGGAAAGGGTGGTCTTTTTAAGGGGTGTGGGCGAGCCACCCGAGTTTTATACAACAGAAAGGCTATCCTCACTGTGAAAGGGTTAGGATTAATACTTGTATCGGTATTCGCAGTAGCGTTGGGCTTTAGGTCGGCGTCACGGCTTACCGCACGGCGTAAGGCCTTAGACCTTTTAATTCTCAACCTTGGTGAGATTTCAAGCCGTATACAGCTAAGGGAGGAAAAGCGCAGTATTCTTTTAAAGGTATTCGGTCCCCCCTTTACCGTATCGGTAAAAAGTGACGTTGACCTGATTGTTTCCTGCCCCTGCTTTAATCAGGTCGACAGCACTCTGCTTAATGAGTTTATAGAAAAGCTTGGTATGGGGGATGTGGACAGTCAGCTTGAGCTGTGCAACAAATATGCTCAGCTTATAAAAAGAAGGGCGGATGAGGCCCTGCAAAGCGAAAAGAAGCTGGCAAACGTCTACCGCACCTGCGGCGTCCTTGCCGCGGCGGCGCTGGTGGTATTATTTATATAGGTGAAAAAATGGATGTAGATTTTATTTTTCGTGTGGCGGCCATAGGCATAATAGTAACGGTGCTTAACCTCCTGCTTGTGCGCAGCGGTCGTGAGGAGCAGGCGATGCTCACCACCCTTGCAGGGCTTGTGGTTGTGCTTCTAATGATAATTGACGTTATTGCACAGCTTTTTGATACGGTAAAAAGTGTGTTCGGGTTATAAAAAATGGAACTTTTTAAAATTCTGTTTATCTGCTTTATTGCCGCCGCCCTTGCCGTGCTTTTAAAGGCGTATAAAGGGGAATACGCCCTTGCAGTGACTGTGGGAACAGGGGTTACGGTGCTTATTGCGGTTATAAATTCCCTTGTTTCGGCTTTCACGGGTACCTTTTCGGTCTTTGAGGAATCGGGAATTGATACTTATTACTTCACAGTTGTACTGAAAACCGTGGGCATTGGCTGGCTTACTCAGTTTATTGCCGATACCTGTAGAGATTCGGGGCTTACCGCCATAGCCTCAGGGGCGGAGCTTGCAGGGCGCAGTGCAATATTTCTTCTCTCCCTGCCGCTGCTTTACGATATTTTGGAAATTGCAAAACAAATACTTGTATGAAAAAAATTATAATTACCGTTATTCTTTTATTACTAATGGCCGTACCCGTTTCGGCTCAGGACAGTCTGTATAATGAACAACTTGAAAACAGCGGCGCAAAGGAGCTTGAGGAGCTTTTGCCTGAGGAAGCAAGAGATATTCTGGGTAATCTTCAAATAGATATTGCCGATAATGATATGGGGGACAAGATATCGGTAAAGGGTGTGTTCTCCTTTTTGTGGGAGCAAATAAAGCAGGGTGGTAAGGCTCCTGCACGAACAGGACTTACGGCTATTTCACTTATGGTCATCACCGCCGCCCTTTGTTCCCTTAAAACAGGAGGAGAGATAAGCGAAGCAACCGAGCTTGTATGCACCGTAGCGGTGGCGGTTTCCCTGCTTATACCTCTTTATAAGCTCATACAAAGTACGGCCGAGGCAATGAAGGGGTCATGTGTTTTTATGACGGGCTTTATTCCTGTGTTTGGGGGAATAGTAACCGCAAGCGGAAAAGCGGGCACTTCGGTTGCGGCCTCTGCCACCCTGATGGCGGCGGCACAGGGGATCTCCTGGTTTGCCTCCTTCGGCGTGGTGCCCGTTATGTGTGCCTATCTTGCGGTGTCAAGCTGCTGTGCCGTTTCACCCCTTATGGGAAGAACGGGAATAGGTGAATCGGTAAAAAAATTGGCTATGTGGGCGCTTTCCCTTATCCTTATGCTTTTTACCGGAGTAATGAGCCTTCAAACAATGCTTAGCGGTGCTTCGGACAGTATGCTTTTACGTACGGGTAAATTTTTAATAGGCTCAGCCCTGCCCCTGGGCGGCTCCGCCATAGGGGAGGCGGCAAGCACTCTTATAGGCTCCTTTGGAGTGCTTAAAAGCTCCGTTGGCATATATGCTGCCATAGCGGTGGCGGTATGCGTTATACCCCTTTGTATACAGCTTTTGCTTTACCGCCTCTGGCTTTTTGCCGCAGGTACGGCGTCTCAGCTTTTCGGGCAGGGTCGCATAAGCTCGGTAATAAAGGCGGCAGACAGCGTACTGTCGGTAATGGTGTCCCTCATACTTTTCACGGCATTGCTGTTTATTATATGTATAATCATAGTTGTAAAGGCAGGTGGCACCGCGTGAATACCTTAAAGGAGGCGGCTCTCGGCGTATGCACCGCCTTTGTTTTTATGGGTGCCATTCAGCTTATAGCCCCTGCAGGGGCTATGAAAAAAAGTGTCAGCTACCTGCTGGGCCTTGTGTTTCTGCTCATACTCATTGTACCCATAGCCGGTATAGGGGGTTTTGATTTGCAGTCCATTACTCCTGCCGTAGCCGCACCTGCAGATAACACCGTAAAAATGGCAGAGGGCTCGGCACGGTATATTTGTGAGGCGGCGCTTATAGATAAAAATATCAGTTTTGAAAATATAGAGATAAATGCGGATATTTCAGGGGACGGGAGCATATCTATTATTAGAGTAAGGGTGGTCACGCCCTGCGCAAGGTCACAGGTGTCTTTTGCGCTGGAGGGGATTGTTGACGAAGCCGTGCTGGAGGTTGTAAATGAATGAGCGGATAAAGGAATTCTTTTCAAATCTTAAAAAGGGCAAGGCTCTGTTTATTATAGGTGTTGTGGGTATACTCCTTATCGGCGCCTCCTCACTTTTGCCCTCAGGCACAAAAAAGGAAGCACAGCAGGGCATACCCCTTAACACGGAGGAATACTGTACGGTGCTTGAAAAAAAGGTAAAGCAGACCGTTGCCGCCATTACGGGCAATAATGACGTAAGCGTGGCAATAACTCTTGAAAGCTCGGTACGGTATTCCTATGCGGATGAGGTGGAAAACAGCTCCAGTGAGAAGGTGCAACAGTCTGCCACCGATAAAACCGATGAGCTTCGCAGCAGCTACATAACAGTAAAGCTTTCCGACGGAAGCGAGTCGGCCCTGCTTATAACCGAGTATATGCCTGAAATCAGGGGCGTTACTGTGGTGTGCCGCGGCGGCAACAGCGGAGCAATAGAAAATGCCGTAACCGCAATGCTGGGCATAACCTCAAGACGCCTTTGCGTGGTCACTAAATAATTTATTTGGGAGGAAAAGGATAATGAAAAAGGGTAAAGTTTTTACAAAAAGTCAAATAGCCTTAGCCGTAATGGTGGTGGCCCTGGGCGCCGCCGTGTGGCTTAATATGAAATATTCATCAGGCATTGAAGCGGCAGGGGATACCTCCTCAAAATATTTGGGAGACACACAGTACGTGGGCACGGTAAGCGATTCCTCCGCAGTGCAAACCGCAGGTCAGGCACAGCAGTCGGATTATTTCACCACCGCCAAGGCTCAAAGGGAAAAATCCCTTAAATCGGCTCAGGAGCAGATAGACGAGACCCTGAAAAGCGCCTCCGCTACCGCCGAAGATAAAAAAGCAATGCAGGCTCTTAGTGCCGCCCTTGTAAAAAGAATGGAGGCACAAACCAACATTGAAAATCTGCTTAAGGCCAAAGGCTTTGAGGAAACACTTGCGGTTATAAGCGAGGATTCGGTGGATATAGTGGTCAGAAGTGACGGCCTTTTAGCCAGTGAGACCCTGCAGATACAGGAAATTGCGGTGGCTCAAAGCGGTGCTCCCTTAAGCGATATAAAAATAATTCCCGTAAAATAGTTGTGTTCTTAAAAGTTTTGTGTTATACTAAATGTGGTCTATATTACAAAACCTTGAAAGGACGGAATATATTATGAGTAACGTAAGCGGTCTCGCAATAAACACCGCCGTTGTTGAAAAAATGGCAGGTATCGCCGCAACAGAGGTGGAGGGCGTTAAAAGTCTTGCCGCTAAAACTGCGGATATTAAGCAAATAATAAGCCGTAATACCGTTTTTAAGCCTGTAAGGGTGGAGAATAAAAACGGTACCGTAGAAATTGATATTTATATCTGCGTAAAGGAAAATGCACAGGTTAAACAGGTTGCTGAAAACGTTCAGGTAAGCGTAAAGGAAAAGCTCCAGAATATGACCGGCAACGCAGTTACCCATGTTAACGTTTACGTTGCAGACGTTGCTTTTGAAGAGGAAAAGTAAAGGTAACAATGCTTGTTCAGGCGCTCCTGAACAGCCCCAATTTATGCGGACAGTACAAAAACCGCCTTTATGGTAGTTAAAATTAAATTTTAAGCAACATACTGACTTCTTTTTTCAAAGGGAGTCAGTTTTGTTTTTAGTTGTATTCGTTGGTTATTATAGAAATGGATGTATTCACCTATGAGGAGGCTCGCTTCCTCATAGGTTTGAAGTTTTGCTCTGTGCCGGTCTTGTAAGCAACAATGCTGTTGTCATACAAATCTCTGATAATAGATAGGTACAAAACGCCTTGTTTTGTGTGTATGTACGAAATATCCGTAACCCACTTTTGATTTGGTCTTTCGGGTAAATTTGCCCCAAATGTTGCTGAAAAGCCTCATAATACGACAGTATTACTGCGTTTTTCATCTTCGCTTTGAAAGCAAATTTATCCCTACAAAACAGCAACGCATCCAAAAACGGATGATTTTTGTAAGAACAGGCAAAAAGCCGCGGTAACGCTGACGCGTACGGCGGCTTTTTAACGCATTATTACGGAAAAAGCGCCATATTTGGGCAATTTCTTACTATGGCGCGCACCCGTTGTGCGGGGTGTTTTCTTAATTTGTGCATCCACAATTATTTTCTGAATCAGATGAATTTATACTTGGAGGAAAGAAATCGTTAGTGGGAAATTTTATTTTGCTAAACACGTCACAGGGTTGGCGGTCACCGCATATTGCATTACATTCCTTGTCGGGAATGCAAAAATCATATACAGGAATAAGCATCTGAACGTTTCTTATAAGCTGAACAACCGTGAATAGGCCTAAAGTGGCATATACCGTAGGCGAACCTACAGGGAGCTCGGTTACAAGGTCGCCGCCCAGATAATTACATACACAGGTAGGTATACAGCAACAATCCTGCTGGTTTTTAACCTCGCAAAGTCTTGAGCCGAGGGCAACGGGCTCTACACACTGTACAACACAGCGAGGCATATTATTTGTCATTCTTAGCTGCTTATCGGTATCCTCTTCAACAGTAACCTCATTGGAGAATATCTTTACGTTTCCTTCGCTTCCGAAAAGTATAACACGCTTATTAAATGCTGCAATACCTTTTATCTGCTTAGGTGCACTGTGTAAGCTGAGGAAAGCATCAAATTCCACAAGGAAAAAGAAGGTTAAATCGCATGAAAAATATCCTCTGTTAAAGCTTACGGGCTCAACATCAATGTAGACCTTTAAAACCTCTGCGTTTTTTATATGAACACTTATTGCCTGATCAATTATTTTTTGAGTATCGGTTGAAAAATAGCAACGCAAATCCTCAAGACAATCCCTTGAACAGCAAGAGTCATATATTCTTCCTGCATCAATACAAACCGCTTCCTTGAAGCAACCGTCAAAATTGGCCTCGTTTGTTTCTGCCATATAAAAGCCTCCTATATTATTTTTGAAGTTGTGTGCTTTGGCCCACACTTCTATACCATAATATGATAAAGCCTTTATTTAGTGATAAAAAAAGTACGTTTCACAAAAAATCAAGTGAAACGTACTTTGTTTTTTATTTTTCTGTAAGAACAGGGTTGCCGCCGTTTACGGTATCAGCGGTTATTGTTACCTTAGCAATGTTTTCCCTTGAAGGAATGCTGAACATAATCTCCTGCAGAACACCTTCAATTATTGAGCGAAGACCTCTGGCACCGGTTTTACGCTCAACCGTAAGCTTAGCTATTGCCTTAAGCGCATTCTCTTCAAAAACAAGCTCCACACCATCCATATTAAACAGGGCCTGATATTGTTTTATAATTGAATTTTTAGGCTCGGTCATAATGCGAATAAGAGTTTCCTCATCCATACCGCTTAAAGCAGTAATAACGGGAAGTCTTCCCACAAGCTCAGGAATCATACCAAACTTTACAAGATCTTGATGGGTTGCAACCTCACAAAGGGCCTGTGCTTCAATGCTTTTAGGCGATTTAACGTCAGCTCCAAAGCCTAAGGAGCTTCCGCCAAGGCGGCGTTCAATAACCTTTTCTATACCATCAAATGCACCGGCACAAATAAAGAGGATATTTGTTGTATCAATTTGAATAAATTCCTGTTGAGGATGTTTTCTGCCACCCTGAGGAGGAACGTTAGATACAACACCCTCTAAAATTTTAAGCAAAGCCTGTTGTACTCCCTCTCCGCTAACGTCACGGGTGATGGATGCGTTTTCGGATTTGCGGGCAATTTTATCAATCTCATCAACGTAGATAATACCGCGCTGAGCACGTTCAATATCAAAATCTGCCGCCTGAATAAGACGGAGAAGGATATTTTCAACGTCCTCACCAACATAGCCTGCTTCGGTAAGGGTTGTAGCATCGGTAATGGCAATGGGAACATCAAGAATACGGGCAAGTGTTTGTGCCAGCAAGGTTTTACCAACGCCTGTAGGTCCAAGCATAAGAACGTTACTCTTGGCAAGCTCAACCTCATTATCAGTACCCTTGGAGATTCGCTTATAATGATTATAAACGGCAACAGAAAGAACCTTTTTAGCTTCATCCTGTCCTATAACGTATTCATCAAGCTTAGCTTTAATTTCAGCAGGCTTTAAAAGAGTAAATTCTTCTTTTTTGTGCTTTTTATTGTTTTTTGGAGTAAAATCCTCATCCTCATCAAAAAGCAGCGAATTACAAAATTTAATACAACCATCACAAATATACACGCCGGGTCCCTCGACCAGGCGTGTAACTTCATCCTGCGTTTTACCGCAAAATGAACAGCTTATCTGCGGATTGTCAATGTCTTTATTCGGCATTAACCTATACCTCTATCTTTTAGTTATGACCTTATCAATAAGACCGTAATCTGCAGCCTGCTGAGCCGACATAAAGTTATCTCGCTCGGTATCCAGACGAATTGTTTCAATAGGCTTACCGGTAGCGTCAGCCAATATCTGATTGATATTTTCACGAATCTTTTCAATATGGTGAGCGTGTATAAGAATGTCGGTTGCCTGACCTTCGGCAGAGCCTAAAGGTTGGTGAATCATAATTTCACTGTTAGGCAGAGCGTAACGCTTACCCTTTGTTCCTGCAGCAAGGAGGAATGCACCCATACTTGCGGCCATACCAAGGCAAATCGTACTTACGTCACACTTAATGTACTGCATAGTATCGTATATGGCCATACCTGCAGAAACCGAACCGCCGGGACTGTTAATATAAAAATTAATATCCTTATTGGGGTCTTGTCCTTCAAGATAAAGCATCTGGGCAATTATAATACTTGCCGAAGCGTTATCCACCTTGTCGGATAACATAATAATGCGGTCATTGAGCAAGCGAGAGAAAATATCATAGGAACGCTCTCCCCTGCTTGTTTGCTCAACTACGTATGGAACTAAATTCATATCCATTAAAAGCACCTCCGATAATATATAAGTATGTGCTGAAAATTGGATTTATAAACAATTACTGCTCATCAGCGGGCTTTTCAGCCTTTTTTGCAGTTGTTTTCTTAGCAGCAGGCTTCTTTGCAGCAGTCTCACCCTCTGCCTTCTTGGCAGTAGAAGTCTTCTTTGTGGTGGAAGTGGTTGTCTTCTTTGTGGTGGAAGACTTCTTTGCAGGAGCCTTCTTCTCGGTCTTTTCAGCCTTTTCGGTCTTTTCCTTTACGTCGGTAACGGTAGCGCTTTCCTTAACAAGGTCAATAGCCTTATTAACGGCGAGATCCTTTGCAATCTCACTTTCAGGAATGGCATTTTTAACCTGCTCGGCAGTTACACCGTAATCCTTTGCCATCTTCTCAATCTGCTGGGCAATTTCCTCTGCAGTAGGCTCAATCTTCTCAAGCTCAACAATCTTTTCAAGAGCAAGACGAATCTTAACCTGACGCTCTGCCTGAGGACGGAAGCTCTTAGAGAACTCCTCAACGGAAGAACCGGTATACTGCATATAAAGGTCAAGGTTCATACCCTGAGACTGGAGACGATAATCAAATTCCTGCATAGACTGCTTTACACGATTTTCGTAAAGAGCCTCGGGAATGTCACCCTTAATGGAATCGACAACAATGTCGATAAGCTGATTCTCAACGTCCTCTTCAGCGGCCTTCTGCTTGCGATCAAGTGCCTTAGCCTTAATATCGGCCTTAAGCTCGTCAAGAGTATCAAACTCACTTGCATCCTTTGCGAACTCATCGTCAAGGGCAGGAAGCTCCTTAACCTTAATCTCGTGAAGCTTTACCTTAAATACGGCAGCCTTGCCTGCAAGCTCCTTAGCCTGATATTCCTCAGGGAAGGTAACGTTAACGTCAAATTCCTCCTCAGCGTTATGACCAACAATCTGCTCCTCAAAGCCGGGAATAAACTGACCTGAACCAAGCTCAAGGGGATGAGACTCACCCTTACCGCCTTCAAAGGCTACGTCATCAACAAAACCTTCAAAGTCAATAACAGCGGTATCGCCCAGCTGTGCTGCTCTATCGGTAACAGGAACCATACGGGAGTTACGTTCAGCCATAGCGTTTAAGGACTGCTCAACCTCGCTATCCTCAACAGTAGCAATTACACGTTCTGCCTTTAAGCCCTTATACTCGCCGATTTCAATCTCGGGGTATGTAGTAAGGGTAACCTTAAAGTCAACGCCCTCTTCCTTGCTTATAGAAACAAGATCAAAATTCATCTTGTCGTCAACAATTTTTAAATTTGCCTCTGCGGCAGCTGCCTCAAGTTCGTCGGCATAAAGAAGATTAAGGGCATCCTCATAGAATACCTCGGGACCGTAGAACTTTTCAATAATGCTCAGCGGAGCCTTACCCTTACGGAAGCCGGGAACGTTCATTTTTTTGCCGTTTCTCTTGTAAACTTCCTTGATTGCTTCGCCAAATTTTGCTCCGTCAATTACAATTTCCAGCTCATAGCGGTTTGTATCGACCTTTTTTGATGCTTTTAAACTCATAATCTACCTCCGATATTTTAGGTCAGGACAAAAAACAGCATCCAGACCGTATCTCATAATACTATACCACATACTTTGCAATATTTCTACCACTTTTTTTCATTTTTTTAAAATTTTAACAACTTATACAAAATGGTACGAAATCAATGCAATCAGATGATACCAATTTGAACGAAATACCATCATATTCTTTAACGGTATTGTTCCTTCCCCCGCCGTGTATATGGCCATAATAAACCTTTTTAACATTTTTTTCTTTTAACACGGAAAAAATCTCATCACAAACCTGTTCGCCATATACAGGAGGATAATGCAAAAATACAAGGGGCTCATATCCCGTTTTCAAGGCTTCATCTATAGACGTTCTAAGTCTCCCTGCCTCACGAAGTATTACCTTTTTATCCGATGAAGAATCATCAAAAAACCAACCCCGCGTACCACAGACTGCGTAACCTTCAACTACTATTGAGCTATTGAAAACAAAATCTATTGTAGTTAAATTATTGGCTTTCAAAAACTCACGCATTTTTTGTGTAGTTCCCCACCAAAGGTCGTGATTTCCTTTGAGCAATATTTTTTTACCCGGTAAGGAATTTAAAAATTCAAAATCAGGTTTCGCTTCTTCCAGTTTTAATCCCCAGGAAAGATCACCCGGTAAAATCACAGTATCAGAATCGGTTATAAGGTGACGCCAATTTTTTTCGATTCGGTGGGTGTGATCCTCCCAGCCGCGAAAAATGTCCATAGGTTTATCGGCACCTAAGGAAAGATGCAGATCCGAAATGGTAAAAATACTCAAATAAAATTTCACTCCCTTACTTTTATTTTAAGTGTGTGTGGGTAAACTAAATCTTGCCCGATAGGGTTAGAAAGGATGAATACAAAAATGTCAAACTGTGGACCCAAAAACGTTATCTCCGGAATTAAGTGCGAAGTAAAGAACTGCACCTATCACACCACCTCCGATCACTGTGAGGCAGGTAAGATAGAGGTTGGCTACTGCGGCTCCTGCAACTGCGCAGAAACCGCCTGCACCACCTTTAAGCCCAAGGCAGAATAACGAAACAAAAAATACCCGATATGAAATCGGGTATTTTTTTACTTAATATTAAGATACCCTAAAACGGTATTTTTTATATCTTCCTTTTCACACACATCGTTAAACCTTACCTGAGCTTTTTTAAGCTGAGCAAGGGGTGCAGGAACTGCGGCGCCTGTTTTAGCGTTAAGTAAATCCACCGCATCAAACTCCTGCTTTGGTGCCTTTTCACCAAAGGCCGATAAAACACTGGCGGAGAATTTATAGGGGCTGGCTGTTGAGGCAATAACGGTTACTCTGTCATCCCCTGTTTTCTTAACGTAATTATTATACACGTTTACTGCAACAGCGGTATGAGTATCACAAAGATAACCGTATTTTTCGTAGGTTTCCTTTATGGTATTAAGGGTTTGCTCATCATTACAGCAACCGCCGTAGAATATATCATCAAGACGAGCCTTTACCTCATCTGTAACGGTAAAGGTTCCTTCCTTTGAAAGCTGAGCCTGCCAATTTGCTACAGCTTTATCGTCACGGTCTGATAACTCGTAAAGCATTCTTTCAAGATTACTTGATATTAGTATATCCATTGAAGGAGAAACTGTGGTATAGAATTTTCTGTTACGGTCATATTTTCCGGTATTTAAGAAATCAGTAAGAACGTTGTTAGAATTGGATGCACAAATAAGCTTATTTATGGGAACACCCATCTTTTTAGCATAATAGGCGGCAAGAATATTACCAAAGTTGCCTGTTGGAACCACTACGTTAAAGCCGCTTTCATCAACCTTTTTATTTTTTATAAGTAAATCACAATAAGCACTTACGTAATAAACTATCTGGGGAGCAAGTCTTCCCCAGTTAATGGAGTTGGCACTGCTGAACTGCATACCGTTTTCATCAAGCAGTTTAGCGGTATTCGCATCGGTAAATATCTTTTTAACGGCGCTTTGTGCATCATCAAAGTTACCATTTATTGCGCAAACAGAAACGTTTTCGCCTGCCTGTGTGCACATCTGGAACTTTTGCATAGGGCTTACGCCATCGTTAGGATAGAAAACTATTATACGTGTTCCCTCAACGTCCTTAAAGCCTTCAAGGGCTGCTTTTCCCGTATCACCTGAGGTAGCAACAAGGATAACCGTTTCCTTTCCGCTTGAAACCTTTTTTGCAGAGGTTGTGAGAAGATAAGGCAAAAGCTGTAAAGCAAGGTCCTTAAAGGCACAGGTGGGACCGTGCCAAAGCTCTAATATTTCGGTTTTATCATCAAGCGAATAAAGCGGTGCAGGTTGGTTGTTTTCAAAGGTGCCGCCATATGCGCCGTTGGTGCAATATGTAATTTCCTCATCGGTGAAATCTGTAAGGAAATTCTTTAAAATATAGGATGCTCTTTCCACGTAGGAAAGCTTCTTTAAATTATCAAAATCGTCCTTGGTAAGCTTGGGCACGTTTTGAGGAACAAATAAGCCGCCGTCAGGGGCAATACCCGTGGCAATTGCCTGAGCCGCGGTAACCTTTAATCCATTATCTCTTGTGCTGTTATAATTCATATTGGGACCTCCCAAATTATTCTTCCTTTTATTTTAGTACATAAGCCGTTGTTTGTCAAAGCTTTTCAAAATAATCCCGCGCATTATTATAAAAAATGCCCTTGCATACTTGTTCGGATATACCCTTATTTTTTAGAAAAACGTACAAATCAGGTATTTTTGATACGTTCGAAAGCTCATTGCTCATTTGGGCACCGTCAAAGTCCGACCCAAAGGCTATGTTCCTCTCAAGCCCCATATTTAGCATATGTTTAACGTTTTTATAAACACCTTCAAAGCTGTTACAGCCCGTAAATTCAGGATAGGGGCAAATTCCTATAATACCGCCCTTTTCTGCAATTTTTAAAAGCTGTTTATCTGTAAGATTTCTGCGGTGAGAAAATACAGATTCACAGCAGGAATGTGTGGCTATAACGTTATCGGCAACCTTTATCACGTCAAAAAAACTCTCTTCATTAAGATGAGATACGTCCACCACCATTTTGAGCCTGTTCATCTCACTGATAATACCATAACCAAAATCGGTTAAACCACCCGTACATCCGGCACCTGAAGCAATTTTATTTTTTCCGTTCCAGGTAAGGGCAACGGTTTTTACGCCATCATTATACATTTGATATAGGCAACGGGCAGACTCAATGGCCGCACCGCCCTCCAGCGTTATAAAAGCGGTAAGATTTTTGTTTTCACAAAGAGAAATTTGAGTTTTAAGATAATCTACAATTTTTTTATAGTTTAAAAAAGGGTCGGGTAAATCGTCCTTTATCCATATGGCAAAAAACTGTTTCCAATTATCAAAGCAATTTCCCTTTTCAAGAGAAACAGCAAGGTTGTTTTTTCGGAGTTTCTGTTTGGTTTTATAAATTTCATATGCCGTATCACAATGAAGATCAAAAAAGTCCATACATATCCCCTAAATTAAAAGCGTTACTTAAATAATTTAGTTTATATCCGTGCTTTCCGTCTTCCTTAACAAATACCGTAACCTCGGCAACGTCAAAACGCGGTTGCAGATCACAATGAGATTTACTTATGTAATCCATAGCCGTTTTTATTATTCTTTCCTGCTTAAATCTGTCAACTGCATCCGCAGGAGATACAAGGGCATCCTCACTTCTTGCCTTTACCTCGACAAAAAGCACAAGACTCTCATTTTCCGCAATAATATCAATCTCACCATAGCGACTGTGAAAATTGCGTTTAGCTATGTAAAAGCCCTTTTTCCGAAGGTAAACAGCTGTTTTTTCCTCTGCAATATTTCCTATATTCATCATAAAAAATTCTTTATAAACGAGGGACGATGAATATCACAAGGTCCGTATTTTTGTATTGCTTCAATATGAGCCTTTGTACCGTACCCCTTATGCTGTAAGAATCCGTACTGAGGATACTGCTCATCGTATTCAATAAGCAGTCTATCCCTTGTTACCTTTGCAAGAATGGATGCTGCTGCAATACTGAAGGATTTAGAATCACCCTTAACCACCGTTTCCACAGGAACCGATATATCAGGCGGAGTTCTGTTACCATCCACAAGGGCATAATCTGCAGGTATTTGCAAACCGCTTACGGCGCGTGTCATAGCAAGATATGTAGCGCCCAAAATATTTAACCGTTCAATTTCATCAACGCCGGCAAACGCAACCGACCAGGCAAGTGCTTTTTCGGTTATTACATCATATAGTTGTTCTCGCTTTTTTTCACTGATTTTTTTAGAGTCGTTCACGCCCTCTATCTCAAGGCCTTCCGGCAAAATAACCGCCGCAGCGCATACGGGACCTGCAAGGGGGCCTCTGCCCGCCTCATCAACGCCGCAAATAAATTTATAGCCTTTATCTCGAGCAATGTTTTCTAATGAAAAATCAGGCATATTTTACACCCTTTCCAGCGTTATGTTACCTATCTTACAATTACGGTATTCCTCAAGCAGCATATTGGAAGCACGTTCTGTATCAATATTATTTCCGCGTTGTAAAAATCCGCGCTTTCTGCCTATCATTTCAAGCACCTCGTAAGGCTCCAACTCAAAATCAAGCTCACCGTAACGATTTATAAGAAGCTGAGGATAGTCACTTATAAGTATCTCTAACAGCCTTACGGCCAAAAGCTCAACGTCAAGAATTCTGTCGGTAACGGCCCCTGTAAAGGCAAGGTGCTCCCCTACCGTTTGGTCATCAAACTTAGGCCATAAAACGCCGGGGGTATCAAGTAACTCTAAATCACTATCTATTTTAAACCATTGGTTACCCCTTGTAACGCCCGGACGGTTTTCTACCTTTGCTTTAGCATTTCCTGCCATACGGTTAATGAAGGAGGATTTTCCAACGTTGGGAATACCCACTACCATTATACGTACACCTCTGCCTACCATACCTTTATTTTTATAGTATTCAAGACGGTCCTTAAGCATTTCCTTTACGGAGCTTTTAAAAAGATTCAGCCCCTTGCCGCTTCGACAATCTACAGGAATGGCAGGAATATTTTGTTTAGCATAGTGCTCTATCCACTGTGCTGTAACAGCAGGGTCAGCCATATCACACTTATTTAAAAGAATAATTCGCGGTTTGTCTGCAATAATACCTGCCAGCTCCGGATTTCGGCTGCTGACAGGTATTCTGGCATCTACAATTTCGGCAACCGCATCAACAAGATTTAGGGTTTCCTTTATAAGACGTCTTGTTTTAGCCATATGGCCCGGAAACCACTGTATATTTTGTGAGAGTGCCATTAGGATAAACCTCCAACCTTATCAAAGGGTAATATACGCAGTATTGCTTTACCTAAAATATAGCGGGTATCTATCATTCCGTTATCACCGATAAGTGAAGAGCGGCTATCTCTTGAATCGTTACGGTTATCTCCTAAAACAAAAACACAACCGTCACTTACAAGAACGGGAAATTCAATATCATATTTTAAATTTGTGGGGGTGCGAGTATAGGGCTCATCAAGAGCAACACCGTCAACGTAAACTATTCCCTGCTCAAAATCAATATCAACAGTTTGACCCTGTGTTGCAATGATTCGTTTAATAATGGGTGCACTGCTTTCCTCATCAACAGAGTTATCAATGTTTCTTGAAACTACAACAATATCTCCTCTTTCAGGTGTGTAGAAAAGATTGCTGATAATTACTTTATCCCCGTGATGCAGAGTCTCCTTCATGGAGCCGCCCTCAATAGTGACCACCTTAAATATAAAAGTGAATATTATCACAACAGCGATAATGGCGGTAATTATAACCTCCATCCATTCGAAAACAGCCTTTTTGGGGGAAGTTTCTTCCTCCATAACAGTATTTTGATTATGCGAAGAAAACAAATTAAGTAATGCCAAAAAAATCACCGCCCATACAGTTTTAAAAAGGAAAAGGGGACAACAAACCGTGTCCCCCTAATCACTTTTTCAGTCGAGCTTTCCGCCCATACCGATATTTTTGGTTTAGCCGATCTGCTCTTTAACCTTAGCAGACTTACCAACCCTGTCACGCAGATAGTAAAGCTTAGAACGGCGAACACGACCGTTACGAACAAGTTCTACCTTTGCAACGTTGGGGGAATGAACCGGGAAAACACGCTCAACGCCAACACCGTAGGAAACACGTCTTACAGTGAAGGTTTCGGCAATACCGCTATTGTTCTTGGCAATAACTGTACCCTCGAAAACCTGAATACGCTCACGCTCACCCTCGCGAATCTTAACGTGAACACGTACAGTGCTACCGATAGATACCTTAGGTGCATCTTCCTTCATCAAACCTGCTGTTAACTCTTTTACAGCGTCCATCTTTCTTTTCCTCCCTGATTGTTCAGGCGTTCATGTCGTAAAAAATCGGCAGAGGACCACCCGTTTTAATGTCGTTTTACGGCACTAAACCCGTCGGCTGAGAGCCCGACGAAATCAAATGCTTTAATATAATAACACATACTTTTAAAAAATGCAAGCATTATTTTACAAGCGAACCACCATTTGTTTCCATAAGGATATATATTTGTTCTTCCTCCAAGGTTTGAGTGTTTATATAAACAAGTATTTTGTCTGAATTTTTCCCGTTACATATAAATTCATAACAGTGCACTTCACGGCGCTGTACGGGTATAAGCACCTGAGTAACGTTAACAGGCTTAAGGCTTTCGTTAAGGGCAGCCTGTGCTTGCTCAACGGTGTATGCAGGGGTACGAATTATTCTTTCCTTATGGTTCATTAAAAACCCTCGTGCCTCCACCATAACAACCTCGCCGCTATTAAGGCACACACCAACTTTTATAAGGTCGGTGTAACAAACCGTAGCGCCGTTTCTGTAGGCAAAATTAATAGTGCAGGTTCCCTCATCACTAAAAGAATAACTTGCCTCAAAGGCGAGGGACGAATGGCGCTTTAAATACTCTTCTGCTATTTCTACCGCCTGCTCCTGCGTAAAAAGAGTCGTTCCCCCAAGAGGTGTTTTTCTAAAATAAACAATATGTCCTCCTGATTTACTTACAGCAATGCTGCAATCCTTTACCAAAAATTTATATGCAGGAATTTCGCCGTTCTCCTCGCCATCGGCAATAATATCGTTTTTATCAATTTCAAGAGCATCCGCCGCTATCTCCATTGCACGCATTTGGGAGATATTTTCCGATTCATCAAGATACTGTGGCTTATCGTTTAAAATATGGTCAGAATAAGGTCCGTCATAAATAAGGGTAGGATAATCCGTAAGCGTCTGCTCTGTCTCAGTAATTTCTTCTGCGAAATTTAGTTCCTCATCTATTTTGGTAATACTCTGCTGAACCTCTTTAAGCCACCTGATATCGGTAAAATGAATTTCCAGTTCATCAATATTCGCTTTCAGTTTATTTGAATAATTCCGTAGCTTTTCAATGTTTATACGCTGCTCCGAAGGTATCTCGCCCTTTTGTATTGTACTTTTAGCCAGAGCCAGCATATAGTTTCCCGTTTGTGATAAAAATTTATTTATTCCGCTGTTTTCTGCAGAATAAGAGGGCAGTTGAGATAGTGCGTTTTTAGCTGTTTCGCATTGATGATACATCTGAGTAGCAAGTGTATTAAGCTGCGTAGCCGACGTAATATACATACTTTTTTCAAGCAATGTATTTATATTATTTACCGATACCGCCAATTCCTCCATAAAGCGTGAATAGGTTTGACTAATTTGCGCATAGTAGGTATTCTCCTTAATATGAATGGATGCAAATGCACAAACAATAACTATGGCTCCTGCAACAAAAAATGAAATTATTCTTATAAGAGTTCTTTTTTTCATAGTAAACCTCAAAATAATATTGTTACTGTTATTTTTTACCGATTCTTCTTAATTTATTATTCTGAGCACATACTAAAAAATAATTATTGTAATATTTTATCCGTATAATGATAATAGAAGTGGGTATCCAAAAAGTTTAAAAACGTCTGCTCCAATTTTGAGAGCAGACGTTTTTTATTAGTCTATTTGGGTAACCGTTATATTGTTTTCCTTGATATAATACTTTAAGGTTATTTGTTCACCTGCCGTAAACAAAGGCAGTTTTTCGCTAATGGAAATATCTGCAACAAAAACCGTTTCATTGCCTGTAATTTTTATATAATACTTTGAGTTTCCATTAACTACAGCGGAGGATATTTTCTCTATGCTTCCTGTGGCCGTTAATATATCCTCATCTGCAGGAAGCTTTGTATCCTCACTAATCTTGCCCGAGTCCTTTAATAGACGAATATATTCATTCTGTGCTCCTGCAAGGGTATCGGCAACACCAACAATCTGATAGTTTGATACCGAAACAAAGGAATAGGCCTTAACAAGACCTGCATCATCTTTAAGACTTATAAAGTAGGAAGGGGTATCAGCAATGTTTACGAGTATGGGGAAGGTTGCATTATAGCCCTTTTCCTGTATCATACCCTCTGCCGATTCCATAGCGGAATACTCCTCAGCGCCGTTAATGGCGAAGGTTTTCGCTTCTTTTGTTCTAAGATTAACAAGGATAAAGCCTACGTTGGATTCATCATCAACAACAGAGGTAATACCTGTATAGAGCCAAACGTCATCGTTTATAGCAAGGTAGTTATAGCCATCGGTAGTGGCAACAACGTTTTTCTGGGTGAATATTGAGTTCCAGAAGCCGTTTTTGTAGGCACCCCAATAATCGGCCTGTTCAATTATCATGCCGGCGCCGTACACGGCATCTATCCACGGAGGAACCTCGCTTACCTTATAATCTTCCATCTCACCCGAAACGGCATCCACGGCAACAATTCCTACAATATCCTTACCACCTAAAAAGCCGATGGTATAATCATAATAAGAAATTATCCAGAAGGGATTTCCGTTATCGTCAATTTCAAAGGAGATATGGTCAAACATTTTTGTAGGGTAAGCAAAGCGAACGTGGCGCATAAGGTCCCTTGCAAAATATTCACCGGGGGAATAGCGCATACCCTTTTCAAGCTCAACAAGCTCGGTATCCTGAGTTGCCATATCAATTTTAACGTAATACGGTATTCCCTCATCCTTATTTACAAACCATTTTAAAAGGTCGGCATACTCAAGGGGTGAGACTCGAACAGGCACCTGATTGTAATTTATCTGTGTATAATAGGCCGAAACATTGAACTGTGAAACAAGCTCAACCACCTCACCTATTTTTCGGCTGCCAAGCCTCATAGCGGTGTCCCTGTCAACAACGGGTATCTGCGAAAGAGGTATTTCAGCTATATCCTTGCTGAAATCAGCCTCGGAAACGGTAAGCATCTTTTGATATTTTGCGGCGTTAAAAACAGGAGTAGAGGATACAAAAACAGCTACAGTTGCAACAACGATTAAAGCCGCAACACTAATTATAAGAATTTTATACCCTTTTTTGAACTGAAACTTCTTTTCACCGCCGAATATTTTTTTATCTTTAAAATCAGTTTTAGTTTCCCCTTTAATTATTGAAACAAGTTTTATTGCCCCTGCAAGAAGTAAACGGGAAAGCACCCACACCACTATAAGGAAAAACAAAAAGCCCCAAAAGGAAGCAGATTTAACGTGCAAAGCAGGCAACGTAAGATAATAATTTACAGCTCCCAAAATAATAGTTATAAGGGAAGGTAAAACTATTTTTTTAAACATAGCAGCATCTCCTGTTTTTTAATTATTTTTTATTATAATGATAATCGGTAGTCGAAAAGCTTTCAATCAAAGCTTTTCGAAAAACCGCTAAGTGTAGCGGTTTTATGTAAATAATCTCTGATTATTTACACCGACATCATTGCAATGAATTAGGTGAAATTATTTATAT
>JAZSEH010000001.1:0-17756 GCA_045531585.1 Acutalibacteraceae bacterium
CGCACCGAAAAACATTTGCCTATTTTCGGCAAGTATTTACCTTTCTCAAAGTATGTAACCCACTATGACACTTTCAAAATTTGAAAGTGTCATTTTCTTTTACATAGAAAAACGGAGGACACTTCTTTACGAAGTGTCTCCATTGGCAGTCCCTTTTTTGTTTATGCAAGCTCGTTAAAGAAAAATTCAGCCGAAACCCTTGCACTTTCAAGAGGGTTAAGGGCGTGGTTGCCGTCCTGCTCGTAGCAGAAGTATTTTACGCCTGTTTCCTCAGCAGTCTTAACAATACTCTTAAAGTTAAGATTGCCGTTTCCAAGCTCGGTTATGTAACCGTCATTTCCCTTAACGGCTCTGTCCTTAAGATGCAGAATGTCAATTCTGCCTGCAAGCTTTTCAATCCACTCATTTACAAAGCCGCCTGCGTTCTGTACCCAATAGGTATCAAGCACGAAGGAGCAGTATTTAGGGTCAAGCTCACGCACAAGAATGTCTATCATACGCTCGTTGCCTATCTTTGCAAACTCAAAGGAATGGTTGTGGTAGGTGAACTTCATACCGTATTTGCTGAGTGCCTCGGCAGCCTTGTTGGCCTCGTTACAGAAGTTAGACACAGCCTCAATGCTGTCACGGGTGCCGCCGGGGGCGCCGCCGATACCTGCATTGGTGGTACCTAAAATATTGTGCACACGAACACATTCCTCGGTATCCTTTATAAGGTCAAAGCCTAAATGGGTGCCAACAACGGTAAGGCCTGCGTTCTTTACGTCTTCGGCAAAGGCCTCGTGTCCCCAATCGGGCACGCCTGCGGTCTGCACCTGAGCGTAGCCGTATTCCTTTAATTTTTTTAAGGTATACTGTGCATCCTCACGGGTTTTCATACGGTCTCTTACGCTGAAAAGCTGGATTCCAAGTTCTTTTTTCATAATAATTTTCCCTCCTGAAAAAACAAAAACCTAACCGTCACTAAGGACGGTTAGGAATTTTCAAAATTAGTCGTTTACGTAGGGCAATAAAGCAATCTGTCTTGCGCGCTTTATTGCAGTAGTAAGCTCACGCTGATGCTTGGCACAGGTGCCTGTAGCACGGCGGGGAAGAATCTTAGCACGCTCAGAAATGAACTTACGAAGGCGAGCTACATCCTTGTAATCGATAGCCTCAACACGGTCTACGCAAAAATGGCAAACCTTCTTATGGGGCTTTCTGCGTGCGGGTCTTTCATTATTCTCCACGGGATATCCCTCCAATTATATAAATTTTGTATTGCCGTAAAATTAGAACGGCAGATCGTCATCCGAATCACCGGAGATTTCGGTAAATTCGTTGGCGGAAGCATTTGAGAAGGATGCGGGGGGCTCAGGCATACCTACAGCAGGAGCTGCAGAGCCATCACGCTTGGATTCAACAAACTGAACGTTGTTTGCAACTACCTCAAATGCGGTGCGGTTCTTGCCGTCTTTATCGGTGTATCTTCTGGTCTGGATAGAACCTTCAATGCCTATCATGCTACCCTTTTTGAAGTACTTTGTGATAAATTCGGCGGTCTGACGCCAGGCCACAATGTTTATAAAATCAGCCTGAGTCTCCTCACCTGAACGATAACGGCGGCTAACCGCGATAGAAAACGATGTAACATTTACACCGGTAGGGGTGGTTTTAAGCTCAGGGTCGGCAGTAAGACGACCTGTTAAAACAACCAGATTAAACATTCTTTTTTTCCTCCGTTATTTCTTAATAACCATTGCGCGCAGAACGCCGTCGGTAATACCGGCAACACGCTCAAGCTCAGCGGGGAAACCGGGTTCGCTGGTGAATACAGTGAACACGTAGTAGCCTTCGGTCTCGTAGTTGATGGGGTATGCCAAACGGCGCTTGCCCCAATCGTCAACGGATTCGATGGTACCATTCTGCTCGATAAGAGTCTTGAACTTCTCGGCTAAAGCAGCAACAGCTTCGTCACCTGCCTTAACAGAATATACAAGAGCAGCCTCGTACTTGTTTGCCATCTTCGTTGCACCTCCTTCTGGTCTATTGGCCTTGCCTGTTCCGGCAAAGCAAGGAGCTAATCTTTTTTATTAGCACCCGATATTATAACATCAGTTTTTATTAAAGTCAAGCATTTTTATTTTAGTATTGATTTTTTTGGAATATTATAATAAAATATAGTATATTGTAGAAGTAAAGGATGTAGCGTATGCTTTTGACTGCAGATATAGGCAATACCAATATCACCCTGGGCGTTTTCAGTGAGGACGTTTTGCTGTTTACCGCACGCCTTGCAACCGATTCAAGGCTTACAAGTGACCAATATGCCATTGATATTAAGGACGTGCTTGCCCTAAACGGCGTTGGCTACAGCGAAATAGAGGATGCGGTAATATGCTCCGTGGTGCCTGTTGTGGGCTCTGCCGTGGCTGAGGCTGTGTCCAAGCTTTGCAGTATAGTGCCCCTTATAATAGGTCCCGGTGTTAAAACAGGGCTTAATATTAAAATTGATAATCCTGCTCAGCTTGGTGCCGACCTTGCCGCAGGTGCAGTTGCCGCTTTAAACGAGTACACAATGCCCTGTGTTATTATAGATATGGGCACCGCCACCACCCTTTCCGTGCTGGACAAAAACGGTTGCTTTTTGGGCGGCAGCATAGGTGCAGGCGTTCGTCTTACTCTCAAGGCCCTTACCGAAAATACTGCTCAGCTGCCACAAATAAACGTTTCCGCTCCCCCAAGCGTTATAGGCACCAACACTGCAGACTGTATGCGTTCGGGTCTTGTTTACGGCACAGCCGCTATGCTGGACGGCCTTCTTGACCGCATTGAGGAGGAGCTGGGCGAGGAACCCACCGTGGTTGCAACAGGCGGACTTTCAAGTCAGATAATAAACCTGTGCACAAGGCATATAATTTACAACGAAAATCTTCTCCTTGACGGACTTCGTTATATTTACGAGAAGAATAGTTAATTTTTCGTATGTTCTGTCTTTGACAAGACATAAATATATCGAACTGTATCCGAAATCGGAACAGTATCAGGAGGAATTTAAAATGACAGCAAAACAAAAAGGAACACTTTATAAGCTTGTGCTTATAAGCATGTACGTGGCACTTATGGTTGTAATGGATGTTACACCGCTGGGTTATTTTACCACAGGGCTTTTCTCCATTACTCTTATGACAATTCCCGTTGCCCTTGGTGCGGCAGGCACAGGCCCCGTTGGCGGTGCGGTGCTTGGGTTTATATTTGGCCTTACAAGCTTTTTACAGGCCTTTGGCATAGGCTTTCTTATTGACCCCTCGGCGGCTACGCTTTTCAATACCGACCCCGTAGCCTATACCGCAACCTGCTTTATTCCCCGAATTCTTGCAGGTACCGTTTCGGGCGTGGTATTTATGCTCTTTGAGAAAAAGGGCAAGGTAGGTATTCCTGCCTTTGCCATATCCGCGGCAGTTGTGCCCGTACTTAATACCATTCTTTTTATGGGCTTTTACGCTACACTTTACAAGAATACCGTTCTGGGCGGTGCATCGGTAATGGCGGTTATTTTATCTGCACTTACCGTAAACTTTGCCATTGAATTGTTTGTAACGGTAATTGCTGCAACTGCAATAAACAAAACCGTTTACCATATTTCTAAAAAACTGTTTTCCCGTACCTGAGGCAGACAGTAAATCATAATTAACTCAGGGGGCGCCCTTGGGCGTTCCCTATTGATTTTTTACGGAGGCTGAAATGGAAATAATTAAGACTGTTATTGATACGCTCAAGGACTTCAACGTATGGTCGGTGCTGGTAAGGCTGATACTGTGCGTGCTTGCAGGCGGCGTTATAGGAAGTGAGCGTGGAAAGCACGGCTCACAGGCGGGACTGCGCACACATATTCTGGTTTGTGTAGGCTCTGCCATGACCGCCCTTACAGGAGTGTTCCTCGCCGTAGGTCTTGGTATTGGAGGAGACGTCGGAAGAATTTCGGCTCAGGTAATATCGGGCATAGGCTTTCTTGGCGCAGGTATGATAATAGTTAAGAATAATAATATGATTACGGGTCTTACCACCGCCGCAGGCCTTTGGGCAACGGCGGCCATAGGTATTGCTCTTGGCTATGGTTTTTATTCCGGTGCGCTTATAGGCACCCTTGTATGCTTTTTTACCGCCGCATTCCTTACCCGACTTGAGCGCAACCGTAAAAGGTCGGTACATATCTACGTAGAGGTTGAAAAGGCACACAGAGCAGGTGACGTGGCCGAGGCTTTGCGAGAGCTTTTACATAACGACCTTGCACTTAATCCTGCACAGCCTAAAAGCGGTACTGCAGGCAACGTTGGCTTTGACGTGGTAACCTCTAAAAGTGAGGACCCTGCTGTGCTGAGAAAAAGCATTGAGGAAATTGAGGGCGTGCTTTTCGCCGTTTGGGAATAATAGGCAACCCATCAGGAGGTTAAAAATGACACTGTTAGGCTTTGATATCGGCGGTACAAAAAGTGCCCTGCGGCTTTTGTGAAAGTGAGGACGAGCTGTCCGCTATAAGCGCCAAAACTATTGCCATTGCCGCGGATAACGGAGATAAGGATGCCATTAACATTTACAAAAAATGCGGTAAATATTTAGGTAAGGGCTTAAGTATTTTAATAGATGTTCTCAATCCCGAAGCAATTGTAATAGGAAGCATTTTTGCAAGGAGCGAAAATCTGCTTGCCCCTGCAATGGAAAAGGAAATAAAAAAAGAGGCGCTATCTATCAGCCGTGACTGTGTAAGGGTTGTCCCTGCACAGCTTGGAGAAAAAATCGGCGACTACGCCGCACTTATAACCGCAATGGAGGAAAAATAAATGATTAACACGCTTATTACCGAATACCCTAAGCTTGAAATATGCAAAGAGGATATACAGGCCGCCGCCGATATTCTGGTTGAATGCTTTAAGTCAGGGGGCAAGCTGCTTATTTGCGGCAACGGCGGAAGCTGTGCCGATGCAGGACACATTGCAGGAGAGCTGCTTAAGGGCTTTAAATCAAAGCGCCCCTTATCTGATGAAGTAAGGGCTATGTTTACCGCCGCTTTAGGTGAGGAGGGCAATTACCTTGCAGATAATCTGCAGGGCAGTCTGCCTGTTATTTCCCTGCCCGACCAGACGGGTATTGTTTCGGCCTTTAATAACGACGTTGACCCCTCCCTTTCCTATGCACAGCTTGTTTACGGCTATGCAAAGAAGGAGGACGTGCTTCTTGGTATAAGCACCTCGGGCAATTCCAAAAACGTTGTTAACGCCGCAAAGGTGGCAAAGGCACTTGGTATTAAGGTAATATCCCTTGTGGGACAAAACAAGTGCACCCTTGATGAATTCAGTGACGTTACCGTACACGCTCCCCATACCGACACCGCCCACGTTCAGGAGCTGCATCTGCCCATTTATCACGCACTTTGCGCATATATTGAGCAGAAGTTTTTTTAACAGGAATAAAAAATGGACTCAGTAAAGGAAACGGTTAATATACTCCTAAACTGTGGCGCCGCAGACGTTGGCTTTTGCCGTTTTGAGGGGTTAAAGGATATGCTTATCCCCTGCAGGGCAATAAATCGTTTGCCGAAAAACGCCAATACCGTTATTGTTGCGCTGTTCCCCTACAAGGTGAAGGAAGCTCCGCCAAAAAACATATGCCGCTATGCCGCCGTGCCCGATTATCACAAAGTGTGCGGCAATATGCTGGAGGCCGCCGCCAATAGACTTAAAGAAATTTATCCCGATAACAGCTTTCAGGCTTTTATTGATAATTCTCCCCTGCCTGAGGTAGTTGCCGCCGCTAAGGCAGGCCTTGGGGTTATTGGCGAAAACGGTCTGCTTATAACAGAGCAATACGGCAGTTACGTGTTTTTAGGTGAGATTGTTACCGACCTTCAGTTTGAGTTTGAGGAAGCCCAAATTGAAGCCTGCCTTGGTTGCGGAAGGTGCAGGACCGCCTGCCCCGTTGCACTTGATAAGGAAAACTGCCTTTCAAAAATTACACAGCAGAAAAATGAGCTAAGTGCAAAGCAGGCTCAGCTTATAAGTGAGCACGGCTGTGTTTGGGGCTGTGATATTTGCGCTACGGTCTGCCCAATGAACCAAAAAGCCCAAACAACCTATATAAAGGAGTTTACACAGGGCTACCGCGACTGCTATACCGCAGGCGAGGATATACAGGGGCGTGCTTACGCCTGGCGGGGCGAAGGCGTTATTCTGAGAAACGCCCAATTACTTAAAACTAAGAAGTGATTTTATCTCTCCCTTTTGGGTTACCCCCGTAAGGGAGAGAAGTATTATGTAAACCAATATGCAGGCTGCCAGCAGGACTACACAATAGCCCGCATCAGGGAGCCTTAGGAATTTCAGAGCGCTGCTTACCCCAAAGCACACCGCCCCCGAGAGGGCGGCGGGTAGCAGGGCTCCTTTAAATATACGCGGTTTTATACCCGTTACCCGAATAAGCCGTACCACGTTCATAATGCAGGTAAACAGGTTGCTTACGTACATTACCCCCAAAAAGCCTGCCATACCGTGACGGGGTACAATAAACCAAACAAGGGCTATGCGCATTATGCAGTCGGCAAGGGAGTTTTTAAAGGTAAAGCCCTGCTGGTCAAGGCCCTTTAAAATACCGTCACACACGCTGTCAAGGTACATAAGGGGAGTTAAGGGAGCAAGGGCTACTATAAGTGTGCCTACGGCGTTATCCTTATAAAAAAGCCACCCGACCTCATTACCGCAAACAAGAAAAAATCCCCCGAAAAGACAGCCTGAAAGGGTGGTTATTTTAAGACAGCGCCCCGTTGCCCGTGCAACAATTCCCCGCCTGTTTTTTGCCCGCGCCTCACATATTTCGGGAATAAGCAGGGTGGAAACCGCTCCAAGGAGTGAGCTTGGAAAGAAAAGCACAGGCAGAGCCATACCCTTAATCATACCGAATTTTGAGAGGGCTGCCTCACTACCCATACCAAAGGCTATAAGTCCCGTGGGTACCAGCATATTTTCCACCGTTCTAAGAGCGGTATTTAAATATCTGCCCCCTGTAATGGGTGCGGCTATGCGGGTTATCTCCCTTGCTACGCCGTAGGGTGGATATTCTCTGCCCGTCAGGGCCTTTAGATACTTCTTATCGAAATGGTAGAAAATAAGTGTAAGGCCAAGGGATGCTCCCTCCGCCACGGTATCACCAAAAAGCACCGCGGCACAGGTGTATTCAAGGCCCTTATGCGCCGTAGAGCACACCGTAAACACCACCACCGCAATGCGCACTATCTGCTCAAATATCTGGGATATGCTGCCGGGCAGGGTTTTTCGCCGTGCAATAAAATAGCCCTTAATGCAGGAGGAAATACCCATAAAGGGAAGGCTGAAGGACAGGGTTTTAAGGGCGGGTATGGCACGGGTATCCCCTATGCCGTACAGGGCTATGGGACGGGCTAAAAAATATACCGCCGCCGTGGAGACGGTAGCTATAAGCATGGTTAACATAATGCTTTTTTTAACGATGCTTAGTACCGCTTTTCTGCTGCCCAGCACCAGCTCGTCACTTACAAGGCGTGTAACGGCGGTGGATATGCCCGAGGTGGCGAAGGTGGCCGCCAGCATATAGACCGAGAAAACAAGCTGATAAAGACCAATGCCCTCGCTCCCCACGGCGGAGGCCAGCCAGACCTTAAAAAATATACCTATTACACGAAGTATTAAAGAGGTTGCGGTTAAAATTGCCGCATTTTTCAGGAATAACACCTTTTTCAAATTCATCACCGATATAAATATATGTTATTACCCCTTGAAAAAGACGGCAAAGGGGGTTAAAATATATACGTACACTTATGAAAGGAGTCTTGCTATGAGTTCTCCCTTAGCCGACCGTATAAGGCCCGAAAGCCTTGAGGATGTTTGCGGTCAAAAGCATATTTTAGGCAAGGGCAAGGTGCTTACCTCCATAATTGAATCGGGGCAGATACCAAACCTTATTTTTTACGGGCCCTCAGGGGTGGGTAAAACCACCGTTGCCAACATAATTGCCGCAAGGTGCGGCAAAAAGCTGTACCATTTAAACGCCACCACCGCAGGCATTGCAGATATTAAGGAGATAATATCCTCCCTTGATACCATTGAGGGTATGGGCGGTGTGCTTTTATATCTTGATGAGATACAATACTTCAATAAAAAGCAACAGCAGATACTGCTTTCCTATATTGAAAACGGTGATATTACTCTTATTGCCTCCACCACCGAAAATCCTGCCTTTTACGTTTATTCGGCGGTACTCAGCCGCTCCACGGTATTTGAGTTCAAGGCCCTTACCAAGGATGATATTATAAAGGCCCTTCACCGTGCCGCAGGCATCTTAGGTGACGAGCGCGGCGCCGAGGTGGAATTCAGAGATAACACCATTGAAAAAATTGCAATGAGTGCCGCAGGTGATTTAAGGCGCGGCCTTAATACGCTGGAGCTTTGCGTGCTTACCGCGGTGCAGGAAAACGGCACAATAATTATTGACGATGCCCTTTGCGAGCAGCTGCTTAAAAACAACTCTGTACGGTATGACCGTGCAGGGGATGAGCATTACGATATAGTTTCAGCCTACCAGAAATCAATGCGTGGCTCCGACCCTGATGCGGCGGTTTACTACCTTGCAAGACTGCTTGCCGCAGGGGACCTGCCAAGTGCCTGCCGCAGACTTATGGTGTGCGCCAGCGAGGACGTGGGTCTTGCCTATCCTCAGATAATACCCATTGTTAAGGCGGCGGTGGATACCGCTATGATGGTGGGTCTGCCGGAGGCCAGAATACCCCTTGCGGATGCGGTAATTTTAGTTGCCAGCGCGCCTAAATCGGTAACGGGACACGATGCCATTGCCGCCGCCATGGCCGACGTGGAGGCAGGAATAGGGGGCCCCATACCCCGCACCCTGCAAAATAAGCACTATGACGGTGCCGAGGTTGAAAATAAGGGACAGTTTTATCTGTACCCCCACAGCTACCCTCATCACTACGTTAAACAGCAATACCTGCCCGATGCCGTAAAGAATAAAAAATACTATATTCCGGGCGACAATAAAACCGAGCAGGCCTTTAAGGAATATTGGGACAAAATTAAAAAATAATAAGAGTGGGTAAATACCCACTCTTTTATTTTTGAGGTGATTTATTGGAGCTTAAACCCCCTTTTTCTTCTTTTTGTCTGTGGTGCTTCAGAGTCCTTTCCCTTTGTACCCTTTTATATCTGCTTTTATCCTTTTTAGGGTTTAAATATTCCTGTTTTATTATTATACTTGTCCCCTTTCTGTTTGCCTATTTGCTCCTGTTTTTTCGTGGCTACAGAGCTTTGCTTTTGGAAAAGCATATTGAACTGAGCTACGGGGTGCTTATAAAGCACCGTAAAAGAATTAACAGGGAAAATATTATCTGCACCACCCTATTTAAACTGCCCGATGCAGGCTGTCTTGGACTTCAGGGTGCAATACTCAGGGGCGTTAACACAAGAATTTTTATTTTAGAGCTAAGGGAGAGTGACTCACAACGTCTTATAAGGTAGCAAAGAAAATCAGGGCCCACCCTTTACAGTTTTTCCGTTTCCTGCGCCCCTTTCTTTTTATTTTAATTCTGCCCACCCTGAGGCGCACGGTACAGTTTTTTCTCACAGGAAAATACGATATCCTTTTTCCTTCGGAATTTTTGCTGAGTGCTTGGGCAATCTCCACCGCCTTTTTCAGAACAAAAAATTTTTACCTTAGCAAAAGGGAAAATACCTTTATTTTGGGACAGGGTGCTTTTTATGAGCGGGTTAGTTTTATAAAGGAAAAGGGTATGAGCTGGTACAGCGTGGACATAACCCCCATTGATAAAATTTTCGGCACCGCAACTCTGAAATTAAAAACAAGCCTTTCCCCCCTGCCCCGTCCCGATTTAATTTTGACCGTACGCCGCCGAGACCTTGCTTTGTTTTACGAAAATACCCCGTAGTAATCTAAAACAAGTGATAAAAAAGCATAAAATAATATCCAATGCAGATAATACCAAAGAGGTGACTGCATTGGATATTTTTATAAACTGTATAAAGGCCTTTTTGGTGGGTGGCGCATTTTGCCTTATTGGCCAGATTTTTATTGACTTCACAAAGCTGACCCCTGCCAGAATACTTGTGGGCTACGTGGTATCGGGCGTAATACTTACCGCCGCCGATATATACGAGCCCATTGTTAAGTTTGCAGGAGCAGGAGCAACGGTGCCCCTTACGGGCTTTGGCTACTCCCTTGCCACAGGTGTGGAAAAGGCGGTGGAGCAGCAGGGGCTTATAGGCGCCCTGACGGGCGGACTTACCGCCACCGCCGCAGGCATTACCGCCGCAATATTATTCGGCTTTTTAATGGCGCTTATATTTAAGCCCGGCGATAAGGCGTAACCGCTTATTCCACGTTCCTGAAATACAGACCTCTTGTAAATTCATCGGGGGTCTGTATTTTGTTATCTATATATCCGCTGACAATATTTGCGGCCTGTGTTTTATCCTCATCGGTTATGCAGATAAGGGCATAATGGGCAAATGCAAAATCCTTAAGTTTATCAAGGCAAAGAGGGACACAGTTAAAAAGCTCGGAAAAGCCCATTCGGCATTTTACGGGGAACATCTTTCCCATACGGTCGGTAAGGGCGCCGTTGCCACCGCATTTTTTACAGCCTATCTGTGCCTTTACGGGACAGTTTTTAAGGAGCATTAATGGAAGCTTTCCGTAAACGGTGATTATCTTTTCACATCCCCCTGCTATATCCCGTGCGTGGCGCAGGTGCATCTCAGGGGAGATTACCGCCATTTGGGCACCCATATCTGCAAGCTGCTGTGCAGTAAATGAGTTGTAAATATTCATTCCCTGCCCTGCAATTATTTTTAAATCCGCCCTCCCTGCAAGGGGAATTGCGGCAATATTTCCGCAAACCGCTCCCACAAAGCCCATAGCCTTTGCCTTTAATAGCAGGGTGGAGATCTTCTCCTCATTCTCAATACCTCTTGGCATATCAACGTATTTTTCCACATACTTAGGAAGGGATAGCTCTGCGGCCTTTTCAAGGGGTACTATAACCGCCTTTATCTGCGGAGTAAACTCTATACCCTCAAGCTGACTAAGGCTTGTAACGCTTATAATATATTTTGTTTGCTCTGCCCTGTTTGTTGGCTTTTCGGGGATGCTATATTCAGGCGCGGTTACACTTATCCTGCCGCGGCTTTCCGCCAGCATATCGGCGGCGTTACGGCGAAGCTCATTAAGGACGGCGTTGCTGATAAACAGTCCCTCGTCCAAGGTAACCTTTATACTCCTTGGGTAAAAGGGCGTACCACCAAGCTTTTCAAGGGCGGCCTTAACCGAAGCCTCATCAGCAGCCCTGTTCTTTGCAATTTGTGGCACCTCACCTCTGCAGGTAATGGTGTTAACCCCGTCGCTAAGAGTAAGCTCCATAGCGCTGTCCCGCAGTATCCGTGCCGTAATATCCACTCCAACCCTTTGCCTTTCACTTCGGTAAAGGGAGTGTATTATGGGGAGGGCAGCCTTGGAGCGCTCCATATCCTCCTTGGTGCGTACACCGAACATATCGGTATCCACCTTGTCTGTAAAATATCCGTCGGTAAAGCCTGAGCGGGAAAAAACGTCATAAAGCAGGACATTTAAGTCGGAATCGGGCTCTCCCTTGGCGGCGGCGCTTACCGCGGCGGTGGCGGCGGCCACGTACTCAGGGCGTTTAAGTCTTCCCTCAATTTTAAGGGAGGCCACACCTATTTCCTTTAATTTATCCATATGCTCTATAAGGGATAAATCCTTAAGGCTTAGGGCATAATCATCATTTTTACCGCGGGCAGTAAAGGGCAGACGGCAGGGACCTGCACAAAGTCCCCTGTTACCTGAACGGGTACCCAGCATACTGCTTAGCATACACTGTCCCGAAACGCACATACATAAAGCACCGTGAACGAAAACCTCTATCTCCATATCAAGGCGCTTTGCCTCTTTGCAAAGGGCTTCAAGGTCGCCAAAGCTCATTTCCCTTGCGGCCACAACACGGCAAAAGCCCAGCTCCTTTAAAGGTGCTAAGGCGGACACCGAATGTACCGAAAGCTGTGTGGAGGCGTGCAGGGGAAGCTGTGGTACTGCGTCCTTTAAAAGGCGGGCAAGGCCTAAGTCCTGTACTATTATTCCGTCTATTCCCATTAAAAACGCCCTTCGTGCAAGGTCAAGGGCTTTCTTAATTTCATCATCACGAATAAGAATATTAAGGGTAAGGTACACCTTACAGTCCCTTACCCTGCAATACTCTATGGCTTTCTTCAACTGTTGGTCATCAAAGTTTGCGGCACTTCTTCGGGCATTAAAGTCCCCTGCCCCAAGGTACACCGCATCCGCACCCGACCGTACCGCCGCAAGGAGCATTTCCTCACTGCCTACGGGGGACAGTACCTCAATATTGGTCATAGCCTTCTCCTGCATACTTATCAAGCTCACGCTGAAGGCGGTCAGCCTCAAGCTTGGCTATTGCGGCCTGCTCTAAAGCGCTTTTAACCTCAAGCCTTAAATGCTCTATTTCATTATTGGCCTTTTTGGCGTGGTCATAAGCATCCAGCGCGGCCAGCACTGCCACCATTGTGGTGGAAAGGAAGGGGCTTTTTCTGGCAATAGAATCCATTTGCTGTTCAAGCTCACTGGCTATGCCCTTTATATAAGCCTCATCCTCGTTATCCGAGTTAACGCAATACTGTATACCGCCAACGGTAAATTTTATCTGTGCCATTTTGCCCTCCTGTTTATATAAAATTCCATCTTAAAGGCTCCATCTGTGAGGGTGACTCCCCACAGTGTGGGGAGATGTCCAAAGGACAGAGGGGACGGGCTCCGGTAAGGAGCTGTCACCGTAAGGTGACTGAGGGAGTTCCATCTTAAAGGCTCCCTCCCCCGCGGGGGGGGGAGGCTTTTATAGAAAAAATGTATATTTATATTTTTATATTACCACCTTTTGACAAATTTTGCAACTTTTTTAAAAAATAATGCTTGACAAAGGCGAAGTTATAGTGTACTATACAACTGTACCATCTGCAGTAGTACAGTTCGCAAAGGAGAATTTAAATGTTACAATTAGATTCCGCCAGCCGTATTCCTATCCACGACCAGATAGTAAACGGCATACTAAGGCTCCGCACCGTGGGGGTAATGAAAAGCGGCGACAAGCTGCCCAGCGTCAGGGCGTTGGCCCAATCCCTTGGGATTAATCCCAATACGGTACAAAAGGCCTACGCCACCCTTGAGGCAACGGGAGTTATATACTCTTTGCCCGGCAAGGGCTCCTTCTTAGCCCAGAACGATTCCGCTCAGGAGGCTTTGCTTGCCGCTCAGCGTGAGCGATTCCGCGAGGAGGCCGAAAAGGCCAAGCGTATAGGGCTTACCGAAAAGGAGCTTATATCCATAGTAGACGAAATATTTGAGAACAGATAGGAGGTACTTCTATGATACAGGCAGTTGAGCTTGTTAAAAAATTCGAAGACAAGGCCGCCCTTGACGGTGTTGACTTTCAGATAGAGAAAGGCAGCATTTACGGTCTTGTAGGCGCCAACGGCAGCGGTAAATCCACCCTTTTGCGTGTTATTGCAGGGGTATATATGCCCGACGGCGGTAATATTATAGTTGACAATATGAAGGTGTTTAATAATCCCGAGCTTAAGGAAAAAATATGCTACCTGCCCGATACACCTTTTTTTATACATCAATCCAATTTAAATGAAATGGCCCGTTTTTACGAAGGGCTTTACTGTAGCTTTTCCAGGGAACGCTTTGAATACCTTACAGGGGTATTCCCTCTTGATAAAAAGGCCAAGATAGCAAATATGTCCAAGGGTATGCAGCGGCAGGCCGCTTTAATACTTGCCCTTTCCTGCTGTCCCAAATATCTGCTCCTTGACGAGGCCTTTGACGGCCTTGACCCTGTAATGCGGAAGGTGCTTAAATCCCTGCTGATTGAAGGAATTGAGGGCGGTGGAATGACCGCTATTATAGCCTCCCACAATCTGCGTGAGCTGGAGGAGCTGTGTGACCACGTTGGCCTTATTCATAACGGCAAAATAATATTTAACGATACCATAGAAGGCCTAAAGGGTAACCTGCACAAGGTACAGATAGCCTTTGAGCGTATTCCCGATACCAGCGTTTTTGACAGTCTTGATGTGCTGAGTATTGAGCGTATGGGCTCCCTTTTAAACCTTGCGGTGCGTGGAGACGCTCAGAAAATAGAAAGCTTTTTAAAGAAGCTTAACCCTGTATTTATGGAGATACTTCCCCCCACCTTAGAGGAGATATTTATTTACGAGCTGGAGGTGACAGGCTATGACGTCCAAGAAATTATCAACTAATCCCGTAACAAGTATGCTGGGCTTTACCTTTAAAAAGAATATTGCCTTTACCATTATTGTTACCGTTATTTCCCTGCTTATAGGTCCTGCAAGATTTTTCAGAGAAATAACCTACCGTGTAGGCCCTGCCTACCTTATTGAGGACGTTGTGAAGGATTTTTCCTTCAGTAATGAATTTCCCTCAATGGCTATGATATTTGCCCTGCTTTCTGGGGCGTTCCTTGTGTTCCTTATAATTTATAATTTTTCCTTCCTTTATAAAAAGAGCGCAAGCGATGCCTTCCACTCCTTCCCCTTGACCCGCACTACGCTTTTACTTTGCCGCTACGTACCTGCCCTTGTTTTATCCCTTGTGCCCCTTACCGTTGGCTACGTAGGCGAGTTGCTTGTGGCGGTGGGCTTTGGCATTGAGTTTGACCTACTTTATATAACCAAATCCTTTATTTTCACGGTTATAATGCTGTTACTTTGCGGCGGTGCAACCCTTTTCTTTGCCATTTGCGGCGGCACAATATTTGATACTATTGTATCCGTTCTTGGTATAAGCGGCGGAATTCCGTTAATAATAGTTATAGTTCACGCCCTATCAAACGAGTATATCAACGGCTACAGCACCGAATCTCTTTATTCTGTACTTGGCTACACCTCACCTTACGCCTATGCCATTTACAGTCTTTATACCATTGTGGGCTGGGATTACGTCGACCCCATTGCACTGCGCTGGTACTCTCAGGTAATATGCATTGCGGCAGGTATTACCCTTACCGCCTTGGCGGCCTTCCTTTTTAATCGCCGTAAAAGCGAAAAGGCAGGCGAGCCCTATGCCTTCGCCCTTATGCCCCTTGTAATTGCCTTTATTGTGGCCTTTGTATGCGGCGCATTGCTTGGTATGCTGTTCTCGGAGCTGGAGATTTTCTCCCCCGTTTTCTGGATATTTACGGTGATAGGTGCCCTTCTTGGCGCGGTAATTTACGGTGCCATTGCACGCAGAGGCTTTAAAACGGTACTGCGCTCCCTTAAAATAGGCGGTGCCGCCACCCTTGCCTTTGTGCTGGTTGTTGTTATTGTTATAACAGGCGGCTTAGGCTATGAAACAAGGGTACCTAAGGACAGTAACGTTGCCGTTGCAACGGTGCATTTCTCAGGTATAGAACTTGAGTTTAAGGGCGAGGACGTTGACCTTGTAACAAAGCTTCACACCGCCCTTACAAAGGGAGAAAGCACCGAAGATTACTCTATGCGCTACGTGCAGATAGACTACCTACTTAAAAACGGCAGTAAAATGTCCCGCGATTATCACGTAACGCTGAACAGCGGCGCGCAGGAGCTGCTCACCGTTTATAAAAGTGATGTTCACAAGAAAAAGCTCCTTGAAATAGCCGATGAGAATAATCACTATTACCACAATTTTACCTTCTATTCCACTACTGCAGGCCATATAGAGAAGGTTGTAAACGACGGCGATATTAACGACTTCCTTCTTCTTTACATCAGCGAGCTTGATACCCTGACGGTGGAGGATATGAACAAATTTAATAAAAACGGGTTTTTCAGCGAGGTATACCTAAGCGCCAACAACAAAAACGGCGGCTACGTTTACCAAAACCTTCCGCTGTATTCCTGTATGAAAAAAACAATAGCCTTTGCTACAAGTCTGGAAGATAAGGAAATTGACCAAGCTAAGTAATTTTTTTAAGAAAACTAACGGGGCGCTGATAGTTCTAATCAGCGCCTTTGCTCTGACATTCACCCCCGAGGGCACCGAGATAATAAATACCGTAATAATGCTTTCGGTGCCTGTTGTATTATGCCTGCCACGGCTTTTTAAATGGCTTACAGGACTTAAAGCCGACCCCTTTTTTGAGTTTATATATATTATATACGTACTTTTTGCACAGGTGCTTTCAGGTATGTTTGCCCTTTACAGCACCACCGCCCTTTACGATAAGGCAATGCACCTGCTGTCGGGCCTGCTTTCTGCCGCCTTCGCCCTTGTTTTACTGCGCACCTTCTCCCTTGAAAACGCCCGTAAGATATTTCAGGTAATATTTTTTATTTCCCTTACCCTTTGTATTGCGGTATTCTGGGAATTTTTTGAATTTTTTGGGGACACGCTTTTTCATCGTAACGCCCAGCGCGTGCAAACGGGGGTAACCGATACCATGCTGGATATGCTTTGTGCCCTTGCAGGGGCAGTTGTTTACAGTTTTGGCTATATTATATGTATAAAACGCAACGCTAAAAACGGGTGTGCACCATAGTAAGAAATTGCCCAAAAATGGCGCTTTTTCACCAACCTATTTTCATTATTATATTATGTGTCGAACCGATAACCCGAAAATAAACAAATAGTATAAACCGTTGACAAAATATACCTCCTTTGTATATACTAAAAACAGCGACCCCTAAAAATATTTTGGAGCCGAAAAATGAGAAAAAAACTGTATGAGACCATATTTTGCCACAAGCGGGATGGTATTATTGCCGCTATTTATGACGGTATTATGATTCTTGCCGTTCTGTTCAGTCTTTCCACCCTGATTTTTTATAAAAATCCCTACTACCCGTGGATAGATAAAATTACCGCCTGCCTTTTCGTGGTGGATTATCTGCTAAGGTTGATTACCGCCGATTATAAATACAAAAAGCTAAGCAGAGCAAAGGCCTTTCTCACCTACCCCGTCCATCCCCTTTCCATGCTTGATGCCCTCTCCATTCTGCCAAGCTTTGTGCCAATAGCCAAGGGCTTTAAGCTGTTTAAATTTTTTAAGCTGCTAAAGCTGCTTCGTGTGGTTCGTCTTGTGGAGCTTATTCACGAGGAGTTTGAGGTAATTGAGGAGCTGGAGCACGAGCACGAGGTACATAAGGCAGAGCGCCAACGGGAAAAAGAATTATTACATAAATAATATCCGCGTAATATACTATTAGAGAACGATACAACCCCCGTAACGGAGACACTTCGTAAAGAAGTGTCTCCGTTTTTCTATGTAAAAGAAAATGACACTTTCAAATTTTGAAAGTGTCATAGTGGGTTACATACTTTGAGAAAGGTAAATACTTGCCGAAAATAGGGAAATGTTTTTCGGTGCGTAATGAATGATATATCTCTGACGAGATATGATATACGGCTTTGCCGCATGATATATTTCCACTTCGTGAAAATATGATATAATATCCGTTCCTCCATATGCCGAAGGCATATATCATCGCACTTAAGTGCGATATCATACCGTAGGTATATCACCCGTTGCCGAAGGGAACGGATATCACCTCAACAAAGCTCTTCTTCCCAAGCTTTGTTGCTAATCTCAACGTCGTAATGATATATCGCTAGCGCGATATGATATACGGCTTTGCCGTAT
The DNA here is from genome assembly GCA_045531585.1 of Acutalibacteraceae bacterium. GTDB lineage: Bacteria > Bacillota > Clostridia > Oscillospirales > Acutalibacteraceae > SIG587. The sequence continues at coordinate 17,750 of JAZSEH010000001.1, forward strand.
GATATAT
>JAZSEH010000002.1:0-5228 GCA_045531585.1 Acutalibacteraceae bacterium
CAACTTTCTGTACATAACAGAAAATACAATAATTTTCCTATGCGTCCTCTTAATTGGAAATCTCCTGCTGATTTTTTAAATGCTTTTCTTATTAATGGCGAAGTTTTCTAATTTTGTAACACATCATTGACAAACCTACATGAACAAACCGTAAAAAATTTATAAAACTATTTAATTTTTAAAAAAAGTATGTTATAATGTATATGTATGTTTTGAAATACAAAATAACGGTGCCTTGCACCCACAATAAACAGAAAATATTATGTGATATTGTAGGGGATGGCGTTTACGACATCCCGAAAACAAATATCTGATAATTAAAATATTTAATTCGCCCAATAACGGTTTGTCGCAAGCGCCAAACCCTACAAATGCAACAATTTCAAAATTCATATCATTATTCAAACGGTATTGTAATCGTGAAATAGGCTACAATATTTAAAAATTTGCAGTTACATTGATACAAATTCCGCAAAATGGAAAAGTGATTATTTTTATATTGAGTAAAAAAAGGAGGTGCGCCGAATGTTTAAACGCTTAGCGGCAGGCTTTTTGGCGGTAATGTTAATACTTACTCTTTGCGGCTGTGACGGCTTCGGCGCCGCCGATGATGCTCTGCTGTCCCCACCCCGTGCGGGAGGTGAGTACGCCCTTATAAGTGAGGTTCTAAAAAAAAGCATAACGGGAAAATACACCCTGAAATATCCCTCCTCCGGGGAGTACCGCTCCGCCATTGTTCTTAAGGACATAAACAACGATTCAAGTGATGAGGCTATTGCCTTTTACACCACCACGGCGGATAACACCGTTACGGTGCATATAAATCTTATAGCCAAAATAAACGGTGAGTATATCAGCGTTGGAAGCTCTAAAATTGTGGGCAGCGGTGTTGAACGTGTGGAGTTCTGTGACCTTGACGGTGACGGAAAACAGGAAATAATTGTAGGCTATTACGTTTTCGGTAATGTGGATAAGCAGGTAGCGGTGTATGAGTATTCGTCAAACACTCTTGTACAGCGTGCTCTGGAGAAATATACCGAGTTTGTTGCCTGCGATCTTGACGGCAACGGGGTGAGCGGTCTTTGTCTTACCCTTCTTGATGCAGCTCAAAAAACCGCAAGCGCCAAGCTTTTGCAGATAACCAAAAAAGGCGTAACCCAGCTTGGTGCCTGCGCCTTGGACGGTAACGTAACCTCCTACTATAGGCCGGTTATATCAAAGCTTTCCGACGGAAGACTTGCGGTGCTGGTTGATGCGGTAAAGGGTACGGGAATGATAACCGAGGTGCTTTGTTACGAAAAAGATGCCCTTGTAAATACCTTCTTTGACACACAGCTTTTAAGCACCACGGCAACCTACCGTCAAAGCCTTGTTGCCAGCCGTGATATTGACGGGGACGGCAGTGTGGAAATACCAATGCTTCAGTCCCTGCCGGGAGCGAAAAACATAGCCGATACCGAAAACGTTGCCCTTACAAAATGGTGCAAGCCCTCGGGAGATAAGCTGGTGGTGACAAGAACTATGCTTATGAACTATACCGACGGCTACAGTCTTGATATACCAAAGGGCTGGACCGATATTTGCGTTGCTAAAAAGACCGATTCAAGGCTTAGAGTAATATACGTTTATAATCAGGAGACCGGCCTTGCAGGGGAGGAAATTCTCCGTATGCAGGCGGTGGCCGAAAAGACCTGGGACGGTGAGGATTACCAAAAGGATAATTTTACCGAGCTTACCAGAGCCAACGGCCTTGTATTTGCCTACCGCTTTGGCCCCCACAAGGGCACGGCGGCCATAACTAACCAAAAGCTTGAAGAGATATTTAAAATTATAGAGGAGGAAAAGTAAGTTGAAGCGAATTCTTATCGTTGAGGACGAGGTTGCAATAAGAGAGTTTGAATGTATTAACCTTCGCCGTGTGGGCTATACCGTAGTAGAGGCAGGCTCAGGCGAGGAGGCCTTGGAGATATATGACAACAGCGCCGAGCCCTTTGATATTGCCCTGCTTGATATTTCTATGCCCGGTATGGACGGTTTTACCCTTTGCAAGGAGCTGAGAAAGCGCAGTGCCTCCTTAGGCGTTATTATGCTTACCGCAAGAACACAGGAAATGGATAAGATAAGCGGCCTTATGATGGGTGCAGACGATTACATTACCAAACCCTTTTCTCCCACCGAGCTGCTTGCCCGTGTGGATTCCCTCTACCGCCGTGTTGAGATGAATCACAAGGCACAGGCGCCTGTAAGTGCTGATGAAATAGTTCTTGGCGATTTCCGCCTTAATCTGCGCCGCCGTACCCTTACTAAAAATGATAAAAATATTGAACTCACTCAGGTTGAGTTTCAGATTGTGGAATACTTCTTCACCAATCCCGATACCGCGCTGGACCGTACCGATATTCTTAATAAGGTATGGGGTACGAGCTTCTTTGGTGAGGAAAAAATTGTAGACGTTAACATAAGAAGACTTCGTATGAAAATAGAGGATGACGCCTCTAACCCCAGACATTTGGTTACCGTTTGGGGTATGGGCTATAAGTGGAATACCGAAGGATAAATATAAGTAATAAGTAAGAGGTAATAGGTAGGGATGACCTGTGTGTTGTTCCGAAACAAAAGAAAGGCAGGTGACAACCGAAAATGGAAATGGAGCTTAAGTTTAAAAGCATAGGCACACGTTGGTTTGTTAACGTGTTTGCCGTTATGGCAGGTATAATTTCGGTTGTAGTAATAATTGCCTGCATTCTTATTAACTCCCTTTATATTGAGCGTGTCCGCGGTATGGCCTCGGAGTACGTTCAAAGCTTTTCTGCCCTTAGTATTGCCGACCCTATTACCTATGCCGATTCGGCGCGTACCTATGCCGAGCAGTTTGAGCATAAGGATAAGGTGGAGGTACAGATACTTGATAGCAGCGGAACAATAATTGTTACCACCACAGGCTTTGCCCCTACCGAGACCGATATGCCAGACTACGCCGCCGCCCTTAAAAGCTCCCGCGGTATTGCCTTCTGGCAGGGAAAAAGCAACGCGGGTGAGCCTATTCTGGCCGAGACCGCCATTCTTTCCCCCGGAAGGGAATACTCCAACGGTGCAGTACGCTGGGTGGTATCCCTTGAGGAAACCAATAAGCGTATTTTCTGGGGCTGTCTTATAGTTACGGTGGTGGGACTTGTTTTCCTGTCCCTTTTTGCCACCTCGGGCTTTTACTTTATACGCTCCATTGCAAGGCCTATAAGTGACGTTAGCAATACCGCCCGTAAAATTGCAATGGGCGAGTTTAAAACCAAGATAGAAACGGGCCGCAACGATGAAATAGGCGAGCTGTGTGATGCCATTAACTATATGGCAAGTGAGCTTGACCGTGCGGAAAACCTTAAAAATGATTTTATATCCTCCGTTTCCCACGAGCTGCGCACCCCCCTTACCGCTATACGCGGCTGGGGTGAGACCGCAAAAATGTCCATAGGCACCGATGAGGAGCTGGTGGAAAAGGGTCTTGACGTGGTGCTCAGTGAGTCCGACCGCCTTTCAGGCCTTGTTGAGGAGCTGCTTGATTTCTCCCGTATGCAGTCGGGCAGGCTTACGGTTAACACCGTAAAGCTTAACGTTACAAGCCTTGTGTTTGCCGCCGCCGATATGTACGTGGAGCTTGCCAGACAGAGGAATATTGAGCTTACCTACGTACATCCCAAAACCGAGTGTGAAATAATGGGCGATGCGGATAGGCTGAAGCAGGTATTTATAAACATTATAGATAACGCCGTAAAGTATACCGAGACGGGCGGTCAGGTGCTGGTTGAGCAGTATGTTGAGGAGGCCTGCGTAAGAATACTTGTTAAGGATACCGGTGTTGGTATTCCTGCGGCAGATATTGACAGGGTCAAGGAAAAATTCTTTAAATCAAATAAAACGGTGCGCGGCTCAGGTATAGGCCTTGCCGTTGCCGATGAAATAGTAAAACAGCACGAGGGCCTGCTTTTCGTGGAAAGCACCGAGGGCGTGGGCACCACCGTTACTATAGTTTTGCCCCTTGTGCAAACCACAGCGGTTCAGCCTGAGGTTATAATAACCCCCACCGCCAAGGCGGAGGAGGTTGCTCCTGAGGAAACCGAAATTCTGGAAAATACTGAAAAAAGTGAGGATGAAAACACAGATGGGATGTCCTAAATACACCTCGGTAGGCGGTCAGGCGCTTATTGAAGGCATTATGATGAAGGGAAAAAATAAAACCGCCATGGCGGTGCGTACCCCTTCGGGAGAAATAGACGTTGAACAGATGAACTTTAAATCCATAAAGGATAAGTGCGTCGTTTTCAAGTGGCCCGTTATCCGCGGCATAGTGGCCTTTGTGGAAAGTATGCTCCACGGCTACAAGGCTATGATGATTTCGGCAGAAAAATCAGGCTTTGCTGAGGAGGAAAACGAAAACGGGGAGATAGAAAAGCCCAGCTCTGCCCTTTGGAACACCGTTATGATAATTGCAATGGTGCTGGCGGTGGTGCTTTGCGTTGGTTTGTTTATATATCTGCCTGCCTGGCTTTTTGACCTTATAAATTCCCTTACGGGGGATAAGATAACCGCCCTTCGCAGTGTGTTTGAGGGTCTGCTTAAAATGGCGGTGTTTGTAGGCTATGTTGCCGCCGTTGCACTTATGAAGGATATTAAAAGGGTATTCTCCTACCACGGGGCGGAGCATAAAACAATATTCTGCCTTGAAAGGGGTCTGCCCCTTACGGTGGAAAACATAAGGGCGCAAAAACGTTTTCACCCCCGTTGCGGCACCTCCTTTATGATACTTATGCTTATTGTGAGTATTGTAATTTCCTCGGTAATTCAGTTTGCGTTCCCCTTCCTTACCTTAAACCGCTTTTTATGGACTGCCATAAAGCTGGTTATAGTTCCCCTTATAATGGGCCTTGGCTATGAGCTTATAAAGATATGCGGCAGGCATGACAACCTGTTAACAAGAATAATATCGGCACCTGGTATGTGGATGCAGCGTCTTACCACTAAGGAGCCGGATGACAGTATGATAGAAATTGCCGTTGCCGCCATAGAGGCGGTGCTTGAGGAGGACGATTATAAGTCCTTCTACGGCGAGGGATATAATGATAATCGGTAGTCGAAAAGCTTTCAATCAAAGCTTTTCGAAAAACCGCTAAGTGTAGCGGTTTTATGTAAATAATCTCTGATTATTTACACCGACATCATTGTAATGAATTAGG
>JAZSEH010000039.1:0-24369 GCA_045531585.1 Acutalibacteraceae bacterium
GGAGCGGTCATACCGCTGGTAGCATTCTCTAAGGAAAGCTCAGCACCCTTTGCGTGTGCAGCGGTAATGGTATCAATGTTATCAAAAATAGCCTTGGTAATGTTGTAAACGGTCTCCTCAGAAGCAGAGGTGCTTACAATAAGGGTGGCCTTAACGGTAACGGTTGTAACGTCAGCATCCTGACCGTCATATGTACCTGCAGGAATCTTGTAGGTGGTGTAGTAAGGAGAGTCGTTCATAAGCTTGTTAGCTATATCACCGTCAATGGGAACAAGATATGCATCGGCAGAGGTGCAAAGCTCCTGAATAGCAGGAGTGGGAGCGCCTGCAACTATAAATGCGGCATCAATCTTGCCGTCCTTAAGGGCATCGGCAGAATCGCCAAAGGACTGATACTGAGGAACAATGTCCTTCTCGGTCATACCTGCGGCTGCAAGAATGTCAACAGCATTGAAGTAAACGCCGCTGCCTGCTGCACCAATGGAAACCTTCTTGCCTCTAAGGTCGGCAACACTCTTGATATTGGCGTCCATAGTAACAAGCTGAACAGCCTCAGCATAAAGACCACCGATTACACGGAAGGAATCAAGCTTGCCTTCCTTCTCAAAGGAACGGGTTCCTGCTGCAGCATAGGCTATAACGTCAGACTGAACGGTGGCAAGCTGATAGTTGCCTGAGTCGATACCTAAGATGTTAGCCTTAGAACCATCGGTAGAAACTACGTTAACGGTAACACCGGAAGAAGTCTTAATCTGGTTGCCAAGAATTCCGCCGTAGCCGTAATATGTACCGGATGTTCCACCTGTACCCATGGTAAGGGTATTACCACCGCCTGCACAGGCTGCCAGCGAGAATACAACTGCCAGCACTAATAATACTGATAAAATGCGTTTCATAGAATTTTCCTCCTTATTTTGGTTTGTCCAAAAATTATTCCTTATATATTATAAATGAAAAGAACATTATTTGCAAGCAAAAATTACTTTTCTGTACACTTTAACAAAAAGAAACACACAAAAATGTTAAAAACAATATTTTCAAAACTGGAAAAAGGAAACTCCCTGAAAGTGCTTCCCACTTTGATACCGCCCTATCAGTGATGCTAAGTTTTTCTGCCAACTGCATTTGAGTAAGCTTTGCCCTCTTGTGGTACCCGACTCTGTCTGCGGCGGATAAACCGCCTTGCCAATCGTCGACCACGGCGCCAACAACGCCTTACTGCATCGTCCACCGGACGCGTAGTTAGAATAATGCGATTGCTCTTGCTCTTTTTAAATGTTTCTAAAAGGGTGCAGATAGTGCCCTCTTGTGGTACCCGACTCTGTCTGCGGCGGATAAACCGCCTTGCCAATCGTCGACCACGGCGCCAACAACGCCTTACTGCATCGTCCACCGGACGCGTGCGGCGTTGTTGCCCGGCACGCTCCGCGGCCTCGGGTTCAAGTCCTTTTTTTATCACAAACTAAAAATAAAGCACCAACCAAACGGTTAGTGCTTTATTTCTGGCAGGGGCAGAAGGACTTGAACCCTCGGCACGCGGTTTTGGAGACCGCTGCTCTACCAACTGAGCTATACCCCTATATATTCAGCCACATATTTGCAGCTGAGTTCAATCTGGTGGGCCATCAGGGACTCGAACCCCGGACCGACCGGTTATGAGCCGGTTGCTCTAACCAACTGAGCTAATGGCCCAGATGAACATTTCAATTATAGCATACTTTATGGATTTGTCAATACAAAATTATAAAAAATTTTTATTTTTTCAGGTATGCCTCTAATCGGTAAATGGGCTTGCCTTCCGCAACAAAACGGCTCTCGTATTCGGTTACAATATTACCCTCAAAGTCACTGTTATGAAGGTCTAAAGACACATTTTTTAGAGCAAAGCCTGCGGCGGAAAGATTCTCAACCGAAAATTCAAAAAGCCCCATATTATCAGTTTTTTGGTGAATCTCGGCATTTTCGGTCATTATTTCCTTGTATATTGAAAGGAAATTTGGCGCTGTTAATCGGTGAGCGGCATATTTAGCCTTAGGAAAAGGGCAGGAAAAATTAAGAAAAATTCTCCGAACACTGTTTTCCTTAAGGTAGGAGGGGAGATACTCCGCAGGACAGCTTAAAAACCTTAAATTTTTAAGTCCCATTTTTTGTGCCTGTTCTGCGGCGCTGACAAGCACGTTAGCGGTTTTTTCAACTGCAAGCAGATTTATATCGGGATTTTGCCTTGCAAACTCACAGGCAAAGCCGCCCTTGCCGCAACCTATTTCAAGGAAAAGGGGCGCATCATTTTCAAATATCTCCTCAAGGGGGAGGTACATTTTTATATTATTTGCAAGCTTTATATTTTTTTCGTTGTTTTCAGGTGTGATTATATACTCACCGCAACCTTGAAGTCTCTCATCAAGATGCTTTTTTCGGCGCATTCTCATTGCTTATTTCCTTCCTGTAGAGCCAAAGCCCTCTGCACCGCGAAGGGTGTCATCAAGCTCGTCAACTTCTGTAAAATCCGCGCTTATAAAGGGTGTAATTACCATCTGTGCAATGCGCTCACCCTTTTCAATTGTTTGCACACTGCCCGACTGATTATAAAGGGGCACCTTTATTTCACCACGATAATCACTGTCAATAACTCCCACCTTGTTGGCAGGAGCGAGACCCTTTTTGGTGGAAAGGCCGCTGCGGGCAAAAATAAGCCCCACAAAGCCTTCGGGTATTTCCATGGCAATGCCTGTGCCCACAAGCACTGTTTCTCCCGGCTTAATGGTCAGAGTGTCAGATAATAAGGCATACAAATCCGCACCTGCGGCACCTAAAGAGCCGTAGGTGGGAACAATAGCATTTTCACTTAGTTTTTTAATATTAATCTTCATTTAACTCACCATAAACATTTTATCGTATTTCACCTATAAAAGCAAGTTAATTCTTGATAATAGATGGATAATAATGTATAATAAATATAAGTAAATTTAAGGAGCGGCGTTATGACTGAGTCTGCCAAAAAGGAACGTATAACATATCTTGTTGAGTTTTTAAACAAGTGCTGTGATGAATATTATAATAAAAATAATCCCACCCTGTCGGATGCGGAGTATGATACCCTTTTCGATGAGCTTACCCTTCTTGAGAATGAAACAGGTATGGTCTTTGAAAATTCTCCTACCAGCCGTCCGGGCTATGAGGTATTAAGCTCCCTCCAGAAGGTGGAGCATAATATCCCTCTTTTAAGCCTTGCCAAAACTAAGGACCCTGCCGATATCTGCTCTATGCTCCAAAAGGGTGATGGATATTTAGGCCTTAAAATGGATGGTCTTACAGTAAAGCTCACCTATGAAAACGGCAGCCTTACTGCCGCAGCCACCCGTGGTGACGGTGCCGTTGGTGAGGTTATTACTCATAACGCCAAAACCTTTGTTAATCTGCCCCAAAAGATTGATTACAGCGGCCACCTTGAAATAACAGGCGAAGCCTTTATTGATATTTTAACCTTTAACAGCATAAATGAAATGATAGAAAATGATGAGGATAAGTATTCCACACCCCGTAACCTTGCCTCAGGTGCTGTAAGACAGCTTGATTCCAAAATTTGCAAGGCTCGCCGTGTGCGCTTTTTCCCCTTTAACGTCCTTGTGGGAATGGAGGATATAAGCAGTAAATCCGCACGCCTTGATGCCCTTTGCAAATTGGGCTTTGAGCGGCTTCCCACTCTGCCTGCCGTAGTGGGGGAGACCCCTGAGGAAATTGAGGGAAAGCTTTTCTCCCTAAAGGATATTGCACAGGAAAACAACCTGCCTATTGATGGCATTGTTTTCTCCTTTGATGATATTGAGCTTGGCCGTGCCCAGGGCAGAACCTCCCACCATTTTAAGGATGGTATTGCCTTCAAATTCGGTGACCCGGGGGCAAAATCCACCCTTATCGGTATTGATTGGAACATTTCCCGTACAGGTCAGCTTACCCCCATTGCAGATTTTGAACCTGTGGATATTGATAACACCTCGGTAAGCAAGGCATCTCTTCATAATATGACCTTTGTTGAGGGGCTCAAGCTCCTGCAGGGTGATGAAATTTACGTTTCAAAGCGTAATATGATAATTCCTCATGTTGAGGAAAATCTTACCCTTAAAACCACATCCCGTGATGGCTATATATTGGATTACCCCCATACATGTCCCGTGTGCGGCGGTGCAACTGCTGTTAAAACCTCTAATAATGAGGGTAGGGATATTAAGGTGCTTTATTGCGATAATCCCCGTTGCCCCGGTAAGCAGGTGAAAAAGTTTACCCACTTTGTAAGTAAACCCGCTATGAATATTGAAGGCTTAAGCGAAGCAACCCTTGAAAAATTCTTGTCTCTGGGCATTTTAAGGGATCTAAGTGACATTTTCCGCCTCCCCGAGCATGGCGAAATAAAGGAACTTGAGGGCTTTGGTGAAAAATCCTTTGATAACCTTTGCGCCTCAATAGAAAAGGCAAAAACAGTTCAGCTTTCAAGCCTTCTTGTTGCCCTTAATATCGGCCTTGTGGGCAAAAGCGCCGCCAAGGATATTGCCGACCTTTTCGGCGGAGATTATGAGAAATTTATCACCGCAATAAATGATAGGTACGATTTTTCTGCTATTGACGGCTTTGGCGATATTATGAATGAGGAGCTTTACCGCTGGTTTGATGACGCTGATAATAGGGCGGAGCTTGAGCGGATATTGCCCTTTATCACATTCGAACTTGTGACCTCTTCGTCCCAAACAAGCGGCGCCTTTACAGGCAAAACTGTGGTAATTACAGGTACGTTTAAGGAATATACCCGTGATGAGCTTACCGAAATTCTGCAAAATATGGGCGCCAAGGTTACAGGCTCGGTGTCCAAGAAAACCGATTTCGTCCTCTGCGGCGAAAACGCAGGCAGTAAGCTACAAAAGGCACGGGATTTAGGTATCACCGTAATCACCGAAGAAGAGCTGGAGATATAAAATTTTCATCAGGTAAATCGCAGGCAATCAAAGAACCGTCCTCTGATTGGTCTGTAGATTTGATGGTTTTGTTCATAATATTAAAGATTCGGTTTCCATAATTAAAATAGGCGGGTATTTTATTTACGGCGTGCAAGGTTCTATTGATTTCAAATTTAAAAATTTCATGGAAAAGGTAGAGATTTATTATGAATAAAATTAAAATTTCTTCTATAGTTTTCTTTTCACTCATAAGTTTTATAGTTCAGATAATTAGTGTTATAATTTTAGGGGATGTTGACCCCAATATTTACTGTATTTTTTCCGTTTCGAGCGTTTTCCCGTTTTGTATAGCACTATTAATGGCATCAACCTTTTTTTCTGGTAAAGTAAAATTTTTAAAATACATTTTTTTAGGTTACGCATCATTTATGCTCGTATTAGCTATTGTTGTGATAATCATTGCTTTAACATCAGGTTTTACAATGATTGGACAAGGAACTTTTGTTGCCGCATAGCGGGCAAACGCCAATCAGGACACGGTTCTGTGATTGACAGGAATTAATCGGCAAAAGGGGTGGAGGTCGATCTCCACCCCCATTTTCACCTATGACCTTATCGGCAGAATTATCGGTATCGGCATAAGCAACGGTCAAAAGCTTAGCTACCTTTATGATAAATATAACCGTGTATCTATGTCAAAATGGTCTCTTGGAGATATATCCTTAAATACCGAATATATCTACGGTAACAATGCTGTTTCAGGACAAAAAGCAGGACTTATCTACGGCGTTAAGCTTAACGGCAATCAAAAGCTTTCCTACTCCTATGATGAGCTTGCACGGCTTAGTTCAAGAACGTTAAGTACAACAACCCCATTTGTAACCGAGTATGGTTATTTGCAGGGTGTTGCCGCAGGTACCACTACCACCCTTGTGAAAACCGTTAAAAACGGCAGCGATATTCTTGAATACTCATATGATGAGGTAGGAAATATAACCTCAGTTAAGAAAAACGGCACTGTTGTTGTAGAATAAATAAACGCGAAAAAAATTCCGTTCTTTTTGGACGGAATTTTCTCTTTTTACTGTTGCCTTTTATTGGGTATTATGGTAATATAGTGTATATATGTTCAGATGGAGAATTGCTTAATGGAAAATATTGCAAGCTTTACCATAAACCACCTGGTGCTGGAGCCCGGCCTTTACGTTTCAAGGCAGGATAAGCAGGGGGATACCGTGGTTACAACCTTTGATATGCGCCTTACAGCGCCTAACCGTGAGCCTGTGGTGGATATGCCTGCTCTTCATACTATTGAGCATTTGGGTGCCACCTATCTGCGCAACAGCACCGTTAAGGAAAAAATGGTGTATTTTGGCCCTATGGGTTGCAGAACGGGTTGTTATCTTTTATTGTTCGGGGATTTAAAACCGCAGGACATTCTTAGTGAAATACTTGCAATGTGCGATTATATTTTAAACTATGATGGTGAAATACACGGTGCACGTCCTGAGCAATGCGGCAACTATCTTGAGCAAAACCTTGCTATGGCTAAGCACTATATAAAAAAATACAAACAAGCGTTAACCGAAAAGGGATGCTTTGAGTACAAGGAATAAGGGGAAAGCAAATGTTAGCAACAAAAATAGTATCATCACTTACGAAGGTATATCCTGATAAGGTTAACGGCACCGCAATCAGCAAAATATCTGCACTAAAAAATGAGCCTGTTTCCTTTCAAGTGGCTTATAAAATACAAGAAGAAACATCAGGCGTTTGGCCTCTGTATGCGCGTGTTGAGTCTACAATAGATGAAAAATATATCAGCGAGTACAGTGTGGGTCTTGTTCCCATTACAAGATGTACTTCTAATCATCCCGATGAATTTTATGACCGCACCGAGCCCGGCGTTTATCCCGACCCGCTTTATCGTCGAGGTGTAAATACTCCCGTGGAAAATGACGGATTCTGGTCAAATCACTGGTATGAGCAGGGGGAAAAGCATCTTATTAACGCCGTATACGGCAGTTGGCAGACCTTGTGGTTCACCATTAACGAAAACGGTGAGGAGCTTCCCGCAGGTAAGTATGATATTACCGTAATTTTCTATTTTGGCAGTAATCAAAACGAGATTACCCGTGAAACCATTACCGTAGAAATCATAGATAAGAAGTTACCTAAGCAAACCTTGCTTTACACATCTTGGTTTCATTGTGATTGCCTTGCAGACCTTTATAATGTTGAAATGTTCTCAGATAAGCATTTTGATATAATTTATTCTCAGGCTCATGAGGCGGCAAAAACCGGTATGAATATGATTATGCTGCCTGCCTTTACACCACCTCTTGATACTCCCGTTGGTAAGGAACGTCCCACAGCACAGCTTGTTGGCGTTACTGTAGAAAACGGCACATATAAGTTTGATTTTTCCCTTATGGAAAGATACATAAAGCTTTGCCTTAAAGCAGGTATGACACATTTTGAGCATAGCCATTTATTCAGCCAGTGGGGTGCAAGAAGCGCACCTAAAATAATGGCTACTGTTAATGGTGAGTATAAGCAGCTTTTCGGTTGGGATACTGATTCCAGAAGTGACGAATACGGCAATTTTCTAAAAACCTATCTTCGTGCACTGTTACCCTTCTTAAATGAGGTTGGCGTAGGTAAAAATATTCTGTTCCATATTTCGGATGAGCCTATGGAAGCACATATTGAGTATTATGAAAATGCCAACAACGTTGTTAAGGGCGAAATACCGGGCTATATGTCGGGTGATGCGCTGTCTCACTATAAATACTATGAAAACGGCAGTGTGCAGGTGCCCATTGTTGCGGTAAATTCCAATGAAATGGATAAGTTTGTAGAAAGCTGCGATAATTATTGGGCTTACTACACAGGTGAAAGTCTATATGGTGGCTATGCCAACAGAATAATAACTACAACGGGTGCAAGAAACCGTGCTATTGGTATTCAGATGTATGCCAATAATGCCAAGGGCTTTTTACATTGGGGTTACAACTATTATTATGATGTTTTAAGCCATGGTGTCTTTAATCCCCTTGCTAATCCTTGCGGTTATAATCAGTTACCCGGTACCTCCTTTATGGTATATGCCGGCGTTGACGGTGAGGCTATTCCTTCAACAAGAATGAAGGTTCAGTATGAGGGCTTTAATGATTACCGCGCACTACAGCTTCTTGAAGAGCTTAAGGGTAAGGATGCTGCGATGGCCATTTTGAATAAGCATTTCGGCGAGGTAAAATATAACACCTGTTGTTCAAATGATGAAATAATTGCTTTCAGAGAAGATTTAAATAATGAAATAAAGAAATGCTTATAAGAAAAGCAGGACCTTTTGGTCCTGCTTTTCTATTTTGTTTCAGTAATAATCAGCAAATATCCGTTCTTTACCGATATTTTAGAGGGGCTTCCCGTGAATTCATTGCTCACACCCAAGGGATTATCATTATAAAGGGTAGAATCGTTAAGGGCATATAAAAGTCCCTCCTCGGTAACCCCTGTGCTAATATCACTAAGGGAAAAAACCGAAACACGCCCATGGCGTCCTTCATCGAAGGAAATACTTCCGTCCTTTATAACGGTAAAGGCTTCATTATCACCTAAAAACAGTGAACTGCCGCCCTTTGCAGCAATGAATTTCGCCAGCTGAATATTTGCAAAACTATGGTCAAGCTTGCCTCCTGTGCAACCATAGATTATAAAATCACGGTAACCCTTCTTGAAGGCTATCTCTACGGCGTGGGCCGTATCGGTATCATCCTTGCGAACATTCAGCTTTTCAACGCCGATTTCCTTTGGAATATAACCTAAGGAATCAAAATCACCAACAATGAGATGGGGAGAAAGACCTAACTCCTTTATATGCTCATAGCCCTTATCCACCGCAATTATATAATCGTTTTCGGTGGGAGAAATGGGCATATTATTAACCTTAAGCGCTCCAAATATGAAACAACGCACAAAACATCAATCCTTAATAAGATTTTTAAAAAACGGAATTTTAAAAAGTGTTTTGAAAAGAACTACTGCTCCAATAATGGTAAGTATAAGTTCGGGAAGCATATAACTTCCGTTATATGCAAGAGAATAAAGATATGGATTATCAAAAATATCAAAGCTTCTGAAGAAAATGCAACCCGAAATCATGTGACTTGCAAATCTAAGAACACAAGCAAGGCCTATTCCGAAAATAATACCCCAAAAGCCTTTTTTTCTGAAACTTCCGGAAAAGCACAGCACTCCAAAGGCGAGTAAATAGTCAAAAATTATTGCTCCGATAAGAATGACAGGAGTCAGTCCCCAACCGAATACACCGCCAATCATCATTTGTATGGCGCCGTATAAAAAACAGGGAAGGATAGCTGCCTTTACACCGAAAAGCAGACCAATCATACAAACAGGCAGCATTGAAAGCACCGTTATGCTTCCACCAAGTGGGAGCTCATAAACCTTGAGAAGGCTAAGCACGGTGGAAAGCGCAACCATAATTGCACTTACCGTTAATATTTTAATTTTTTCTTTTTTCATTTTTTTTACCTCTTTTTCAGTTTAAACAGACTGTGTCGACCCAGCCCGACAAAAGGTGGAATAAACACTACTGACTTAAACCCAACAAAAATGCCGCAGTACAAAAATACTGCGGCACAAAAACGGTAAGATATTGTCCTACGTCGGTATTATCCGCATCAGGTTATAGGTCGAAGCAGAATGGCTTCCTCTCAGCCTGAGTCAATCAAGCTCCCTTTTGTTGAGGTACATTGTATCACTTAAATTGCCGTTTGTCAATAATTATTTTTCGTCCTCGTCTCCAAAGGCGTTAAGGTCTATCTCAAATCCGTCGTCAAAGGTGTTTTTAACATTCATATTGGATATATCGGGCAGGTCGTTCAGTATAGAACGCTCTTCCTCCTCCTTAACCATAAGCTCTTCAAAGGAGCTTTGCTGTGCGTTTATAATATCGGCGGCCTTCCACTTCATTATAAGGGAATCCCCTTCGGGATAAACCTCGTTGTCAAGGCCTTCCTCCTGTCGCTTTTTAATAATGGTATTGGCAAGCAGGGTGTATAATAGCATTACGCCAAGGCTTATAAGGGTTACCCACATACCGGTGTTAAGTCCCGGTGTCATATACTCAAAACGAATACTGCTGGTGCCTGCAGGTACCACTACCGCCATAAAGCCTTTGTTGGCCTTAACAATTTCAGCCTTCTTTCCGTTTACGGTGGCAGACCAACCCTCCTCAAAGGGAACCGAGAAGAATACAAGGTTTTCGCTGTCCCTTACAACGGTGGCAGAAAAGCCTTTATTATCGTGATGGAACTGTATGGCAGAGGTTGCCGCAAGGCTCTCACAGTCGGCGGCCATCTGCTCGTCACTCATAAGCATTAAGGAGTAGTCACCCTCAGGATTGTCATAAACAGTGTTTATATTCTTTAAAAGATGTCCGTATTTAAGTGCGTCCTCATCACTCAGCAGAATTGCCTTAAGCATCATTCGCACCTTGTTGTCCTTTGTGTTACTGGCACAATCCTCCTCGGTCATATAGTATTCATATGAAAAACCGTAGGGAATGTAGTTCAGGTTTTCGTATACGTAGTAATCGCCTATGGTTTGCCTGTATTCATAATCAGGCATTTTAGGCTCGTTGTCTTGGTCTAAAAAGCTGTTTCCGTTGGTGCGGTTAAGCAGATACCTGACAGATAAAAACGGGCGCAGAGCGGAAAATTCCACCTCAGGACGGCTGGCAACGTCACGGGTAATGCCTATATACTCATAAAACTCCATAATGGAGGCAGGAACTACCGAGTGGAAGGCGTTAATGGTGGGAAGCCCTAAATACATTCCCGTGTTATCAACTCCGTCGTAAACGTCTATTCTGTAGTTGTCGGAATCATCGGGAAGTTCCACCTTACCCTCTATAAGCTGGGGTATCATTACACTTTTTTCATCGTGGGAATGGCTTTTTCCCGTGCCTACAAATACTGCGGAGAAGGCAATGGATATAACACACACCATAACAAGGGCGGTGCGGTAAAAGCTTTTAAGCCTACCGGCACTTCGTATGTGCATAAGCAATCTTACCGCAACAAGAGAAATTATGGCAATACCGCAGGTAACAAGGAAACGGGAAAGGTACATATATCCGTTATCCTCGGAGTAAAGACCGTAGGTTATAACACCGTCGCTGTCCTTTTGGGGGAATAGACCTATAACAAGGGTAAAGGCAAGGGTTATAAAACCAACCCAACGCCAGGCCGACTTCCAGTTGATGTCGGCATCCTCCATTGCAGTTGCGGTGGCAAGGCACATTATAAGAATAGGCATATAGAACCAGCGTGCATAGTAGGAGCTGTTAAAGGCGTAGAAGGAGCTGTTTAAAAAGGGGAACATAGCCATTACGAAGCAGGTGCATATTACACGCTTTATCCAGTGCCCCTTACGGGCGCCGCAGAAGGCAAACACGCCAATCATACCAAACAATGGCAGCCATCCACCAAGGGAGGACCACTTAACGTTGGCACCGGGGAAGAAAACAGGACGAGCAGGCAGGTCGGGCGGGAAGAAGAAACACTCTATAATGTTAAGATATATCTGCTCCTTGCCGTACATAATGGCGTTCCAGCCAAGGCCTACGTTGGAAACACGGGTATTGGACAGTATTGAAAGAATAGCAGGCAGCAGTATTATGGCCGCCATTAAAACGCCGGCAACGGCCTCAAAGCAGAGCCATAAAAATCTGGAGAATCTAACCTTTATGCAACCTGAGAATACTCTTATAAAGAAGTATATAATGGTGAATACTACCATTCCAAAGAAGAAAAAGTAGTTGGTTATGGCGCAAATACAAACCATAAATGCGAAAAAGCCGCGGCGGTTTTCTGTTAATAGTAGCTCAAGGGATAGAAGGAGCAAGGGAAAAACTATTATGGCTTCGTGGAAATGGTTAAAGAAGATGTTATAAACCGAAAAACCAGAAAAGGCATACAAGAGACCTGCTATCTGCGCCGAGAAGGGATTTCGCACAAAGCGCCTTATGAAGCAGTAGGCCGTAAGAGCGGCACAGGCAAATTTTAAAATCAGCAGAGGTCCCATTAAATACGGTACAAAATCCGCAGGGAAGGGAAGAGTAAGCCAGAAGAAGGGACTGCCCAAAAGATAAAAGCTATAGGAGCCTATAAAGTTTGCACCAAGGTCGGTGTTCCAGTTCCAATAAATATTACCCTCCCGAATTGCCTCGTGGCAGAGCTTATAGAAGGGTATCTGTTGGGCGTTAAAGTCACCGTAGAATATAAAGTACCCTTGGTCAAGCACCATATAGGGCACAAAAAACGCGCAGGCAATGCCTAAAGCAATTAAAAAAGTGCTCAGGTATTTTTCCTTTTGCTTTGCAAGTAATAGCCGTCTGTTTTTCGAAAAAACCATAATATATACTCCATAATAATATTATCTTGATTTATTATAACAGATAATGTTATAATATTCTATAGACAAAATGTAAAAAAACGAGGACAAATATATGGCAAGTCATTTTTATGCGATGCTCTCCCGTATGAAGAATATATACCGATGGGGGCTTATGCGCAACACAAAAACCGAAAATTTAAGTGAGCACAGCTTTGAAACAGCCTATATAGCACACGCTCTGGCCCTGATTGGAAAAACACGCCTGGGCAAGAATACCAATCCCGAAAAGGCTGCGGTTGCGGCTATGTTTCACGATGCAAGTGAAATTATAACAGGGGATATGCCCACGCCCGTTAAATATGATAACCCTGAGATAAAGGCGGCATACAAAAAAATGGAGGTTGCCGCAGAAAATAAGCTTATCTCAATGCTTCCGGAGGACCTTCAGGGTGAGATAGCGGCCTGCTTTTGCAAAGAGGATGCAGATATAACCCGTTACGTGAAGGCGGCGGATAAAATATCAGCTCTTATAAAATGCACCGAGGAGCTTAATATGGGAAACAAGGAATTTGCCGTAGCCAAAAGTGCTTTAATTGTGGCAATTAAAAATTTAAATCTTCCTGAGGCGGATATTTTCCTTGAGGAATTTCTTCCCAGCTTTGAGCTTTCAATTGATGAACAGCATTAAAAAAAACGGATGGCGACGGCCATCCGTTTTTTTTACATATTAAGTTCATCAAGGCTCTTTATTGTGCATACAGCACCTGAGGGAAGAATGGAGATATCCTGGCATAAATAAATACCATCGCACCCGGCATTTTTAGCAAACAGCATATCGTTAATACTGTCGCCAACCATAATAAATTCTTCGGGTTTAAATCCCCAGGTTTTACAGGCAAGCTCCATAGTATCGGTGGCGGGCTTAGGATTTTCCACCCTGTCGGCAGAAAATATTTCGTCCGTAAGACTTAAAATGCCAAGCTCCTTAAGGCAAAACTCGGTGGGTATAAGGTCATCTGATGTAGCAATTCCTATCTTATAGCCTTTACATTTAAGCCCCTCCATAACGCTTTTAAGCTTTGGTGTTGTGGGAATTACCCTTCCCTTGGTGTGGTATGTGGAAAACATAAGGGAAGTCCTTTGGGCAAAGTCCTCACAAAGGGGAGCACCCTGAGCCTTCAAATACTCTTCCCATAAACAGGTTATATCCAGATTAGTTCCTGCAACAACGGGACTTTCGGGAATTATTTCTCCCTGCTTATCAAAGCCTGCAAGGCGCATCATTTCAGTATAGGCATCCTCGCGTTTTAAATAGGCTGAATATTCATCTATAACACGCCTGACCACAAAGTCAATAAGGGTGCGCCAAAAACTTTTGATATCAATAAGGGTGCCGTCTTTATCAAATAAAATTGCTTTAATCATTTAATAATCCTTTAAGAAATGCAGTGGTTGGGGCAAACAAGGGCGCACTGTCCGCAACCCGTGCAACGGGCAGGGTCAATGCTTGCAAGATTGTTTTCAATTTTTATGGCGTTTTCGGGGCACTCCTTTGCACATTTGGTACAACCTATACAGGAGGCCTTGCAAATCTTCATGGCAACGCCGCCCTTGTCCTTGCTGGAGCAGTATACCATGGTTTTGTAGTCATAGGGCACCATAGAAATAATACCCTTGGGGCATGCCTTAACGCACTTTTCACAGCCCTTGCAAAGATCACGGTTAACCGAGGCGACGCCGCTGAAAATGGTTATACCGTTTTCGTCACAGGCGGCGGCACAGTCACCAAAGCCTAAGCAGCCGTATTTACAGCCTGAAGGACCGTTATACAGCAGATTAGCGGCGGCACAGGTACGAATACCGTTGTATTCATATTTATCGGCAGTTTTTGCCTGAGTTCCTGCACAGGCAACAAAGGCAACCTTTTTATCTAAGACTACCTCAACACCCAGTATGTCAGAAAGGGCGGCAGCGGTAGTCTCACCGCCAACGGGACATTTGTTGCACTCAGCCTCACCTGCGGCAATGGCGGCGGCGTAGCCGTCACAGCCGGAATATCCGCAGGCACCGCAGTTGGCACCGGGAAGTGCCGCACGTACTGCTTCATATTTTTCATCGGTGGGTACTGCCATAAGCTTGGAGGCAATGGAAAGACCAACGCCTGCAATAAGACCTATGGCACTTACAATACCTATTGCAATTAAAACTTCAACCATACGTTTAACCTCCTATTCCGGCAAAGCCTAAGAATGAAAGGGAAACAATGGCCGCGGCAATAAGGGTAATGGGCAGACCTTTTAGTCCCTCGGGAATATCGGCAGATTCAAGTCTTTCTCTGACACCTGCAAACAGTACCATTGCAAGAAGGAAGCCAAGACCTGCGGCAAGTGCGTTAACAAGAGACTCACCATAATTGTAGCCCTTATCAAAGTTAAGAATGGTAATACCAAGCACTGCGCAGTTGGTGGTTATAAGGGGCAGATAAATGCCCAAGGCACTGTAAAGGGGAGGTGAGAATTTCTTAATGGCAATCTCTAAAAGCTGAACAATTGCCGCAATAACAAGAATAAATACAATGGTCTGCAGATATTCAAACTTAGGATAAAGAATATAAGCATAAATGGGCCAGGTAACTGCCGTAGCAATTACCATAACTGCAGTAACGGCGATACCCATAGATGCGGCGGTGGGCACCTTTTTGGAAACGCCCAGGAAGGGGCATATACCAAGGAACTTGGCCAGCACCATATTTTCGGTAAGCAGACCTGCAAGGAGAATAGCTATAAAATTACTCATTTTCTGCACCCTCCTCACTAACTTCTTCGGTCTGTGCCTCAGCACAGCTCATATTACAGGAGTTCTTACCGGGACAGCCTGCACAGCCAAGGCTTTTAACAGGCTTCTTGCCTGACATTTTGGCAAGCTTGTTTGAAACGGCAACAAGAATACCGAATACAAAGAAGCCGCCCGGAGGCAGAATAAGAACTATCATCGGGTCAATAAAGTTTGCGGTAACGGGCAGACCAAACACGGTGCCTGCACCTATAATTTCGCGAATAGCACCCATAATGGTGATAACTGCGGTGAAGCCTATGCCCATTCCAAGACCGTCTAAAATACTGGGCAGGACGGGGTTCTTGCAGGCAAACATTTCTGCACGGGCAAGAATAATGCAGTTAACAACTATAAGGGGAAGATAGATACCAAGTGCCGCGTCAATAGCAGGTAAAAATGCCTTAACCAGCATCTGAACAACGGTAACAAAGCCTGCAATAATTGTTATAAATGCAGGAATACGTACCTTGTCGGGAATAACGTTACGAAGCAGGGAAATAACAAGGTTTGAGCCTATAAGTACAACCGTTGCCGCAACACCCATTCCAATGCCGTTTATAGCGGCGGTGGTGACTGCAAGGGTGGGGCAGGTGCCAAGCACAAGACGGAGCACGGGATTTTCCTTAATAAGTCCGTTGGTTAAATATTTTAAGTTGCCTTTACTCACCTGCATTCACCTCCTGTACTGCGGTATCAACTATTCCCTTGTAAAGCTCCAGAGCCTCGTTTACGGCCCTTGTAACGGCTCTTGAGGAAATAGTAGCGCCTGTTACGGCGTTTATCTGATTTCTTTCCTTATCCGCACCGTTTTTAACAACCTCAACGTTACCGAAAAAACCTGTGTACTGCTGTGAAAAGTTTTCTTTAGTAACGTTCTGTCCGAGACCGGGGGTTTCATCCCCTGCGGCAAGTACGGTAACGGCTTTTACGGAGCCATCCACGTTAACGGCGGTCATAACGCTTACGTCACCGCCATAGCCCTTTTGACTCGTAATAAAAACGTAGCCGATAGTCTCCTTATCCTTAACGGCGCAAAAGCTTTTGCCCTCCTCAATAGTGGCATATTCATCTGCAGGCAGAAGGGTGCTCATGGCTTCGTTCTGCGTCTTTTTCTCCAGCGCTGCAATGGTGTCGGCAGTAAGAAGATTGGTAGCACCCAGCGCCAGAGTGATTACAAGACAAATGGCAAACAATGTAAAGGTGGGAATGATTATCTCCCTGTTCTTTTCAAAAAATTCTTTAAGCTTAGTCATTTTTCTTGGCCTCCCATCCAAAGGGTTTGGCCTTTGTAAGCCTTGATATGTGAGGAGTAAGAATATTCATAAGCAATATGGAGTAGGAAACGCCCTCAGGCAGGGAAGCAAACTCACGAATAACCACTGTAATGATGCCGCAGCCAATACCGAAAATCACCTTGCCCCATTTGCTTGCAGGGGAGGTAACGTAGTCGGTAGCCATAAATATGGCACCAAGCAGCAGTCCGCCGCTGAATATTGCCCTTAACGGGTCGCCTCCCAAGGCAAGGGAGAAAATGCCCACCGTACCTATAAAGCAAAGGGGAATAATGGGGGAGATAACCCTTCTTATAAGAAGATATGCAAAGCCAATAAGCAGCATCACTGCAGAGGTCTCACCAATACAACCGCCGTGGGTACCTAAAATAAGTGTTTTAAGGGAGACTTCCCCTGCCTGTGCGGCTAAGGGAGTAGCCTCGGTAATGGCGTTTGTGAAGGGCTCGGTAAATTTAGTCATTGCCGCAGGGAAGGATACCATAAGGGTAATTCTTGCGGTAATTGCAGGGTTGGCAAAGTTACAGCCAAGGCCACCAAACATTTCCTTAACAACAATAATTGCCACCGCACTTCCTATAACGCCCATCCAAAGGGGGAGGGAGGCAGGAAGGTTAAGGGCCAACAAAAGTCCCGTAACAACGGCACTAAGGTCGCCTATTGTGTGGGGCTTTTTGGTGATAAGACACCAAAGCAGCTCGCTTGCCACGGCAGAAAGAACACACACCGCAATAAGCAGAGCGGCACGTAATCCGAAAATTACAATGCCGAAGGCTGCGGCAGGCACAAGGGAGATTATAACGTCAGCCATAATTCCCTGTGTGGATATATCCTTTCTTATATGGGGAGAGGAGGATACCGTTAACATATTACTCATTTTGAATTCCTCCTTATCTCACTTTTTGCAAAGCGCATAGCTTGAACAAGGTCACGCTTTGCAGGGCAAACGAATGCACAGCAGCCGCACTCCATACAGTAGGCGGCATTCATATTTTTAAAATTTTCCGCGTTGCCTGTTTTTCTTGCAATGGCGGTATCTATTGCGGCAGGGGTAAGCTTCATAGGACAGGCCTCGGCACATCTTCCGCAACGTATGCAGGCTGTCTGAACAGGCTTTTTATCCTGCTTTATACAAAGAATGGCATTATTGGGCTTGGCAACCACCGCATCGGTGGAAACTATGGTGTTGCCCATCATCGGACCACCCATTATAACCTTATCGGGTTCCTGTGTGAAGCCACCGCAGAAATCAATAACCTCCTGCACTGCCGTTCCAAGGGGAACTATAACGTTTTGGGGCTTTGCAACGGCGTTACCGTCAACCGTTAGTCTCTTAGAAACAAGGGGCATACCCGTCTTTATGAATTTTGAAAGGGCAGATATACTTGTAATATTCATTACTATACAGCCCACGTCGCTGGGAAGCTTACCAAGGGGGAGCTTGCGCTTGGTGGCACTGTATATAAGCACCTTTTCAGCACCCTGAGGATAACGGGATTTAAGCTTCATAACCTGAACCTCGTTATCCGGGTCAAGCTCACTTGTGGCAATCTCGTAAAGCCTTTCAATGGCCGCAGGCTTGTTATCCTCCACACAAATGATAACCTTCCTAAGGCCTAAAACACGCTTAACAAGATAAACACCGTCAAGTATGTCCTGGGTAAATTCCATACATTCACGGTAGTCGGCAGTAATATATGGCTCACACTCGGCACCGTTTATAATAAGTGTGTCAAGCTCAACACCCTCGCGTTTTGCAAGCTTAATATGAGCAGGGAAGCCTGCTCCGCCAAGACCTACAAGACCACACTCCCTTGCGGCTTTAACAAGGTCCTCGGGAGTTTCTACGTTAAAGGGCTTAAGCTCAGGGTCAACGGTCATTTCACCGTCCGATTCTATTTCCACCATTTTAACGGGAATGCCGTTTTTAGGTGTAACCTCGGCAATTTTTTTAACGGTACCCGAAACACTTGAATGAACGGGCACACACATAGGCTTATCAAAGTCACCGATTTTTGTTCCCACAAAAACCTTATCACCAACCTTAACGGTTGCTTCGCAGGGAACGCCGATGTGCTGTTGTAACGGAATAGAAACAATAGCGGGAGCGGGCATTACAACCGATTCGCAATCTGCCGTATTTTTAAAATGCGGTACCCTTGCACCGCCAACGGCACGACCCACGCTGTGCAAAATTGGTTCTTTTCTTTCCACAATCATACCTCCTATTAACATACGTAGGGTATTATACTACATATAGTATAATTTTGCAAGGAATGATATAAATTTAACAGGATGTGACATTTTTCTGTCACATCCTGTTAAATTTCACAAAATTTTATTGAATTGATTTTCCACCGTCAACGTAAATGCTTTGTCCCGTTATATACCGTCCTGCCTCACTGCATAAAAGACTTACCATGGGTGCGCAGTCCTCAGGCTCGCCGTAAAAGCCTGCAGGAATTGAATCGGTAACCTTTTTTGCATATTCAGGGTCGCTAAGCGCCGCAACGTTTCGGTCGGTGTATATAACACCGGGCGCCACATTATTTACTGTAATACCAAATGGGGCAAGCTGTAGGCTTAAAGATTTTACCATATTGGTTTGCGCCGCCTTCGATGCTGAATATACAAGCATATCAGGGTGCGGTTTTGCTTCCTGTACTGAGCCTATGGTAATTATCCTGCCCCAATTCTGCTCCTTCATATGCTTTACCGCATACTGAATAAGCACAAGGGAGGAAACAAAATTGCAGTTAAGCTGGTCGTAACATTCATCAAGGGTTATGGCATCCCAAGCGTTTCTGTACTGTATCGAGGCATTAAGCACCAGCACGTCTATATCACCAAGCTTTTGGCAAAAGGCTCCAAGACCTTTTGGGTCACACAGATTGTGAACAAGTATACTTGCCCTTCCGCCGTCCTTTTCTATAAGAGCCTTTACCTCCTCGGCCTTTTGAAGTGAGCCTGCACCGTGTATTATTACCTCATAGCCGTCCCTTGCCAGACTTAGGGCTATTGCCCTTCCTATTCCTCTGGAGGAGCCTGTTACAAGGGCACGTTTTCTTTTTTGCATTACTATTTCATCCTCTACAAATCGATATTTTTTAAAGCGCGGTCTGTGTATCGTTGGGGTCGCCGTTTCTTGCAAGGTCATACTCCTTGCTCCAATCAAGGTCGCGATATTCCTCGCCTCTGGGGTCGTTCTTAATCCAATCAAGGAGCATATCAAGCATTTCCTCGCTCCAGGTATTTCTGTCTATCTGTGCGGTGGTGAATTTGCCTTGACAAATCATTTCAAAGCCGAAATCATCCTTAACGTGGGTTTTTGCCGCACCCTCAACAACGTCGGCAACAAGGTGGGCGGGAATAAACAGTACACCGCCGCCTGCTCCAAAAACAACGTCGCCGGGCAGACAAACCGCACCGCCAAAGTTGGTAATATCGTTCCAATCCTTCATTACAAATTCGCGGATAGGTGTTGGGTCAATACCGCGGTAATAAACCTGAACGTCGGGCACCTTTTTCATCTGCTCAATATCTCGGATACCGCCCCATATAACTGCGCCGCCGTTGCCCGTGCGCTTTTGAAGTGCAGTTGTAAGATTTCCGCCTAAAAATGTACCCTTATATATTTTATCATACATATCGCAAACAACAACGTCACGCTCATAAAGGTGGTCTATAACCCACTGATTATAGTTGCCCTGAAGTCCATCCTGCGCACCGTGGGCAAACTGAACGTCGTGCAAATCAGGACGGGTAGGGCAGTAGGTACAGGTAACAGCCCTACCTACAAGCTTTCTGTCATCATTATGTAAGGTCAGCATCGGATTTTCTCCACCGCCTACAAACTGGTGCTCATAACCGAGTACAAAAATAGGCTTCCAAACCTCCTCAAGGGTCATACCGTAAAGGGCGTCAAGGTATTTGTCAGCCACCTTAGGTCTGCCGTCGGGTAATCTTTCACCTTTCCAAAGTGGTGTCAACTGTATTATTTTTTCTCTATCATTAAAATTCATTTTTTATCTCCTAAAACTATATATCCGTATGACGAAAGCTGCCATTTGCCGTTTATAAGCTTGGCGTTATTGCTAAGCAAAACTTCACCGTCCCCTGCGAATACAGCCACATCTTCCTGAGACAAATTGCCTATGACGGTGACCTTTTGGTCGCCAAATACGCGGTCAAATGCCAAAACCGTAGGGTGGTCGGTTTTTAAAAGCTTTGTTTTGCCATTATGCAAGGCAACCTTTTCCTTCTTTAAGGTGTTAAGCATTTTAACAATTTCAATACGGCGCTTTGCATCGGCAGTGTTTTTAAGTACCTCACGTTGGGTAACCTCAAATCCGCCCATAAAAAAGCGGTTGGCAAACATGGAAAGCCTTGCGGTGTCGCCAAGCTCATTGCCGCAGTAAACCATAGGTACACCCGGTAAAAGGTAGTTTAATACCAAAATAAGCTCCATAGCAGCGTGCCCGAAATGCCCCTCAATTCTGTAGGGCCAATCGGTTACGGTGTCGTGGTTGTCCATATCCAGCAGATACAATCCTCCTTGGGGAAGCTTCTCCACCTTTTGGAGAAATTGCTCCAAGGCATCTGCTCCTGTCATCTTACCCTCTAACACGTCAAAAACTGTGTTATGCCAGAAAAAGGAGTAATCGGCATCAAAGACCTCAAGGTAATTAAGGCGAGCGCCTTCGTTTATCATAATGCAGTCGGGCTTTATTGCTCTTATCCTGCGCTTGCCCTCCTGCCAGAAGTCAAAAGGAACAGCGTCGCCCACATCACAGCGGAAGCCGTCAACATCAATTACACCTACGTAATAGGTCATATTGCAATATAGATATTCCCGAAGCCCTTCACTCTGGAAATTCAGGTAAGGGAAGTTCCACTCTGTCAGTCTCACGCTGCCATCATCATTGTGCTGAGCAAACTCAGGGTGGGCTTTCAGTATATCCGCATTAGGCCCGATATGCAAATAAACAAGATCAAGAAGCACTTTCAGGCCAAGCTTATGCGCTGCCCTTGTAAGGTCTTTTAAATCATCTATACTACCGTATTCTTCGTCTATCATAAAATAGTCGTTCATACGGTAGGGATTTTTAGGGTTTTCGGTGGCAGAGGCCTTTTGTCTTGTGCTCCAGAACGCCTTATCGGTGCTGTCATCCGCCGAGAAGATGGGACACAAATATATTGCAGCAAAACCAACCTCTGCTAAAAAAGGGAGTTCAGCCTCCACCGCCTTTAAGGTGCCTTCGTGGGAAAAGGTTCGGGGATTTATCTGATAAACCGAACCGGCTTTAAACCAATCAGAAACGTTTTTTGCCATTTTTATCAGCTCCAAATTCTATCGTTTGAAAATTCCTTATTCCATTCATCGGTGGGCTCAAAGAAGCCTGGAATATTGGGATTTATGTGTGCTTTAAGCACTTCCTCGTTAAGAGACTCAATGCCAAGTCCGGGAGTAGTGGGGACCTTAATGAAACCATTTTCAATAAGGGGGCAGGGTAACCCTTTAACCATATCGCTCCACCAGGGAACGTCTACAGAGTGGAATTCAAGGGCTAATACGTTGTGCATGGCCGCCGCAGTATGTACCGCCGCCATACAGGCTATGGGACTTTCAGCCATATGTACCGCTACAGCAACACCGTGCTCATCTGCAATATCGGCTATTTTCTTAAGCTCCAGCGCGCCGCCACAGGTCAGAATGTCGGGATGTATAACCGATACGCCCCCTGCTTTAATGAGTGTCTCAAAGCCTTCCTTTAAATAAATATCCTCACCTGTGCAAACAGGAATGGTAGTAGAGTTCTTAAGCCTTACATATTGGTCGGTATACATCCAGGGTACCATATCCTCTATCCAGGCAAGGTTGTAGGGCTCCATACGCCTTGCAAAACGGATGCAGTCCTCAACGCATATATGACCAAAATGGTCAATGGCAAGGGGCACCTCATAGCCTATTACCTCTCTAACCTCTTTAACGTAGTTTTCAAGGTAATCAAGGCCCTTTTCGGTTAAATGTATACCTGTGTGAGGATGCGCGGTTGTAACAATGGAATAGCTTTTTTGATGCTTTACCATATCGGCTGTTACACTGCCGCCTTGAACGTTTAAAATATGGCTTGCATACTTTTTCATATCATCAATAAAACCAAGGGGCGCGTTAAGGGTGCCGGGCTCATCAAGTAAAAGACCAATTCCCAAGTCCATTTTAAGGAATGTAAAGCCCATATCCATACGCTTTTTCAATGCAAGTCCCATATCGTGACCTGTGTGTTTACCATCAACGTCGGTATCACAGTAAACCCGCACCTCATCGCGGAATTTACCGCCAAGTAATTGATAGAGAGGAACACCGTAGGCCTTGCCAGCCAAGTCCCAAAGTGCAATTTCAACACCGCTTACTCCGCCACCCTGACGTGAGGGGCCGCCAAACTGCTTTATTTTGCGGAACAGTCGGTCAACGTCGCAGGGGTTTTCGCCTATAAGACGGCTTTTAAGCATAAGGGCATAGGTCTTGCTGGAGGCATCGCGTACCTCGCCGTAGCCCTCAATACCCTGATTGGTCATTATTTTTAAAATGGTACACCGCTTGGGCGCCCCGTCAATATCTACGAAACGCATATCGGTTATTTTAAGGTCGCTGGGGTTTGAACAACGGTTAAAGCTCATTTTCTTTTCTCCAAAAATTTTTCTTATTGACAAAATCTAATTGTGAGATTATGCTAATTACAGTGTATAAAATAGAAGCTTAACTTTCAACAACTTATTTTCTGAATTTGCAAACTTTTTTACGATTGGATATGATTCAAGTGCAGGATTTTGTGTATCTGCCAAAGGGTGGAGCGGCAAACGCAATTTTAAAAATGTGGAATGTTACAATTCCCCGCGGCGTTCGGGGCTTCAAGGACCATAGCCACACCGCCTTTGAGATATCAGTGCTTAAAGAGGGTAGCGGAATCTACGCCGTAGGCGGCAAGGAAATTCCGTTTAACGGGGGGGATGTGGCGGTGTTTTGCAGCAATAAACCCCATTGCATTACCAATGTTGAAAAAGAGTTTAAGCTTTTAAATCTTCAGTTTGAGCCGCGTCTTTTGTGGGGTGCCAGAAATGATAGCCTTTCCGAAAGAGCACAAAGCATGTGCTTTTTTCATAATAGTGATTTTCCTTACATTTTAAAGGCTGATACCCCTATAGCACAAACGGTTAAAGCATTGCTTTTGCAAATAGAAAACGAGTTTAAAGAGAAGAAGAGCGAATACCGTTTTGCTATAAAAAATTTGCTTAACAGCATACTTATAATCCTTATCCGACAAGGTAACTATTTAAGTCCCAATGCCGACACCGTTGATAGAGAGCATTTAAAAATTATGCGCAAGGCAATGGATTATATTGAGAACAATCTTTCAGAGCCACTTTACCTTGAGGATATAGCCCAAAGGGTTGGAATGAGTCCCTCATATTTTTCCACCCTGTTCAGAAAAATAAGTTCAAACACGCTGACCCATTATATAAACGAGCGACGTATAAGCCTTGCAATGCATCTGCTTACCTGTGAGGGTGAAAGCACAATGCTTTCCATTGCGGTGAAATGTGGTTATAACAACACCGCTAATTTCAATAAGGCATTTAAATCTATTGTGGGTGTTACTCCCACAGAATACAAAAAACACGGCGGAGTACCCTTATCATAAAATATTTTTATGTGTGCGCAAATAAAGTTTATGTAGGTTTGTCAATGATGTGTTACAAAATTAGAAAACTTCGCCATTAATAAGAAAAGCATTTAAAAAATCAGCAGGAGATTTCCAATTAAGAGGACGCATAGGAAAATTATTGTATTTTCTGTTATGTACAGAAAGTTG
>JAZSEH010000053.1:0-26092 GCA_045531585.1 Acutalibacteraceae bacterium
CATTGTTTGTGTTACAGTTTTCATGACGAATGGTTTATCCTCCTGTACGTTTTGATTCAGCAACTTAACTGTAACACAGGATTTTCCATTCGTCACTCTTTTTTTACTCCTTACTGTAACACATCTATTGTAAACCTACACCAAAAATACCAATAAATATTTTTTAGTATTGACATAGTGAATTTATTATGCTAAAATTTTTAAAAAGATAAACCTGTGATAAAGAGTAGTAGTTGTCTTAAGCGTTTATAGAGAGCGGTTGTTTGGTGAAAAACCGTAATGCTTTTTTCAATGAATGGACTTTTGAGGGCGGCCCGAAATTTTTTAAAGTAGGCGTTGACGGCTTCCATCCGTTAAAGTGGAGCGCATATGCTTGTATGTGCATTAAGTGGGTTTTAACCAATTTGGGTGGTACCGCGGAATTTTTTAGTTTCGTCCCAAGTGTCTTTTAGATGCTTGGGATTTTTTGATTTTAAAAGGAGTAAAGTTATGTTTTTATTAACAAAACGATGGCGAGGCTAACATTTAACCATCTAAACATAAAAATACGAACGGAGTAATTTAAAATGAATAAATATAAGGATTTTGATAACTATTTAAAGGAATTTCCCGATGAAAACGGCTATTTTGGTGAGTTCGGCGGTGCCTATCTACCTGATGAACTTGTTCCTGCTTTTAAGGAGGCAAGTGATGCTTATGAAGCAATTTGCCATTCCGCTCAGTTCATAAGTGAGCTTAGAAGAATAAGAAAAGAATTCCAGGGTAGACCTACACCTGTATACCACTGTGAGCGTTTGTCTAAGCTGTTTGGTAACTGCCAGATATATTTAAAACGTGAAGACTTGAACCACACCGGCGCACACAAGCTTAACCATTGTATGGGTGAAGGCTTGCTTGCGAAATTCATGGGCAAGAAAAAACTTATTGCCGAAACAGGTGCAGGACAACACGGCGTTGCCATAGCGACTGCAGCGGCTTATTTCGGCCTTGAGTGTGACGTTTATATGGGTGAAGTAGATATTGCTAAGCAGCATCCTAACGTTATTAGAATGAAAATGCTGGGCGCTAACGTTATTCCTGTTACCCATGGTCTAAAGACCTTAAAGGAAGCGGTTGATGCCGCGTTTGATGCATATCTTAAAGAATATCATGATGCTATTTACTGCATTGGTTCAGCCTTAGGCCCCCATCCTTTCCCTAAAATGGTACGCGATTTTCAGTCTGTTATCGGAATAGAGGCAAGGGAGCAGTTCCTTGGTATGACAGGAATTATGCCTGATGCGATTTGTGCCTGTGTTGGCGGCGGTTCCAACTCTCTTGGTATGTTTACACCCTTCCTTGGTGATCCTGTTGAAATATACGGAATTGAGCCTTTGGGCAGAGGTGAAAAGATAGGTGACCATGCCGCAACAATGAAGTTTGGCACAAAGGGCAGACTTCATGGATTTGATAGCTATTTACTTCAAGATGAAAATGGTGAGCCCCTTCCTGTTTACTCTATTGCCAGCGGTCTTGACTATCCCGGTGTAGGTCCTGAGCACGCATATCTACGTGATAAGGGAAGGGTACATTATGAAACTGTGTCCGATGAGGAGGCTATGGAGGCATTCTTCCTTCTTAGCCGTTTTGAGGGCATTATTCCCGCAATTGAAAGCTCCCACGCTGTTGCATATGCTATACGTTATGCTAAGGAGCATAAATCAGGCTCTATTCTTGCTTGCCTTTCCGGAAGAGGAGATAAGGATATTGACTACGTTTATGAAAACTACGGTTGCGGTGAAAAATTCAATCTTGAAAAGTACGTTAAATAATTCTTTTAAAAACCTATCGGCGTATAACCGATAGGTTTTTGTGTTAAAAAACAACATTTAAACATTTACAATTAAAAAAATAATGTTATAATTTACTTAAAAATAAAGTAAGGTGATTTTTATGAGTAAGATTGTTATTAAAAACGAAAAATTTATTCTTACTGTAAATGATAAATGTGTTGCAGAAAGCCTGGTTCTTATTAAAACGGGGGAAGAGTGTCTTGATAGTGCAGAGCTTTTACCGTTATTTTCAATTACAGAAGAAAGACCTTATAACAATGAGATAAAATTATCCCACCCCAATAAGCGTATAACCTTTAATGCAAACGGGATTGAAAGAAACGGAGATAAACTTATAGTTTCATTTGAACTTGTTACATTTAAAGCTATTGTAAAAATCATAGAAAAAAATGATTACATATATTTTGAGCTTATAGATTTTATTGTTCCGCCGGAAAGCTTTGAGGGACTTAGCATGTCGCCTCCACCTGTGTGCGAATTCAGACTCATACAATTACCTGTAAAAAACAGAGAGCGTTTTGGCGAATGGCTTAACGTTTCTTGGGATGACAACATATGTGTTAACGTTTTAGCCACTTCTCCTTATGCAAGAATTGATTCACAAAAAAGAAAAGATTGCCGTATTATGACGGCAGATGCCGTTAAGGGAATAAAACTAAAGGGCTGTGGTGCTGCGCTTATCGTAGCCGAAACAGAACAATTTATGGATACTGTTAAACATATAGAGGATGACTTTGATCTTCCTAAAGGCGTTGAAAGCAGACGGAACGAGCTTATTAACAGTTCCATTTATTGGGTGCTTGATTTCTATCCCGAAAACGTTGAAAAGCATATTTATTATGCAAAAAAAGGCGGTTTTCGCCTTATGCTTATAAATTACGGCTCTATATTTAAAGAACAGGATATTTACGGTTACTGCAGTAATTATGATTTTAATTCATTTTATCCCAACGGATTTGAAGATTTAAAAATTGCACTTAAAAAAGTTAAGGCGGCGGGAATAAGGCCCGGTCTGCATTTCCTGCATACCCACGTTGGAAAATATACGAGATATGTGACACCTGTTGCCGACCACCGACTTAATTTTACACGACATTTCACACTTGCAAAGCCTCTTGAAATTGATAATACAACAATATACGTTGAAGAAAATCCTGAAGATTCCGTAATGTGTGAGAAATGTAGGGTGCTTAGATTTGGTGGGGAGCTTATTTCTTACGAAGCGTATTCAACAATTCCTCCATACTGTTTTACAGGTTGTAAAAGAGGGCACTGGAATACTAACGTTACACAGCATCCCTTAGGCGAGATTGGCGGTATACTTGATATAAGTGAATATTGTGCCAACAGTGTATATCTTAATCAAAATTCAAGTCTTCAGGAAGAGATAGGGGATAAGATTGCCGAAATTTACAACTGTGGCTTTGAATTTGCGTATTTTGACGGCTCGGAAGGAACAAATCCTCCTTTTGATTTTCATATTCCCAACGCACAATATAGAGTTTATAAAAAGTTTAATAACGCTCCCATATTCTGTGAAGGTGCCGCAAAGGCCCATTTCAGTTGGCATATGCTAAGCGGAGGCAATGCTTTTGACAAATTTCCCAGCGATATTTTTAAAGCAATGACCGCAAAGCATCCTCTTGAGGAAGCTCCAAGAATGGCAAATGATTTTACAAGGGTGAATTTTGGATGGTGGGGATATTATCCTGATGCTCAGCCTGATTTGTACGAGTATTCAACAAGCCGTGCCGCTGCATGGGATTGTCCCGCAACGCTGCAATCATGCATATGGTTGTTCCCTAAAAACCCAAGAAATGATGACCTTTTAGAGGCAATAAGGCGTTGGGAGGACGTTCGCGCAAAAAAATGGCTCACCCATGAGCAAAAGTTGATGCTTAGAAACCCCAATCAGGAGCATATTTTACTTATAAACGAAAATGGTGAATATGAGCTTGTGCCGTATAACGAGGTAAAAAATGCCGCAGGAGGCGATAAAAACGCGCGTGTTTTTGTGTTTGAGCGAAACAATAAACGCTATGCCGTTTGCTGGCATAAAATAGATATGGGAACACTAAATATACCCATTTCGTCCGATAAACTTATTTATGAGGAAGAAATAGGTGGTAAGAGACTTAATATAAGTGAATGTGATAATGTATCTTCAATTACACTTGATAACCGACATTATTTAAGTACCGATTTGCCTATGGATGAATTTATTGATGCTTTGATTAATTCAACATTAAAATAAGAAAAAAAGGAGCGTTAACGCTCCTTTTTTATTATTTAGAATTTAACAAAATGCGGCGCAAATTTTTTAACTAATTTATAGGGAACACCTTCAAGTTCCTTTTCCGCTGCTTTTAAATTTTCTCTGATGTTAATTCCTTGAGGACAATGTTGTTCACATTTTCCGCATCCAATACAGTTAGAAGCGCTTGTGGGTGATTTTCTTAGTGCCGTACACATTACGTGTTCTTTTAGCGCGGCGAATGTTCCTTCGGAATATTTGCGGTTATACGCAGAAAAAGTACCCGGAATATCAACTCCCATAGGGCAAGGCATACAGTATCCGCAACCTGTACACCCAACCTTCATTTTGCTGTTTATTGCATTTGCAACAGCCTTTAGCATATTTTCATCACTGGAAGTGAGTTCGCCAATTTGTGTTGAGGATGCGGTACTTATATTATCCTGAAGCATTTCGACCGAATTCATTCCTGATAGAACAACGGTAACCTCGGGCTGATTCCAAAGCCATTTAAACGCCCATTGTGCAGGAGTGCGCTTTATATTATAACTACTAAATATCTGCTTAGCCTCATCAGGTAAACGGGAAACAAGCTTTCCTCCACGTAAAGGCTCCATTATCATTACGGGTATGCTCTTTGATGCGGCATATTTAAGGCCTTTTTTTCCAGCCTGTGAATGTTCATCCATATAATTGTATTGTATCATACAAAAATCCCAATCATATGCATCTATAAGCTTAATGAACATCTCAGTATTGCCGTGGTAAGAAAAGCCTATTTGCTTTATTGAGCCATTTGCCTTTTTATCAGCAATCCACTGAGTTATTCCAAGGCTCTTCATTCTTTCCCAAGCCCCAATATCTGTAAGCATATGCATAAAATAATAATCTATTCTGTCGGTTCTAAGTCGTCTTAGTTGCTCATTGAAAAGCTTATCAAGAACATCTGTGCTTTTTATTAAGTAATGGGGAAGCTTTGTTGCAATATTTATTTTGTCACGAACATTATTTTTTTCAAAAATTTCACCTAAAGCTGCTTCGCTACCGGGATAAATATAGGCCGTATCAAAATAGTTTACGCCATTTTCTATAGCAAGCATAAGCTGCTGTTCAGTAAGAGACATATCAATTTTACCCATTTTTGTAGGAAAACGCATACATCCATAACCCAGTACCGAAAGATTATTTCCGTACTTATCTTTACGATAATTCATAAACATCACCTCTACGTTTAGTAAATTATAACACAAAATTTTATTTACTACAACATAGCACTTGTTTTTATATAATAGTGGTGTTATAATGTTGAAAAAATTATTTGGTGTGATGTTAATGAGTAAAGAATATACAAGATTAAAGCTTGCGTGCTATTCAACAAACGTAACAATGTCGGTGGCCAGTAATTTATCGCCGCTTCTTTTTTTAACCTTTAGAAATCTTTACGGGATTTCATACTCGTTGCTGGGACTTTTAGTTTTAGTCAACTTTGTAACTCAGCTTAGTGTTGATTTAATTTTTTCATTCTTTTCACATAGGTTTAACATACCCAAGGTTGTAAAAACAATCCCCCTTATTGCCGTTGTAGGTATTCTGATTTACGCTTTATGGCCTTTTTTATTTAAAGACTCTGTTTATGTGGGACTGGTTATTGGTACTGTAATTATTTCAGCCTCTGCCG
Source organism: Acutalibacteraceae bacterium (assembly GCA_045531585.1). GTDB lineage: Bacteria > Bacillota > Clostridia > Oscillospirales > Acutalibacteraceae > SIG587. The sequence goes on from JAZSEH010000053.1 coordinate 5,765, forward strand.
GTCTTGCAGAGGTACTTATAAGCCCTGTTATTGCGGCTATTCCGGCAAAAGACCCTGACAGAGAAATGAGCAAGCTTCATTCAGTTTATGCATGGGGTGTTGTTTTTGTAGTAATTTTCAGCACCTTATTTTTGCTTGCCTTCGGTCAAAAAAATTGGCAATGGTTGGCACTTGTTTTTATACTTATTCCGTTTAGTTCTTTTATTTTATTCAGCAGAAGCCAGATTCCTCATATGGATACTCCGGAAAAAACATCAGGTGCCTTCTCATTACTAAAAAACAAGACGTTGTGGTTCTGTTTTATCGCAATATTTTTGGGCGGCTCGGCAGAGTGTACAATGGCACAATGGAGTTCAAGTTACCTTGAACAAGCACTTAATATACCTAAGGTATGGGGAGATATTTTTGGCGTAGCACTTTTCGCATTAATGTTAGGGCTTGGCCGCACGCTTTATTCTAAAATTGGAAAAAATATAAATAGAGTAATACTTTTTGGCTGTCTTGGTGCAACCTTGTGTTATTTTATTTGTGCAGTATCTAACGTTGCCGTTCTTGGCCTTGTTGCATGTGCATTTGCAGGACTTTGCACCTCAATGCTTTGGCCGGGTAACCTTATTGTTGCATCTGACAGGATAAAGGATGGCGGTGTATTTATTTATGCTATGATGGCCGCCGGAGGAGACCTTGGGGCATCTGTAGGTCCTCAGCTTATAGGTGTTATAACCGATAATACATTGTCAAATCCCAATGCAATGGAAATTGCTCAAAAAATCGGAATAACTGCAGAGCAGCTTGGACTGAAGCTCGGCATGCTTGTTGGTATGCTTTTCCCACTTGTTGGAATTTTCATTTCTTTTTGGTTTATAAAAACAAAGAAACTTGACAATAATAAATAATAGCGTTATAATCATCATATCAAGTTTGAAGAGTAAAAATACAGGCGTGAAGTGCCGATGGGACGGGGAGTTGCCGGTCGGACGAAGGTTGTTTACCGCGGTCTGTGTTTTGCATCCCGCTTCATAGGGCACAAGAGATATTTATACCTCCTATTCTGCCGTATGTGCGGAAGGAGGTATTTTTATGTCGAATAAAATTAAAAAAATTGCGGTTATTGGAGTGCTTCTTGCTATGCAGGTGGTGCTTTCCCGTTTTTGCTCATATTCGGTATGGAATATGAAAATTGGTTTTGCATTTATCCCCGTTGTTATTTGTGCAATGCTTTACGGCCCCGTTTATGCGGCTATACTTGGCGGCCTTTCGGACTTTTTGGGTGCAATACTTTTTCCCATCGGTGCATACTTTCCCGGTTTTACCTTAACTGCCGCGGTTACAGGCCTGATTTTTGGCTTGCTTTTGTATAGGAAAGCAAATATTTTACGTATACTTTTAAGTGTATTGTCTGAACAGATTTTGTGCGGTTTAATTGTAAATTCACTATGGATTTCCGTTTTATACGGTTCAAAGTATGATGCGGTTTTTATTTCACGAATACCCCAGGTTATTATACTTCTCGTAATACAAACTATTTGTATTTTTATTATCGAAAAATTTATAATCAATAAGCTTAAAAAAATTATTTAATGCACCGAAAGGTGCATTTTAAATTTTTCTTTATTTTTTGAATTGTTTATGGTATTATATGTTTGTATGTTTATAAATGGAGTGATTTTGTGGACTGGACAGAGATTATTGTAAGCGTACCTGTTGAGTATACTGATACTGCCTCTGCAATAACTAATATGACCGTACCTTACGGCATTTATATTGAGGATTATTCCGATCTTGAGCAGGGTGCCGAGGAAATTGCACATATAAATCTTATTGATGAAGCCCTGGTATCTAAGGACAGAAGCGTAGCTAAAATTCACCTTTATATTCCCGTAGAGGAAAACGCTTTGGAGGCTATAGCCTTTCTTAAGGAAAGATTCAGTGCTGAAAAGATTCCCTGTAGTGTGGATAGTGAACAGGTGAATGACAACGACTGGAACGAAAACTGGAAAAAGTATTTTTTTGCAACCGAGATAGGTGAGCGTCTCGCTATTTGTCCCAGTTGGGAAAAATATGAGAACAAGCAGGGAAGAGTAGTCCTTTCCATTGACCCCGGTGCCGCTTTCGGAACAGGCACTCATGCAACAACAAGTCTTTGCCTTGAAGTGCTTGAAAGATATATAACACCTGACGTTAATATGCTTGACGTTGGCTCGGGCAGCGGCATCCTTGCCATTGCTGCAGCACTTTTGGGAGCTGAAAAATGTCTTGGTGTAGATATTGATGCACAGGCCGTAAAGGTTGCAAAGGAAAACGCACAGATAAATAACGTTGAAGATAAGGTTATATTTGAAAAAGGTGATTTAACAAAAACCGTAACGGGTAAATATAACGTTGTATGTGCAAATATTGTTGCAGATGCAATAATGGCCTTATCGGGCAGCATTAAACCTTTTCTTGAACAGGATGCTATTTATATTGTGTCAGGTATTATAGATATTAGAGCCGATGAGGTTAAGAATTGCCTTTTGAATTTAGGCTTTAAGATTATAGAAGAGCATATTAAAGATAATTGGTATGCCTTTGTATTAAAGGAGAATTAGTTTGTTAGAGTTTGAAGAGCAACGCCTAAAGCTTAAGGGCTTTTCGGATGAGCTTAATGATTTAAAAGAGGCTATTGCATATGAAAAAACCTCTGAAAAAATCAAGGAGTTAGAACAGCTTACCGCTACGGATGATTTTTGGTCAGACGTTGATAATTCCCAAAAAATATTACAGCAAATAAGTCAGTTTAAAAGTGTAGTTTCCGCCTACGATAAGCTTTATCAGTTATATGACGACACCTTGGCACTTATTGATATTGCTGATGAAGAAGAGGATATATCCTTCCTTGAGGAAATAGAACAGTCTATAAATTCATTTTGTGAAGAGCTTGAAAATCAGCGACTTCAAACGCTTTTAAGTGGTGAGTATGATAAAAATAACGCTATTCTTACTTTCCATGCAGGCGCAGGCGGTACAGAGGCTCAGGATTGGGCCGAGATGCTTGTAAGAATGTACACCCATTGGGGTGAGGCTCATAAATTCAAGGTGAAGATGATAGACTTCCTTGACGGCGAAGAAGCGGGACTTAAAAGTGCAGTTTTGCTGATTGAGGGCATTAACGCCTACGGTTATTTAAAAAGCGAATCAGGTGTTCATCGCCTTGTAAGGGTTTCTCCCTTTGATTCCTCAGGAAGAAGACACACTTCCTTTGCCTCCCTTGAGGTTATGCCTGAGATAACTGATGACGTTGAGGTTGAAATAAGAGAAGATGAGTTAAAGGTTGATACCTATCGTTCCAGCGGTGCAGGCGGTCAGCACGTTAACAAGACCGAGTCTGCAATACGAATAACCCATATTCCCACAGGAATTGTTGTTGCCTGCCAGAATGAACGCAGTCAGCATCAGAACCGTGAAATGGCAATGAAAATGCTTAAATCTAAGCTTATTGAAATAAAGGAACGCGAACATCTTGATAAAATAGAGGACATTAAGGGTGTTCAAAAAGAAATTGCCTGGGGCTCACAAATACGTTCCTACGTGTTTATGCCATATACACTTGTTAAGGACCATCGTACAGGCTTTGAAGCAGGAAACGTAAATGCCGTAATGGACGGTGACCTTGACGGATTTATAAATGCTTATCTTAAATTTACAACAAACCAGAACGGAGAAAATTAATATGAAAAAAGCTATTGCGTTATCACTTTGTTTAATTGTTCTTTTAACAATTCTTGCGGGTTGCGGCAATAAAGGCCGTGAGCTTTACAATGTTAATCTTAAAAAATATGTAACCCTTGGTGAATATAAGGGAATAGAAGTGGATACTTCATCCAAGGATTATAAATATATATACGAGTTTTTCCTTAATTCTGATAGAAATAAAAATAATATGCTTGTTAAAGATGGTACGGCGAAAATAGGTGATATTACCTATATTGACTATGTTGGAAAGAAAGATGGCGTGGCTTTTGATGGCGGCACAGCCAGCGGTTATAATCTTGAGCTTGGATCCGGCAAATTTATCCCTGGTTTTGAAGAAGCTATTGTTGGACATAAATTAGGTACAAGTTTTACTATAAATGTTACCTTCCCCGAAGATTACGGTTCAACCGATCTTGCAGGTCAAGCGGTTACATTTGATATTAATTTACATGGAGTTTTGGCACAGGTTGACGATGTTTTTGCAAAAAAAATGGGGTTTCCTACGCTTGATGATTATCGGTTAGATGTAAAAAATCGCGCTATCGGTTATTATTGCTTAAACGAGATTGCTTCTAATTCAACAATAGTGAAATATCCAAAAAAGGATTTAAATAAATTTTATAACGAATATAAAGAATCTATTAATCAACAACTTATAAGTGAGGGTTCATCGTTCGAAGCGTATCTTTCAACAAATAATATTAGCGAATCAGAAATTAAAGAATATTATTACGAACAAAAAAAGCCTTCCATGGACACCGAAATGCTTCTTTATGCTATTATTGATAAGGAAAAAATTAAGATAACTAAAGATGACAGGGAAGAAGCGCTTAAGAAAATGGCCAAGGAGCAGGGTGTGACTGTTGAAAAGCTCAGAGAAGAGACCGACGATATTATGATAGAAACTAACGTCGTTTATGATAAAGCCCTTGCCGTTCTTGCCGATAATGCTATTGTTAAATAAAAAAAGAGCCTAATCAGGCTCTTTTTTTATTTTGTGAATATATTATTTCCTTCAGAATCTATAGCAACAATTAACGGAAAATTCTTAAACTCAAGTTTTTTAACCGATTCACAACCCAAATCCTCATAAGCAATAACCTCACAAGATGTAATGCAGGAACAGGCTAAAGCGCCGGCACCGCCTATAGCACATAAATAAACTGCATTATTGCGCTTTATTGCCTCACAAACGTCTTTATTTCGGTTGCCCTTACCGATTATACACTTAAGCCCTAAATCAAGAAGGCGTGGGGTATACGGGTCCATTCTGCTTGATGTGGTTGGACCGCAGCTGCCAATTGCAAGCCCATCAGGGGTGGGGGTGGGTCCTGCATAGTAAATTGCGGAATTTTTTATATCGAAGGGAAGGTTAAGCCCATTATCAAGCGCTTCGGTTATACGTTTATGCGCTGCGTCGCGGGCTGTATATACCGTGCCTGAAAGAATAACCTTATCACCTATGGATAACTGCTCTGTATTTTCGGCTAATTCATTAACGGTTAGATTATAAATTTTCATTGATTTGTAAGGCTTTCGTATACTGCGGCAAATTCTTCTTCACTGCGTTTTGCTGCGGCACAGTTTTCTTCAACCTGATTTTTAATATCATCAAGTGAGGTAAGCAGAGAATCAATTTCGCTTAAGAATCCGTCAGAGGTCTTATTAAGTTGTTCCTTTAACGAAGTAAGGGAAGACTGTGCTTCATCTATAGCTGAAATGTTTTTACCTATTTCTTCGTTAGTTATGCGTGAATTCTCCGTTGTGCGCTCAATAATGGCTTTAGCGTTAGCTTGGGCTACAAGATAAAGCTTGCCTATAACGTCACTCAAACGCTGAATTTCAGCATATTTTTCCTCAAATTCGTTAAGCTTCGAAGCAATTTCGTCCTTTTCCTTTGATAAAACCTCATAGCTTTCCTTGGAAAGGGATAGCTCCTTGCTTACGTTATCAAGCTCATCAGAAAGCTTATTTTGTTTATCGCGGAAGGTATTATGCATATTTTCTATGTAGTTTATAACATCGTTTGTGTTAAAGCCGAAAAGACTTTTTCTAAAACCTATTGCCACTGAAATTCTCCTCCAAAAAAGATAATATTCAACAAAATGCATATTTTTCTTACCTATTATAGCAAAAAAGATAAAAATTTACAAGTATTATCGTATTATAAAATAATATTTCTTGAAATATTCAGTGAAATGTTATACAATATATGATGAATAATTATGAAAGCGGTATGGTATATGACACGTAAAGAAGCAAGAGAACAAGCCTTCGTTCTTATTTTTGAAAAACAGTTCAGGGAAGATACTCCCGATGAAATACTTGAATATGCAAAGGAAATACGCGGTCTTGAGGTTGATGAATATACCGCGCTTGTTTTCCGCGGTGTTTCGAACAATTGTAATGCTTTGGATGAAATCATTACCGCCAATCTTAAAAATTGGCGAATAGAGCGTGTGTCCAAGGTTGCACTTGCAGTTTTAAGACTTGCAATATATGAAATGAAATTTGTTGACGAGGTTCCTGTTTCCGTATCAATAAATGAGGCAGTTGAGCTATGCAAAAAGTTTGCAGTAAAAGAGGACGCTTCATTTGTTAACGGAATTTTAGGTAGCGTTGCAAAAGCGGAGTAATATAAAGTGGAAATTTCTGCCATAAACGTTCGTCAGTTAAATTTGTATGTTAAATCTGTTCTTGAGGGTGACCCCGTACTCAACAGCCTTGCAGTATGCGGTGAAATAGTTAATTTTAAACGACATTATGCAAGCGGTCATTCTTATTTTGCTCTTAAGGATGAAAGCGCAACGGTAAGATGTGTTATGTTCAAAGGCTCATCCTTAAATATTCGCTTTGTTCCCGAGGATGGGATGAAGGTTGTTTGCATGGGCCGTGTTTCCCTTTATGAAAGGGACGGACAATATCAGTTTTATGTTGAATATATGGCACCACTTGGCGAAGGTGAGCTTGCCGCGGACTTTGAGAAAATTAAACTGCGCCTTGAAAATGATGGCCTTCTTGACCCTGCAAGAAAGCGTAAAATTCCTTCATTTCCTAAAAAGATTGGTGTTCTTACGTCCTCTAGCGGTGCGGCAGTGCATGACATAACCTCGGTCCTTGAAAGAAGGTATCCTTTATGCGAAGTGCTTTGTGTTCCCGTAAATGTTCAAGGAGCAAATGCCGCTAAGGACATGGTAAATGCACTTATAAAGATATATTCTATGAAGGATATAGATGTTATAATAATCGGCCGTGGCGGTGGCTCATCCTATGACCTATGGGCATTTAATGATGAGGAGCTTGCCAGAACCGTTGCACAAAGTCCTGTTCCGGTTATTTCTGCTGTAGGTCATGAAAGCGATTATTCAATTTGCGACCTTGTGGCTGACGTTCGCGCGGCAACCCCTTCTGTTGCGGCTGAGTTGGCGGTGCCGGATCAAAATAAACTAATTCAAGAAATTAAAGGCTTAAAACGACTAATGCATCAACAACTAAGCCGAAAAATAGATCTTTATTCACTTGAGCTTGAGCATATTAAAAATATGAATTTCAACCGCGAAAGTGTTAAAACTATTGTTGAAAGCAGGGAACAGCAGCTTGATAGCATAACTGATATGCTTCTTTCTGGCGTTGCGGTTTCCCTTGAAAATAAAAATAGAAAACTTAGCGAAACTCTTTTAAAGCTTGATACGCTGAGCCCCTTAAAGGTGCTTGCGAGAGGTTATTCTGTTACAGAAAACGAAAAAGGCCTTATTCAAAGCAGTAATGATGTAAATGTTGGAGAAAACGTTAAGATTACCTTAAAGCACGGAAGTATAAATTGCCGTGTGATTTCTAAGGAGGAAAAATAATGGAAAACAAGCTTGATTTTGAAACTGCTCTTAATGAGCTTCAAAATATCGTTGAAAAAATCGAATCAGGAGAATGTACCCTTGATGAATCAATTAAGCTTTTTGAAAAGGGAATTTCACTTTCTGATTCGTGCACTAAAATGCTTACTGATGCAAAGCAAAAAATAACAAAGCTTACTGATGAACAGGGGGCACTAAAATGAGTAACGAATTCTTTTCCGAATACTCTCAAATGGTAGAGGATTGCCTGAAGGACTCCTTAAAAGGTAAAAGTGATTCTTATAGTATCCTTGTTGATGCAATGCGCTATAGTGCATTAATGGGTGGAAAAAGAGTGCGTCCTACCATTTTAATGCTTTTTTATAAACTTAGCGGTGGCTTTGAAAACGGTGCTATTAACTTTGCAACTGCCCTTGAAATGATACATACCTATTCGCTTATTCACGATGACCTTCCATGTATGGATAATGATGATATGCGCAGAGGTAAGCCTTCGTGTCATAAAGCATTTCCCGAAAATATTGCACTTCTTGCTGGTGACGCTTTACTAACCGAAGCCTTTACCGTTGCTTTACAAACCCGCGGTATTCCTGAGTATAGAATAATTGAAAGTCTTTCGGTGCTATCAAAGTGTGCCGGTGTTAACGGTATGATAGGCGGACAGGTTATTGATCTTCAAACGCAAGGCGGTTCCAATTCCCTGGATACCCTTACAGAGATGTATAATCTTAAAACAGGCTCCCTTATCGTTGCCGCAGCAAAGATAGGAACCATTCTTGGCGGTGGAACACAAAAGCAGGTTGTTGCCGGAGAAAAATATGCTGCTTCCTTAGGACTTGCTTTCCAGATAATTGATGATATTTTGGATGCAACGGGCGACGAAAGCGTTCTCGGTAAACCTATTAACAGCGATGTTAAGAACGGTAAATGTACCTTTGTTACTGCCTTAGGCGTTGATGCGTGTCGCATTAAGGCTCGTGAATTAACCGAAGAGGCTAAGGCATCACTTAATGCTTATGAAGGTGATAAAAAACCTCTTCTTGCTCTTACAGAGCAACTTCTTAATAGAAATTATTAAAGGAATGTAAAAATTTGACCTATCAGTTTTTGAAAAAAATAAAGTCTCCCGACGATGTGAAAAAACTCACAAAAGAACAACTTAATATTTTATGTGATGAGATTCGGCATTGCCTTATAGATACCGTTTCAAAAACAGGTGGGCATCTTGCCTCTAATCTTGGTGCGGTGGAGCTTACCGTTGCGCTTCATCGCGTTTTTTCCTCGCCTGAGGATTCAATAATTTTTGACGTAGGTCATCAGTGCTATACTCATAAACTGCTAACCGGTAGATTTGACCGTTTTTATACCCTTAGGCAGGAGGGCGGAATTTCAGGCTTTATGCGTCCTCAGGAAAGTGAACACGATCCATTTATAACAGGGCACAGCAGTAACTCAATTTCCGCGGCCTACGGTATATACAAGGCAAAATCAATGAAGGGTGAAAACGGCGCTTCCATTGCAGTTATTGGTGACGGTGCAATGACGGGCGGTATGGTTTACGAGGCACTTAATAATGCAGGCAATGCTAAAGGAAAACTTATTGTTATTTTAAATGACAATAAAATGTCTATTTCCAAAAACGTTGGCGCCGTTGCCCGTTATCTCAGTATTATTCGCAGTAAGCCCAGATACTACCGCTTTAAGCAGTCAACGCAAAAATTCTTGCTGCATATACCTTTAATAGGCAAGCATATATATTCAGGTATTTTCAGGTCAAAAAGACTTCTAAAAAACGCTATATACCACAGTAATATTTTCGAAAGCCTTGGTTTTGATTATTTGGGACCTGTTGACGGACATGACCTTGATAAGCTGCAGGATATATTCACAATAGCAAAGGAACAAAAAAAGCCCACTCTCGTTCATGTCATTACCAAAAAGGGTAAGGGCTATAGCTTTGCGGAAAATAGTCCCGGAAGCTATCACGGTGTATCGGCATTTGACGTAGTGGAGGGCGCAACACCCTCTGCAGGTGAATCTTTTTCTGATATTTGCGGTGCAACTCTTACTCGTCTTGCTTTTGAGGATGATAAGATTTGTGCTATTACCGCCGCAATGAAGGAGGGCACAGGCCTATCTGAATTTGCGCAGGCTCATAAATCTCGTTTTTTTGATGTTGGTATAGCCGAGGAACACGCTATGACCTTTGCTGCAGGCCTTGCTGCAGGGGGATATAAACCGTTTTTTGTTGTATATTCATCCTTCCTTCAGCGTTCCTACGACCAGATAATTCATGATGCCGCAATAGCAGGTCTGCCTGTTAAAATTTGTGTTGACCGTGCAGGCATTGTTGGAGCAGACGGTGAAACACATCAAGGCTTGTTTGACGTTTCTTTTCTGACCTCAGTTCCGGGAATGAATGTATATTCTCCTTGTTTCTTTTCAGAGCTTGAAAATGTAATTGAAAATGCTTCAAAGAATAATGAGCTTTGCGCCATTCGTTATCCACGCGGTAGTGAGGATAATGAGACTGTATTTCACGTTCCCAACGAGGAATTTACGGTTTTAGGAGAGAACAAAGAAACTCTTTTAATTAGCTATGGCTGTGAATTTTCTGAGCTTATTAAAGCAAGAGCTTTAATAAAAGAAAAAGGGAAGGACATAACTCTTTTAAAGCTTAATAAAATATTCCCTTTATCAAAGGAGCTTATAAAAACCGTATCAGAATACAAAGAAGTTTATTTCTTTGAAGAAGGTATTAAAAGCGGTGGCATAGCTGAACATCTTGCTACTGAGCTTATCACCATCGGTTACAGTGGAAAATTTGTAATTAAAGCTATTGATAATTGTTTTGTTCCGGCATCAAAAAGAGAGAGTGCTCTAAAAAATTACAGTCTTGATGCTGAATCTATATTCAAACTTATAATGGAGAAATAATGTGAGCGATAAAATTCGTCTTGATTCTGCTGTGTTTGAGGAAGGCTATGCCGAGAGCCGCGAAAAGGCAAAAACACTTATAATGGCAGGAAACGTTTATGTTAATAACCAAAAGGCAGATAAGCCCGGAACCCAAATTAAAACCTCTGACGTTTTGGAGGTTCGTGGTGCAGTTATGCCTTTTGTTAGTCGTGGTGGCCTGAAACTTGATAAGGCCATGAAATCATTTGATATTGATTTAAATGGTACAATATGTGCAGATATTGGTGCATCCACAGGTGGATTTACTGATTGTATGCTTCAAAATGGAGCAGAAAAGGTTTATTCTATTGACGTAGGCTACGGACAGCTTGCGTGGAAGCTTCGCTGTGATGAGCGTGTAATAAACCTTGAACGTACAAATTTCAGATACGTTACAAAGGAACAAATTCCTGATGCACTTGATTTTGCATCCATTGACGTGTCCTTTATATCACTTTCCCTTATTTTACCAGCTCTTAATCCGCTTTTAAAAGAAGAAGGACGTACCGTTTGCCTTATAAAGCCTCAATTTGAAGCAGGTAAGGAGAATGTTGGTAAAAAAGGTGTTGTAAGGGACGAAAAGGTACATATTGCCGTAATAGAAAAAATAAGAGCCGTAATTCTTGAAAACGGTTTTTCTTTACTTGGTCTCGATTACTCTCCCATAAAAGGACCGGAGGGAAATATAGAGTACCTTGCATATATACAAAAAAGCGATACTCCTCAGGATATCTGCGAAACAGACATTACTGAGCTTGTATCCAAATCACATAATATGTTAAAGGGGTGATTTTTGTGACGGTCGCCGTTCTTCCAAATCTTGATAAGCGTGGTTGCGCCGAGACGGTGGATAAAATCGGAAAGCTTTTAAATTCACTTGGAATCAAAGCCTATTTACCTGAAAACATTTGCGGAAGCTACTACTCTCACGCTCCCGAAAATGAAATTTTTTCTCTTGCTGACGTTATTATAACCGTTGGCGGTGACGGAACAATTATCCGTTATGCAAAACGTGCCGCAGTGGAAAACAAGCCTATAATCGGTATAAATGCCGGCAGACTTGGTTTCCTTGCGAATATTGAACCTAACGAGATTGAGCTTCTTTCAAAGCTAAAAACAGGAGAATATTCCATTGAAAAACGTATGCTGCTTGACGTTGTGGTTAAGGAAAACGGAAAGCAGATATCTCAGTTTACAGCTATGAATGATGCGGTAGTTACAAGCGGTTTTATGGCAAGAATAATTGATATAAGCGTTTTTGTTCAGAATGACAGTATAAATTACCGTGCAGACGGTATGATTCTTTCTACCCCTACAGGGTCAACTGCATATTCTATGTCTGCAGGCGGCCCCATAATCGATCCTCAGGTAGAGGATATTACAATTACGCCTATTTGTTCTCATTCATTAACTGCACGTCCTATAATTTTAAGCGCAAACAGTGTTGTTAAGGTTAAAGCCTTCTCGCAAAAAAGAACCGATATTTATTTATCTATTGACGGACGAAAGGCTCATACTATAAAGCCGTATACAGAAATATTTGTTTCCAAGTCGAAAAATTACGTTCAGCTTATACGCCTTAACGACAGATCCTTCTACAAAACTATTTCTACCAAGTTTAAGGAGCGTTAAAATGGAGAAAAACAAAAGACAAGAAATTATTCTTGATATAATTGAAAAAAAGGTTATTGTTACTCAGGATGACCTTCAAAACGAACTTAGTGCGAGAGGGATTATTGCTACTCAGTCCACCGTATCAAGAGATATAAAAGAACTTCGTATAATTAAGGCGTGGGATTCTGCAGGAACCTACCGTTACATAAACCCAAGAGGCGCAACACCGGTTAACGAAACACATCAACCGAAAAATCATTATATTGACGTTTTTAATCACTCGGTAGTTTCAATTAACAGCGCAATGAATGATGTTGTTATTAAATGCTACCCCGGTATGGCAAGCAGTGCTTGCGTTGCTCTGGACAGTCTTTTTGGTGATATGATACTTGGCAGTTTGGCCGGTGATGATACCATTTTTGTTATTACAAAGGATTCATCTGCTGCAGCGGCTCTTGTTGCAAGGCTTAAAAAGCTTATATAAATTTTTTATGGTTGGCGGTGCGATATGTTAAAATATCTGCATATAGAAAATATTGCTGTTATTGAACGGTCAAATATAGATTTTACAAGCGGCTTTAACCTGCTTACAGGTGAAACAGGCGCAGGTAAATCCATTATTATTGACTCAATAAATGCCGTTCTTGGTGAGCGTACCTCTAAGGAGCTTATCCGTAACGGCTGTGATAAAGCAACTGTTTCGGCACATTTTGGTGACTTAAAAACCGAAACCCTTGACCTGCTTGAGCAAAACGGCTTAAGTGCCGATGAAGACGGCGAGCTTTACATATCAAGAGTACTTAGTCTTGAGGGGAAGGGAAGTATTCGTATAAACGGACAGGCTGTTACGGCCACGGTTTTAAGAGAAATAGGTAAAACCTTAATAAATATTCACGGTCAGCACGATAATCAAAATCTACTTGATCCCGATAAGCACATTATGTATATTGACCGTCTTGCCGATAACGAAAAGCTACTTAAAGAGTATCTTGAGGAGTTTAACCGTTTTAAAAATATTCGTAGTCAGATAAAAGAACTTGAAACAGATGACGATGAAAAGGAAAGAAAAATAGATTTTCTTAAGTTTCAAATTGATGAGCTCACTAAAGCCAATATAAAGGTTGGTGAAGCACAAGAACTTAAAGATAAAATTGATATTGCAAAACGCTATGAAAAAACCGTAGGTATGATGCAGAAAGCTTATACTGCCTTAAACGGTGACGAGGATACCTCTGGCGTTTTGGATGGAATTACCATTGCTCAAAAAATGCTTTCAAGCGCACAACTGAAGGATTATGAAGAAGACCGGAATTCTCTGGAAGACATTCAGTATAAGCTGGAAGAAATAAGCGGACATATTGAGGAATTTATATCAAACACAGAGTTTAGTGAAGAAAATCTTAATAATATGGTTGAAAGACTTGATTTACTTCACTCTCTTATGTTAAAATACGGTGATAGCGAAGAAAAACTGCTATCGTCACTTGATAATGCTATATCTGAGCTTGAAAAAATCAATTTCAGTGATGAACGTCTTGCTGAGCTTGAGGAGGAGCTTTCTGCTTCTCAGGATAGGCTTATCCAAAAGGGTAATGCCGTTACATTATCCCGTAAAAAGACGGCGCAGGGATTCGAAAAGGATGTTTGTGAAATTCTTAATTACCTTGATATGCCTGCCGTTCGTTTTGTTGTTAATTTTGAAAAGGGGAAATACACAAAAAACGGTGCGGATGAGGTCGAGTTTTTCATCTCGGCCAATGCAGGCGAAACACCTAAGCCCCTTGCAAAAATTGCATCAGGCGGCGAACTTTCCCGTGTAATGCTTGCAATTCAAAACGTTTTGCTTGATAAGGATCAGGTAAATACCCTTATTTTTGATGAGATTGATACAGGTATAAGCGGTAGAGCCGCAGATAAGGTGGGAATAGTTCTAAAGAACGTTGCAAAAACCCATCAGGTAATATGCGTAACCCATCTTGCCCAAATAGCCGCTAATGCTCATACTCATTTTCTTATTGAAAAATCTATACGTAACGGCAGGACCTTTACCGACCTTACAAAACTTGATTATGAGGGTAGAATTAAGGAAATAGCCCGAATTATGTCGGGTACCGAAATGACACAAAACTTATATAATTCCGCAAAGGAGTTATTAGATAGGAGCAACCAAATATGAAAATTTACGAAGAACTTGTGGCCCGTGGCCTTATTGCACAGGTAACAAACGAAACCGAAATCAGAGAAATGATAAATAACGGTAAAGCCACGTTTTATATCGGCTTTGACTGTACTGCTGATAGTCTTACAGCAGGTCATTTTATGGCGCTTACCCTTATGAAGCGTTTACAGATGGCAGGCAACAAGCCCATCGCCCTTATCGGTGGCGGTACAACTATGATTGGCGACCCCTCCGGCAGAACCGATATGCGTAAAATGCTTACCAAGGAGGATATAGACCACAACGCAAATTGCTTTAAGCGCCAAATGGAGCGTTTTATAGATTTCTCCGAAGGCAAAGCACAAATGATAAATAACGCCGATTGGCTTTTAAAGCTTAATTACGTTGACCTTCTTCGTGAGGTTGGCGCTTGCTTCTCGGTAAATAATATGCTCCGTGCAGAGTGCTATAAGCAGAGAATGGAAAAAGGCCTTTCCTTCCTTGAGTTTAACTATATGATAATGCAAAGCTATGACTTTTATCATCTCTTTAAGGAATACGGCTGTAATATGCAATTTGGCGGCGATGACCAGTGGTCTAATATGCTTGGCGGTACCGAGCTTATTCGTAAAAAGCTTGGTAAGGATGCTCACGCTATGACCATAACCCTGCTTACCGATTCACAGGGCAAGAAAATGGGCAAAACTGCAGGCAACGCCGTTTGGCTTGATGCCAATAAAACAAGCCCTTATGAGTTCTATCAGTATTGGCGTAACGTTGCCGATGACGACGTTCTTAAGTGTATTCGTATGCTTACCTTCCTTCCCATTGAGGAAATTGACGCTATGAGCTCCTGGGAGGGCAGTCAGCTTAATGAGGCTAAGGATATTTTGGCTTACGAGCTTACAAAGCTTGTTCACGGCGACGAAGAGGCTGATAAAGCACGCCAGGTTTCAAAATCACTCTTTGGCGGTGGAGCAAACAGCGAAGATATGCCGACCTCAGCTCTTGCCGATGAAGATTTTACCGATGGCAAAATTGGCGTTCTTGATATGCTCTTAAAGGTTGGACTCATTCCTTCAAAGGGAGAGGGAAGACGTCTTATTACTCAGGGTGGTGTAAGTATTGACGACCAAAAGGTTACCGACCCAACCCTACAGCTTGATTACGACACATTCAAAGATGGTATTGTTGTAAGAAAAGGCAAAAAGGTATTCCACAAGGTTACACTTTAAAACATAAAAAAAGACAGGTTGTAAAAACCTGTCTTTTTTTATTGTAATAAATTGTTTAACTGATAATGAAAAAATAACTTATATATACAAAAAAGTCAAGAAAAATTACTATATTAAAAAAGCAGGATTTTTAATCCTGCTTTTTTCCTTTAATTAAAATTTAATTACGTCATTCATATCGTAAAGGCCGGCAGGCTTTCCTGCAACAAATTTTGAAGCCTTTACGGCACCTGCGGCAAATACCTGCTTAGAACCTGCAGAGTGGGAGAGGGTTATAACCTCATCACGACCTGCAAAGATAACGTCGTGCTCGCCAACAATTGTGCCTCCGCGAACGGAATGGATTCCAATCTCGTTTTTTGTGCGTTTTTGGCGTTTTGAATGACGATCATATTCGTACATCATTTCACCATCAAAAACGCTATTTAAGGCATTTGCAAGCATAATAGCGGTACCTGAGGGTGCATCAATCTTTTGATTGTGATGTTTTTCAATAATTTCAATGTCAAAATCGTTTCCCAGCACCTGTGCCGCCTTTTTTGAAAGGGCAACAAGAAGATTAACTCCCAGTGAAAAATTAAAGGTAAAAAATACAGGTATTTCCTTTGTTGCATTTTTGATTTTTTCTATGGCAGAGTCATTATATCCCGTTGTTGCAAGAACTGCGGGCATTTTATTTTTTAGCGCGTAATCAAGAAGATTATCAAGTGCGCTTGGGTGGGAGAAATCAATTATAACGTCTGCTGTAACGTTTATATCTGAGAAGGCGGTAAAAACAGGGTATGGGTGCTTTCTTACATCGGCAACATCAACACCGCAAACAATTTCGCAATCGTTCATACCATTAACTATTTCTGTGATTACGCCGCCCATTTTACCGTTGCAGCCGCTTAAAATTATCTTTGTCATTTGTTTTTCACTTTCTAAAAACATAAGTTATTTTAAAAGACCGTAATTAACAAGGAATTCACGAAGCTTTGCTTTGCCTTCATAATCCATAGTAAGAAGAGGCAGACGAAGGGGACCGGTACCAAGACCGAGCATATCCATAGCATCCTTTACGGGGATAGGATTAACGTCCATAAACAGCGCATCCATAAGGGGCAGATAATATTCCTGCATTTCCTTTGCCTTTGCTGAATTACCGTCAAAGTAGTATTGACAAAGGTCGTGTGTTTCTTTAGGAAGTATGTTTGAAAATACAGAAATTACACCAATGCCGCCAAGGGATAAAATATCATAAATCTGGTCATCGTTTCCTGAATAAATATCAAGGTCGTCACCACAGGTCTCACGAATCTGACGAACAAGCTCTAAATCACCGCTGGCTTCCTTTGTTGCAACTATATTTTCTATCTTAGATAACTCCTTATAGGTATCGACGGTAATCTTCATACCTGTTCTGGAGGGAACGTTATAAAGAATAACGGGAGCATCCACCTTAGAGCAAATGTGAGAATAATGAGCTACAAGTCCGCGCTGTGAGGTTTTGTTGTAATATGGAGTAACCATAAGCATAGCGTCACAGCCAACAGATAATGCTTCCTTAGAAAGCTCAACGGCATAAGATGTATCGTTACTTCCTGTACCTGCAATAATGGGTACACGCTTATTAGCAACCTGAGCAGCAGTAGCAAGAACCTTTATATGCTCTGCATGAGAAAGGGTGCTGCCTTCACCCGTTGTTCCGCAAACTATAAGAGAATCAATACCCTTTACAATTTGATCCTCCACAAGCTCTGTAAGCTTGTTATAGTTAACACTACCGTCATTATTAAATGGAGTAACAAGGGCTGTACCTGCGCCTGTAAAAACTCTTTTTTTCATTAAAATCACCTTTCAAATATAATATGAAATGATCTTATTAATCCATATAACCCTGGGCACAAAGAAGCTCGGCAAGAAGAACTGCTCCACCTGCGGCGCCACGTAACGTGTTGTGAGAAAGACATACAAATTTATAATCGTATTGGCTATCCTCACGCAGTCTGCCAATAGAAACTGCCATACCGCCCTCAAGATCTCTGTGCATTTTCGTTTGAGGCATATTGTCCTCTGTAAAATAGTTGAGGAACTGCTTGGGTGCGTGGGGGAGACCGAGCTCCTGAGGAGCACCGCTGAAGTTCTTCCAAGCCTCCAGAATTTCTTCCTTAGAAGGCTTTTTATCTTTAAAGGATACGAACACTGCTGCCATATGACCGTCACTTACAGGAACACGAATACACTGTGCTGTAAATTTAGGCTCAGTTGCATTAACTATCTCACCATTCTCAATTTTACCCCATATTTTTAAAGGCTCCTGCTCGGATTTCTCCTCCTCGCCGCCAATGTAGGGGATAACGTTATCTACCATTTCAGGCCATCTTTCAAAGGTTTTACCCGCACCGGATATAGCCTGATAGGTGCAAACGAGAACCTGATCCACGCCAAATTTTGAAAGAGGATAAATTGCGGGAACGTAGCTCTGGAGTGAGCAGTTGGATTTAACGGCAATAAATCCACGCTTTGTTCCAAGACGCTGACGCTGATACTTTATAACCTCGGCGTGGTCAGCATTGATTTCAGGAATAATCATAGGAACGTCTTTTGTACCTCTGTGAGCGCTGTTATTAGAAATTACGGGGCATTCGTGCTTGGCATAAAGCTCCTCAAGGGCACGAATTTCATCCTTTTTCATATCTACAGCACAGAAAACAAAATCTACCTTGCTTACTATTTCATCAATATCCTCAGTAGCGCTTAAAACTACCATATCCTTAAGATTCTCGGGGATGGGTGCGGTCATAGCCCAACGGTCTTTTACGCTATCCTCGTATCTTTTACCCTTGGAACGGGGACTTGCTGCAAGTGCAGTAACCTTGAAATTGGGATGGTCGGCAAGAAGTAACGCAAAACGCTGACCAACCATACCGGTTGCACCGATTATACCCACATTATAATTTTTCATTTAAGATCACATTCCTTTTGAGAAAAACTTTTAGTTGCCATATTTGAAATTTTGCAATATAATATAAAATATTGATTAAAAATGCAAAATTCATTGCAAACCATTACATTATATTTTATCATTCATAAATGGGTTTGTCAAATATATTTTATGCATTAAAGCTTTGAAAGGTTATTATTATGAAAAAAAGCGATTTTTATTATGATTTACCCGAGTCTCTTATTGCACAAACACCTATAGAGCCTCGTAATTCTTCACGTTTGATGGTGTTGGATAAGACGAATTCCGATATAATTCATACTGTTTTTTATAATCTTGATGAGTATTTAAAACCGGGAGACTGTCTTGTCCTTAATAATACAAGGGTATTGCCTGCGCGAATTTTCGGTACGAGAACCGATACAGGTGCCGTGGTGGAATTTGTTCTGCTTAAACAAAATTCACAGCTTGTTTGGGAATGTATTGCGGGCCCGGGAAAAAAAGCAAAAACAGGTCATTGCTTTAGGTTTAACGATAAGCTCTCGGCAAAGGTGATTGACGTTCTTGAGGACGGAAATCGCATATTGGAATTTACGTGTGACGGTGAATTTTTCAGTGTTCTTGATGAAGTTGGGCAGATGCCTTTGCCTCACTATATTAAAGAAAAGCTTGAGGACAAGGAACGCTATCAAACGGTATATTCTAAGGAGTTAGGTTCAGCTGCAGCACCTACTGCAGGTCTGCATTTTACCGAGGATATGCTTTTAAGACTTAAAGAAAAAGGGATAAATATAGCCTACGTTACACTGCACGTTGGTCTTGGAACCTTTAGACCCGTAAAGGTTGATGAAATTACCGACCATAAAATGCATTCGGAATGGTATAATATTCCCGCATCAACCGCCGATATAATTAATCAAACAAAAAAGGCGGGCGGAAGGGTTATTTGCGTTGGCACTACAAGCTGCAGAACCCTAGAAAGTGCCGCAAATAAGTTTGGTCAAATATGTGAATGCTCTGATTCTACAGATATATTTATCTATCCCGGTTATGAATTCAAATGCATTGATGCTTTAATTACTAATTTTCATCTGCCCGAAAGCACCCTTATTATGCTTGTGAGCGCATTTTACGGTTATGAAAAGACAATGACTGCATACAAAACAGCCGTTAATGAGAAATACAGATTTTTCAGTTTTGGCGATGCTATGCTTATAAAATAAAAGTCTTTCCGCATATGGGAAAGACTTTACGGATTATTTAAATTTAACAAATCTGCTAATTTTCTTTTTACGCTTTGGATCATCCGTAGGATTTAAAAACGGGGAATAGGGCGCATTGCAGTTTGAACATTTTTCTGTTCCTGCCTTATTTACCGTTGAGCATTTAACGCACTCCCACACGGCAGGTGCAGTATTGGGATTATCTGTTTTAACAGGAGCATTTTGGGGTTCTAAATCAAGGCTTACGTCTTCAAGCTTTTTGAGTTTTTCATACAAATATTTATTTTCATATTGCAGATTTTCAATATTGTCAAGACAAGATATTATTGCTATAATTGGAATAAGCTCTAAAATACCAAAGGCTAAAAGTATTATAGAATAAAGCAAATTAATGCCTAACATCATTAAAAAACTAACGGACAAGGCAATAATATTTATTATAAGTAAAATGATTAAAAGCTTTCTCACTGCATTCACCTCGAATGTGATTATAATGATAATCGGTAGTCGAAAAGCTTTCAATCAAAGCTTTTCGAAAAACCGCTAAGTGTAGCGGTTTTATGTAAATAATCTCTGATTATTTACACCGACATCATTGCAATGAATTAGGTGAAATTATTTATATAAT
>JAZSEH010000067.1:0-9055 GCA_045531585.1 Acutalibacteraceae bacterium
CGAACTCAAGTGTTACAGAACCAAGTTATATTTATGCGGTATTATAGACGTAGCAACAAGACGGATAGTTGGTTGGAGCATAGCAAAGAACCAAACACAGAAATTGGTACAAGATGCTTTGAAAATGGCAATTGGAAGAAACCCAAACAGGCCTGAAAGTGCAGTGTACCACAGTGACAGAGGTTGTCAATATACGGCAAAGAAAACCAAAGAACTTGTCGAACGAAACGGTTTTAGAAAAAGCATGTCTCGCCCCGGTACACCGAGCGACAATCAGCCAATAGAGAGTTTTTGGAAAACACTCGAATGTGAGATGGCTGATATCAGCCATCTCACATTCGAAGAAGCTTCGCTTACAATCATTGACTACATTGAACTTTATTACAATTCAGAAAGACTGCATTCAGGTATTGGTTATTCCATCCCAAACCAATTTTTCACTCTTTTATCTGTCCACTAATCTTGACAAGTTTCGAAAATGTGTCGCACGGCTAATGAATAATGAATAATTATTGCGGCTTCGCCACTTTTATGGTATAATACACTCAAGGCGGTGATGATATGAAAAATTTTTTATTTATAGTATCGGGCATATTGTCCTTGGCTTATATTGCATTTTTTTGCTTGAATGTTTCTGATTTAGTGTCTAAACATATGGAATATGAGATTTCTTATCCGTTATATGTTATTTTATTTTCAGTTTTGCTGCTTATCGTTATGCTTGTAATATATAAAGTTAAACGTTTTGATAAAAAGTTGTTTTTTATTCCTTTATTATTTTTTATATCTGCTATAATTACTTTTATTGTTGGTTATTTTACTCCTTGCGTGAATTGTACATTATAATTTAGAAAATTATCAGTTTTCAGGCATGTTTCATTCGTGTCATTAAGTTCAAAACACCCAAAGCCCCAAGGACGATAAGTTCTTGGGGCTTACTTCTTACCTATTACCTCTTCACTCTTACCTCAAAAATGTTTTTGGGGCTTTGGGAAGTAATAAGTAAGAGGTAATAAGTATTGCGGATTCGTCTCTTTTATGCTACAATATACACAGTTAAATCCAATATGATTTTAGGTGATAGGTATGTATAATCTTTCAGGGAAAACAATATCAATTCTTGGTGCAAGCACCTCCACCTTTGATGGATTTAGTAACAGCGCACAGTATAATTCTACCTTAACAATCAACCCTACTTATTTTCCACGGGTGGGACTTGTAAGTGACGCTAGTGATACCTGGTGGATGAAGACTATAAAGGAATTAGATTTAAGGCTGTGTGTGAATAATTCCTGGAGTGGCTCCTGCGTAACCATTAAGAGTGATGAGCTTGAAAAAGCCGCCTGTATGATTCGTTCCGCCCAGCTTCACAATGATAATCTTAATATAGAGCCGGATATTATTATCCTGATGATAGGCGGAAATGACGCGCTGAGAGGCTATGACGTTGGTCCATATAACGGCATTTGTGACGTGTACGATGAAAGCAGTCAAAGCTATATTGGTGACTGCACCCTGTTTGGACAGGCGTATGCTACAATGGTGCACAAGGTGAAAAACAGGTACCCTAACGCAGATGTTTTTGTATGCTCTATGCTGCATTGGAAACCCAGGAATCATAACAAAGACCTGACACAATATAACGATGTTATTAAAAAAATTGCAGAAGAATTTAAGCTTGCCTATATAGATTTATATAACGAAACCGAAATTTCACCCGAAACCGAACAACTATATTTGCACGGGGACGGTATTCATCCTAATAAGATAGGTTTTTCTCAAATGTCAGATTGTGTTGTAGGCACACTGAAAAAATATTTCCAAAATCACTAATAAGCAAAAAAACTGTGGTATGAATTTTCATACCACAGTTTTTTTGCTTATTCCTGCCACATTGTACTGCTTTGAGTATCATCAGCCTTAATTTCCGAAGGGAATATGCATCGGAAAAGCATTTGGGCAAAAAGCTCGTGGGCATCTCTTACGGGATGATTTATACGGTTGGCCAGAAGGTAGGTTATGTTCTGCTTAAGGCTTAACTCCTTCCATTTTGTATAGCAGTCACAAACCGTTATATCAAGCTCCTTTGCAAGGTCAATGGCCGAATAAATATATTCATCCATTCTACCGCTGTTTTGCATATCAGCGGTCTTTTTGGCATAGTTCTTAAGATCGGGCGCAGTGTCCTCTGCAACACAGGTATTAAGCATATTCGGCGTCATAAAAATAGCGTCAACCTTTTCTTCCTTGCAACGATTAAAAATTATTCTTAAAGAATCAATATATTCCTCAAGACTGCCGTTAACGTCATTAAGGCCAAAGCATATTATCACAAGGTCAGGATTATGGGCAAAAACCTGAGAATCCAGTCTACCCACCGCTTCCTTTGCGGTAGTACCGCCTATACCTGCGTTGATAATATTAACGGGCACGTAATTTCTAACGCCGAGAATTTTCTTTTTAAGCCTGTTATGAAATACACTTTCATAGTCTATTTCTCCCGGGCCTACTGCACCGTGAGTAACGCTGTCCCCAAGGGCAACAATGTTTATTGGACCATGCTGAATAAGTCCGTTATAATCAAGATTTATTCTTTCGCTAACCTTCATTCTCTACACCTCATCAAAGCAGGAGTATAATGCGTTCCTCATTTTTGACTGTATCTCCACCGACCAGTTATGGTTGTGCTGGAAATAGGTGAGGGAAAGTCTGTTCTTTGTATCCACCATTGAAAAGGCGCCTGCGGCACCGTCCCAACCGAACTCGCCAACGGGGCTGAGGGAACCGCTTGCGCTTTTATCCATATGGGTGCGAACGCCAAAGCCGTATCCGTAGCCTGCACGTATCTGATGGAAATCCTCTAAGGATTGCCCCGTTAACTGATTTGTCTTCATAAGCTCAACGGTTTCCTCTTTAAGAATTCTGTTTCCGTTTTTACCTATACCGCCGCAGGCAAGGGCATCAAGGAATATTGCATAATCCTGCGTGCAGGAGGAAAGACCTGCGCCGCCGCTTTGGTATTCCTCGGAAAGATTATATTCACAGGCAAGGGGCAGTCTCTTAACGTTACCCTCACTGTCTGCAGTGTACCTTGCCGCATATTTTGAAAGGAGGGCTTCATCCTTGGCAACACCAAAGAAGGTGTTGTTCATACCAAGGGGAACAAATATGTTTTCCCTTAAATAATCTCCAAACTTCTTGCCCGACCATATCTCAATAAGTGCGCCTATAACGTCGTGACACAAACTGTATCGGAACCTTGTTTCGGGCTCAAAGCCTAAGGTTTTTTGACTCATTGAACGCACCATATCAAGGGTGCTTGTAAGGCCCTTTTCTCTTGCCTGTTCAAAGCAAGGGTCACCAAGAACGTAATCAAAGCCTGCCTGCATTGTGAACAGGTCAATGATTTTTATTGGATTTTTGGCATAGCCACCCTGTGCTTTTACGGATGCTTCCTCACCAAAGCTACCGCCCGTTGTTATCTTGGCGGCATTTTCGGTGTTAAGGGCATCGGTGGTTATTTTCATTTTATCAAATTCGGGTATGTATTTTGAAAGCTTATCCTCAAGGGAGAATTTACCCTGCTCATATAACTGAAGGGCGGCCGTGCAGGTGAGCATTTTGGTCATTGAAAAAAGCAGATACAGCTCACTTCCGTTTATCTCCCTGTTGTTTTCAACGTCACTAAGCCCTGCAAAGTATCTGAACAATATTTTATGGTCCTTGTATACTATACAGTCTACGCTGGGTGTGGCAGTATTATTTAGTATATCGTCTAAACAGTTCTTAAGATTTGTAAAATCCATAATTATAACCCCTTAATTTTTTGGTTACCTTATTTTATCACAATAATTAAACAATAGCAATAAATAAAAACGTTAAATGGGGGTAGAATAATAGCAGGAGATGATAAAATGATAGAGAGCGATACAATAAAACTGCTCCGCGAGTGCGATGCAGGGGTAAAAATGGGAGTTTCCTCCATTGATGACGTTATAGACTACGTTGGTAACGAAAAATTCAAGCAACAGCTTAATGCCTGTAAGGATGAGCACGAAAAGCTGCGACGTGAAATAGCGGAACAGCTTGAACGCTTTCAGGATGAAGGTAAGGAGCCTAATATGATGGCCAGAAGTATGTCCTGGATGAAAACTAACGTAAAGCTTAAGTTTAATGAGTGCGACGCCACCATAGCAAGCCTTATGACCGATGGCTGTAATATGGGCGTAAAATCCCTTAATCGCTACCTTAACGAGTATGAGGCGGCAGATGAATTTACCAAGGATATAACCAAACGTCTTATAAAGCTTGAGGAAAAGCTCACGGAGCAAATAAAGGAATACCTTTAAAAAAAGCAAGCCCTATACAGGGCTTGCTTTTTTACCATATATGACATTTTACAATAATTTTATTAAAAAAATATCTAAAATTAAAAATAGCCCTTGATTTTTGGGAGTAGGGGATGTATAATACAGAAAACTGAATATTTCTGTGTGACGCTTGCAGGAAATTGCTTTGCAGCCGAAGGAGTAACACTCTCAGGTTTCCGTTTGGATGAGGACTGTAAGCTGACAGAACTTTGGAGAAGCTCATTGAATTGAGTGCCGAAGGTGAAATCGCTTATCAGCGGGAATCTCTCAGGCAAAAGGACAAAGCTTATTTAATCCCTTTAAGAATAGGGGTAATTTTGTTTTTTTGCCTTGAACCGTGCTGAAAGCACGGTTTTATTATTTTTAGGAGGATGTTTATGTTAGACAAAATTGCAGAAATAAACGGTGCCGTTAACGGCGTTGTTTGGGGAATTCCGGGTCTTGCCCTTCTTATTGGTACGGGTCTGTTAATGACCATAGTTACCAAGGTTTTTCAGGTTTCTCACTTAGGACACTGGTTTAAAAAGACTCTTGGCAGCCTGTTTAAAAAGGACGTTATCGGCCACAGTAAGGAAAAAGGCTCCATTTCTCCCTTCCAGGCACTTTGTACCGCTCTTGCCGCTACGGTAGGTACAGGTAACATAGCAGGTGTTGCCGCTGCTATCTGTGTTGGTGGCGCAGGTGCGGTTTTCTGGATGTGGGTTGCCGCATTCCTGGGTATGATGACCAACTACTCAGAAAATGTTCTTGGTATGTATTTCCGCCGCAAAAACCCCAATGGTGAGTGGTCCGGCGGTGCTATGTATTACTTAAAGGATGGCCTTGGTAGCAAAAAGGGTTGCAGATGGATAGGCACCGTTCTTGCCGTACTGTTCTCCATTTTCACCATGCTAGCTTCCTTCGGTATCGGAAGTATGGGTCAGGTAAATAAAATTGTGGCCAACGTTGCTGCCGCTTTTGATGTGAAGGCTATTTCCAGCATTATGGTATTTGGTGATGTTTCTCTTTACAATCTTATCATAGGCGTTGTAATTATGGCTCTTACCGCCCTTATCACCTTAGGTGGCCTTAAGCGTATTGCCAGCGTTGCCGAGAAAATCGTTCCCTTTATGGTGGTTTTATTTGTTGCAGGCAGCCTTGTTATTATCGGTATTAACTATGATGCAATAATTCCTGCATTTAAGGCTATATTTGTAAACGCCTTTAAGCCTGAAGCCTTTGTTGGCGGCGGTATCGGCGGCGTTATTGTTGCAATTACCAACGGCTTTAAGCGTGGCGTATTCTCTAACGAGGCCGGTCTTGGTTCCTCCGTTATGGTTCATTCCAATTCCAATATTAAGGAGCCGGTTAAGCAGGGTATGTGGGGAATATTTGAGGTATTTGCCGATACAATGGTTGTTTGCACAATGACTGCTCTTGTTGTTCTTACCTCAGGCGGTCTTGCAGGCGGCGCCTTCAACGTTGAAACAGGCGAAATTGCCGCAGGCCTTACCGATGCCACCCTGGTAGGCGGTGCATTTAATGCTGTGTTCTCTTGGGGAAATATTGGTCAGAAATTCATTGCTATTGCAATGTTCCTCTTTGCATTTACCACAGTTCTTGGCTGGTCACATTACGGCTCTAAGGCTTGGGAGTACCTTTTTGGCGCAAAAACAACCTTCATTTTCAGAATAATTCACGTTTGCACCGTTATTTTCGGCGCTGTGCTTTCCTCTTCACTTGCGTGGGATATTTCCGATACCTTTAACGGACTTATGATGATACCAAACCTTATCGGTGTTGTTGTACTGTTCCCCTTGGTAGTTAAGATTACTAAGAACTACGTAAACAGAAGGATTAAGGGCAAGGATGAAAAGCCCGTTCTTTCTTATGATGAAGGCATACAGGCTGAAGCCGAAGCGACTTTAGGCGAGGAATAATCAAATAAAAAACAACGCAAACTTGTTTGCGTTGTTTTTTTATGCAAAATAATGATTGTAAAAATTGCTTTAATGTGGTAGAATAATACTACTATATAAAGAGGAGTTTTGGAAGTGAGCGAAAAGAGAAGTTCTTTTACAGGAAAATTAGGCTTCGTGCTTGCGGCGGCAGGCTCGGCAGTAGGCCTTGGTAATATTTGGAGGTTTCCTTACCTTGCCGCAAAGTACGGCGGTGGTATTTTCCTGCTTGTGTATATTATTCTTTCGGTAACCTTTGGCTTTGCTCTTATGTGTGCAGAAATTGCCATTGGTCGAAAAACAGGTAAAAGTGCCATTGGTGCTTTTAAAGATCTTAATAAAAAATATTCCTTTATAGGTGCTATAGCATCTGTTGTACCTGCAATTATTTTGCCCTATTATTCGGTAATAGGCGGCTGGGTAACCAAATATGCAGTTGCGTTTGTCTCAGGTGACGCCAAAGCGAGTGCACAGGACGGTTATTTTGAAGGCTTTATTGCCAAAGCAGGGGAGCCTGTGGTGTGGTTCTTTGTGTTTATGGGAATCACTGCTCTTATCGTTCTTTTCGGCGTTGAAAAGGGTATTGAAAAGGTAAGCAAAATTATGATGCCCATTCTTGTTGTTCTTACCTTATTTGTTGCAATATATTCAGTATGTCTGCCCGGAGCATTGGAAGGCGTTAAATATTACCTTACCCCTGATTTCTCTAAATTTTCTATTACAACCGTACTTGCGGCAATGGGTCAGCTTTTCTATTCAATGTCACTTGCAATGGGTATTATGATAACCTATGGTTCCTATATGAAAAAGGATGTAAGTATAGAAGCTTCCGTTCATCAGATTGAGTTTTTTGATACGGGCATTGCCTTCCTTGCGGGTCTTATGGTAATTCCTGCTGTGTTTGCCTTCCCCGGAGCAGACGGTGTTCCCGATGTAGGCAAGGGACCCAGCCTTATGTTTATTGCCTTGCCTAAGGTGTTTGACAGTATGGCAGGCGGCACTATAATTGGTGCGGTGTTCTTCCTGCTTGTATTTTTCGCCGCACTTACTTCTTCCATTTCCCTTATGGAAACTGTTGTATCCATCGTTCGTGATAAAACAGGCTGGAGCAGACGCGTTGCCTGTCTTGTAGTATTCCTTTTCTGTATAGTTCTCGGTTTGTGCTCCTCCTTCGGCTTTGGCATCTGGAGTGGTATTCAAATAATAGGTCTCTCAATTCTTGATTTCTTTGACTTCATCAGTAACAGCGTAATAATGCCTATTGTTGCCCTGCTTACCTGTATCTTCGTAGGCTATGTAATTAAGCCTAAAACCGTTATTGAAGAAATCGAATCCTCAGGAAAGTTCCGTTTTAAAAGGCTTTTCAGCATTATTATAAAATACATTGCTCCCATATGCATCGTTTTAATTCTTATTTCCTCCGTGCTGGATGCACTGGGAATAGTAAAAATCTAAGGTTTGGAGGAGTAAAATATGCTTAAAACCTCGCCTGCAGTATTCGCTGTGGAGGATACCTATCAGATAATGGTAGCCGTAAGCAAAGAAAGCCTTTTCTCTGTGAAAATAGGAGATAAGGAATACTTTGATGAAAGCAACGGTATAATGCGTTCAAATTGCGATATTCACAGAGCCTGCGTACCTAAGGCAGAGCTTGAAAGGGCAGGCGGCTACACCGTGTGTGTACGCCCTCTTATTGAGCGCAAACCCTATTTCACCGAAACTGCTCCCTTGGAGGAGTTTACCTTTGACTTTTATCCCGTGCCCGAAAAAAACGCAAGGGCATATCATATATCCGATGCCCACAACCGTATTGAGCAACCAGTCCGGGCGGCAAAGGCCTTTGGTAAGATAGATTTTCTTATTCTTAACGGTGACGTTATTGACCACAGCGGTGACCCTTCAAAATTTGACAACGTGTATGAAATATGCTGTCAGCTTACAGGCGGTAATATTCCTGTTGTATTCTCCCGTGGTAATCACGATATGCGTGGAAACTTTGCGGAGAAATTTGCAGAGTACACCCCTAACCATTTGGGTAATACCTATTATACCTTTAGGCTTGGTAGTATTTGGGGTATTGTTCTTGACTGCGGTGAGGATAAAAAAGATGCCGCTAGCGAGTACGGCTTTACAGTAAGCTGTCACGCCTTCAGGGAAAGGCAAACTTCATTTTTAAACAGTGTTATTAAGAACGCAAAGAATAGCTATAATGCACAGGGTGTTAATAAGCGTGTTGTTATAGCACACAATCCCTTTACCCATCAGCTCCAGCCTCCCTTTAATATTGAGACGGAGATTTTCAGCCAATGGGGAAGGCTCTTAAAGGAAAACGTAAAGCCTGACGTTATGGTGTGCGGCCACCTCCATTGTACCAAGATATTTATCCCCGGAGATGAAACCGACCACCTTGGTCATCCCTGTAAAATAGTGATAGGTGCTGATATTAAGCCTGACCGTTATATAGGCTGTGGTTATGAGTTTGGTGAAGAAATGACTGTAACCTTTACTGACAGTAACGGGCAAACGCTTGAAAAACACACTATATAAAATAAAAACACGGACAGTTTAGGTCCGTGTTTTATACTTTTTAAATCTAATAATTAAGGCTGTTATAATGATAATCGGTAGTCGAAAAGCTTTCAATCAAAGCTTTTCGAAAAACCGCTAAGTGTAGCGGTTTTATGTAAATAATCTCTGATTATTTACACCGACATCATTGCAATGAATTAGGTGAAATTATTTATATAA
>JAZSEH010000060.1:0-3865 GCA_045531585.1 Acutalibacteraceae bacterium
TTATATAAATAATTTCACCTAATTCATTGCAATGATGTCGGTGTAAATAATCAGAGATTATTTACATAAAACCGCTACACTTAGCGGTTTTTCGAAAAGCTTTGATTGAAAGCTTTTCGACTACCGATTATCATTATAACAATGTTATTATATCAATTTATTCTCTAAATAGCAAGAAAATCCTACCCGTGGATAGGATTTTCTTTTTTATCTCAAGATATTTTGAATCTCCTTAACCGAAACGTTTCTTGGAGCAATTCCCTGCCTTGCGGCAAGTGCGGCGGCAACACCTGCGGCCTCACCAATGCCTATGCATATAGGCATTGCGCGGAAGTTGGAGTGTGCCATATGTGTGCCCGAAATATTTCTGCCTGAAAGGAGCAGACCGTCAATTTTTTCAGGAACAAGGCAGCCGTAGGGTATGGAATAGCCCTCAGTTTGCTTAAAGTGCTTCTGACTGCCCGTTTTGTCAAGGCCTGCGCCTGTGATATTATGAACGTCAAAATTAAAGTGGGCGCCCAGCACCACCCAATCCTCAAATTGACGGGCGGTTAAAATATCCTCTTCATTTATGGTTTTAACGCCTTTAAAATGGCGGGTCTCACGAATACCTATAAGTGATGCGGCACTTATTATGTAGCAGTTTTCGTAGCCGGGTGCATATTCGCGCAGGAATTTAACAATGGGCTCCATCTGCTTGCGGCAGATAACCTCTGCTCTGGTCATATCCTCGGCCTTGGTACCGTCAATATCGGTAACGTTGGTCATATTACAGGTAACCACACCGGGAATGGTGGAGCGGTACAGGAGAGTGTGTCCTGCAGGGGCAGGCAGATGCTCACGGGCAAGGGCCTGTATTTCACCCTTTTCGGTGCTTATTGTATGCTCAAAGCTTTCTGGATGAATGGATCGAGACATATCAACGCCGCCAACCTTAAACATAAGGGTTGCGGGCTGCATTTTGTTATCCTCTTCCCTGCCAAGGATAAACTCGGCACCGCTCTTGGCGGCAACGTCGCCGTCGCCCGAGCCGTCAACCACTACCTTTGAGGTATATGCACAGCGGCCACCCTTATTCTCACAAATAACCCCTGCAACGCGGCTTCCTTCCATTATAACGTCACATACCAGGGTGTAAAGGAGAAGGTCTATTTTTGCCTCCTCCAGCATTTCAAGGTAGGTTATCTTTAAAAGCTCAGGGTCAATTTCCTTACGGGTACGCCCTGTATCAAAATAGTTTTTATCGGCACTGCGCTGCAATATTTCGCTATAAAGCAGGCTATCCACCCTGCCTGTAAAATGGCTCATAAGACCGCTGGTGGAGATGCCGCCAACACTGCCGTTATATTCAATAAGCAGGGTTTTTGCACCGTTTCTGCCTGCCATAATGGCGGCGGATACGCCCGAAGGACCCGAGCCTACAACTATAACGTCATATTCACCTTTAACGGGAATCTGTTTTTGAGGTTCCGTGTAAAACATTATACGTCAGCTCCTGACATAATTTTGATTTATGCTTCAATTATACCCGTTCTTTTTGCTTAAAACAATAGTTTTTATAAAAGTTTTTTAAAAGTATAAAAAGGTGTGGAGAAGCTCCCCACACCTTTCGCCGATTAATTCCCGTCAATCACAGAACCATCCCCTGATTGTGACACGCTAAAGCGTGATGAGATACAACAACGGCAAGCCGTTGTTAATGATATACACGCTGACGCGTGATGATATGCCAAGCCTGTCGGCTTGGATAAAAAAACACTCGTTCAAGAGAACGAGTGTTTTTTGGGCGTTTTGAACTTAATGACACGAATGAAATATGCCTGAAAACCGATAATTTTCTATAATAAACTCATTTTTTACAAACCTTTATCTGTTTGGGCTCGATATTACCCTTAAACAATACCTCCAGTGAAAAAAACTATCAACAATTTTACATACAATGATTCAGTAATTATTGCAAAAATTCTATTCACTATCAGTATAGGTGTATACTTCTCCACATTCAAAATATTTTACGTCAATTTCAGGATATTTTTTCTTCAGCAAGTCAGCAGTATACTTCATACCGTCGCGTTCAGAACCTATATGCCCCATAATAATTAGAGCTTTTTTATACCCAAGTTGCGCGGCATCTCGCGCATATTCGCAAAGATTCCACTCACATGCTTCTCCTGTTAAAACTATTTCGCTTTTTTCACTTTTTAACTCGTCAAATACTCCACCGGGAGTGCCGAACATACCTGACACTACTGTGCAAGGAGTATTAGTTGCGCCGCATATACGCAGATGCTTTATTCCGCAATTTTTTTCAATAATTTTAGCAAGTTCAACAGGAGATATAGGCTCATCAAGATGAATACGAACAAGGTCAAAAATATCGGTATATTCGATTCTGCCTTTAAGGTCAAATTGTCTGAGTTCCCCTGCTGCTATGATATCAGGAGTAGTATAGTGAGGGTGGTCGTGATAGCGATATACAGTTATTCCTGATTCTTCAATAAGTTTTCTCTTTTCGTTCTCTAACTTTTCATCTGAATGTATATCCATATGATTATAATAAGTAGGCTCGTGCACTATCAAAAGCTGTGCATTCCATTCCCTTGCCCGCCTTACAACCTCGGGTGTCGCAAACATCGATACGGCAATCTTTCGTACTTCTATATCCGGATTACCGGCTTTACAAGTGTCACAGGTGTTAGAATAATCTCTATCATTTGCGAGTTTAAATAACTCGTCCATAATTTCAATAGCCTTCATAGTGAATCCTCCTAATTTTTGCTAATTTGCCAGTTTATTAAAATAATTATAAACTTTCAAATATTTACTGTCAATATTCAAGAAAAATAACGGTAAAAATTGTAGGTTTACGATAGCACAAATTTGCACACAGTGCAACATCGTTGGGCGAAAGCCCCCATCGTTTTTGACGAAGTCAAAACCTCGTTTTGTGTCCGCAAAAGCGGAATGATGTTATCCTACGGATAAATGATGTTTGCGGTTTCACCGCAAAATGATGTTGTGTCCTTGCGGACCCAACCCCAAAAAGAAACTCTTCCTTTTGGGAAGTGTTTCTTTTTGGCGCCCCAAACAGGGCTCGAACCTGTGACACCGCGGTTAACAGCCGCGTGCTCTACCGACTGAGCTATTAGGGCATATTCTTGAAAACTGAAGTTTTCAAGAACTTATGTGTTGGCATCTACTTATCTTCCCGGGCAGCTTCCCGCCAAGTATTTTCAGCGCAAGTGAGCTTAACTTCCGTGTTCGGAATGGGAACGGGTGGACCCTCACCGCAATCAACACCAACTAAAACTCGTACCATAAAGGTACTTTATATAAAATAGCATATGCTATCCTATACGCTTTTATGCACAAATAAATGGTGACCCGTACGAGATTCGAACTCGTGTTGCCGGCGTGAGAGGCCGGAGTCTTAGGCCACTTGACCAACGGGCCATGATTTGTGCACAAAAAATGGTGCACCATCAGGGACTCGAACCCGGGACACCCTGATTAAGAGTCAGGTGCTCTACCAACTGAGCTAATGGTGCATTTAAAAGTGCCTAATCGCACCCTAAAAACTGAACAAAGGTAAATGTAAGACCAGAGGAACGAAATTTTAAAGGTCAAGCCCTCGGTCTATTAGTACTGCCTAGCTAAACACATCACTGTGCTTACACACGCAGCCTATCAACCCGGTAGTCTTCCGGGGACCTTACTAGCTTACGCTAAGGGATATCTTATCTTGAGGTTGGCTTCACGCTTAGATGCTTTCAGCGTTTATCCAATCCGCACTTAGCTGCCCAGCTATGCCCTTGGCAGAACAACTGGTGCACCAGAGGTGCGTCCATCCCGGTCCTCTCGTACT
>JAZSEH010000066.1:0-14942 GCA_045531585.1 Acutalibacteraceae bacterium
CGGTAGTCGAAAAGCTTTCAATCAAAGCTTTTCGAAAAACCGCTAAGTGTAGCGGTTTTATGTAAATAATCTCTGATTATTTACACCGACATCATTGCAATGAATTAGGTGAAATTATTTATATAATTTCACGGACAATTGTTAAATTGTCCGTGGAAAAGCGCATTTGCGCTTTTCCACCAACCTGTTTTCATTATATCACTAAAAGTGCAAATTTCAATATTTTATTAAAAAAATATATATTTTTTCTAAAAATAAAGGCCTCGCATTTTGCGAAGCCTTTGTTGTCTTATTTCATCAGCAGTTTTATAAACAAACCGCCCTGTACTGTTCTATGGCGGAAGCCACGCATCTCAGAGGTATCGGTGAAGTACCAGTCGGTCATGGGCACCCTTGTGCGCATTGTGTTAAAGGCGCTCCATAAAAGGTCAACAAAATACTCAAAATCTTCCTGTTTTTCAGTCATAGCCGCTACCCATAACAGCCAATCGGATTTAGTGTACTTTTCTCTGCTGTCAAGGGGCACACCATAGGGCAGTGCCTCCTTTTTATACCTTGCCGTCTCACCGCTGTAAAACTTTGCAGGAAACATATTAAGATTCCATACCTTATCCCATACTGCATTGTATTTCAGGCTGAAGGTATCGGGGCGGTCGTAGGAAAGGCGATAACTGCCGTCAGGATTGACGGCACGCTGAATAAAGGAATCGGCATACTCTTTTGCCTTAGCCGTAAGAGCGTCGGCCTCATCCCCTCTGCCAAGCTTTTTAAGTACCTTGGCAAAGCCTGCCATACCCATAATTGCCTTAATTGAAAGATTGCAGTTGTGGGCCAGATGACCTGCAAAATCATCGGTACAAAGCTGATTTTCAGGGTCATAACCGTAGTCAATGAGATATTCGTTCCACTTTTCAAGAATGTCAATATACTGTGCGGCAAAATCGGCGTTTCCGTCAATATCGGTAATTGCACCCATAAGGGTCAGAATATTTCCGCATTCCTCAACGGGCATCTGACCTTCAAGTCTTGTTCCGTAATAAACCTGCCCGTTAAGTAAGGGATATTTACCAACGTCGTGTGGAGCAAAATCGTGTGGCCAGGCTTCACTTGCGGCAAATCGCATAACAGGGCGTATCATACCCTTTAAAAGCTCGGTATTGTAGTATAAATACATAGGTGCGCTGGGGTAGGTAACGTCCACCGTGGCGGCACAACCGTTGGAGAAGCACTCCTTGGATATGTAAAGATTATTGCCCTCCTTGTCCACAACAAGCTTATGGGCGGCCATAACCTGACGGTAAGCAAGGCTTAAAAGCTCGGCATATTTTTCGCCCCCTGCCTTTACAGCTTTATCCCATAAATCAGAAGAAAAAGCGCAGCATTTTTTATAAAGCTCATCATATTCGCAAATAGCCTCATCAATAGCCTGGGTTATGGTTTTGCCATCCTTTTTCCAATAGGCGTCAAGATTCTCGCCAAAATACTGTATACTCTTAATATCGTCATATGCAAGGGCAAAAAGTGCATCGTTTTCAAGGTCTGTCTCGGCATATACAGAGTAAAGTCCTGCAAAAACCTCGTTTCCTGTTTTGGCGGCCTTATTAACCGCTAAATAAAGGAAGCCCCAATCTATACGCACGTCGTCGCCGTTGCGCCAAAGCACGCTTTGGTCACCGTTACCCATTTTTACGCAGGCTCCGTTTTTAAGTTCAACGTCCTCGGACCAGGCTCTGCCTTCACCAGCCTTATTTAATACAAGCTCCTCACTGACAGATAGCTTAGCCGTTACCTTATGGTCTAAGCCGTCAACACTCTTGTAGGAAAGCTTTAAATAAGAAACAGGCCTTGAGGAATAATAAAGACTGTCTGCCATTAAGGGAGAGGTGAAAACGGCAGTAAGCTCTATTTTGTCATTTCTGAAAACCGCGGTGGTGGAAAGGGCATCGGCATCAATGCTTACCTGGGGTATAATTTTATGCCTTTCACCACCTAAAAACAGGTATTCTTCACCGTCAATAAAAACAAGACCGCGTATGGTATTATTGCTTCCCGTCCAGTGGGTGGGACGGCTTTTATTTATGTCATCCTTGCTCCAAACGGAAAAATACGGGTCAATGGTAAAAAGGGGTATGCTTGGCATTCTCAGTTTCATAAAGTTTCCTCCTTGAAAAATACTCTAATGTGTATTATACTATGAAAAAAGGCGTATAAATACACAAAATTCAATTTAAAATGTGAGGAAAACAATTTTGGAGAATGAAATACTCAAGGTTATGACAAAATGTGAGGGACTGCCTATGTACGTTACCCTTGCAGGCATAACAAACCCTGACCCAAATTACCACATACACCGTAACAAAGCAAGGGAAACGGTTATGGAATACGTTACCCACGGTGCAGGCTATATAACCGTAAACGGAGTAGAGCACAGAGTTACTGCCGATAAGATATATATTCTTAAAAAAGGAATAGAGCATAACTACCGTGTTGACCCTGAGGAGCCCTGGCGAAAAATATTTGTTAATATTACGGGGGACCTTCCCATCGAGCTTATGCAGGAATACGGGCTTGACAGGGATTGGTTTTTTGACGGCGAGGGCCTATTGCCCTTTTTTCAGAAAATTGAGGATATAGTTACGGGAGACCTTACAAACCTCGAAGCCCAAAGCATACTTACCTCGGTTTTTCTGCAGGTGTTGACGGCGCTAAGCCTTAAACAAAGCAGCGACAGCCACCATCCCGAGGCAGTAAAAATGAAGGAATATATAGATAACGGCGGTGGTGTAATAATTTCCAATACCGACCTTGCCAAGCATATATACCGTTCTCCTGATTACTGTGTTAAGCTTTTCAGCAAGGAGTATGGTACCACTCCTTATGACTATCAGTTAAGAGTCAAAATGAGCACCGCCAGAAGGCTTCTCCGCAATACCGCAATGTCTATAGGCGATATTGCCGCCTCCTTGGGTTATGGGGATGCACGCTATTTTTCAGGACTTTTTAAGAAAAAATGCGGTATTTCACCTCTAAAATACCGAAAAACAAGATAATAAATATAACGAATTGGATACATAATACTATTAAAGGAGTGTTTTTAATGAGTGAAATTATTGATATTAAGGCATATGAGGTATTAGATTCACGTGCAAATCCCACAGTATGTGCTCAGGTTTTTTTGGCTGATGGCTCAAAGGGAACTGCTATGGCTCCCTCCGGAGCCTCAACCGGTGTTCACGAGGCCCACGAGCTGCGTGACGGAGATAAGGACAGATATTTCGGCAAGGGCGTTTTAAAGGCCGTTGCCAATATTGAACGTGTTATCGCCCCTGAGCTTAAAGGCATATGCGCTTCCCGACAGCGGGAGATTGACCAAAAAATGATAGAGCTTGACGGTACCGAAAACAAAAGCAGCTTAGGTGCCAATGCCATTCTTGCAGTGTCTCTTGCCACAGCCCGTGCACAGGCCGCATCCCAAAAGGTGCCCCTTTATAAATATTTGGGTGGCTTGGATTCAAGAATAATGCCCCGTCCCATGATGAATATATTAAACGGCGGTGCCCACGCATCAAATAATATTGATATGCAGGAGTTTATGATTGTACCCGTAGCGGCCCAAAGCTTTAGCGAGGGTCTTCGCTGGTGCGCCGAGGTCTACCATAGCTTAAAGGGAATTCTCAAGGATAAGGGACTATCCACCGGTGTGGGTGACGAGGGCGGCTTTGCTCCCAACCTTGAAAGTGATGAGCAGGCCATAGAGCTTATTCTTAAAGCGGTAAAGGCCGCAGGCTATAATGAGGAGCAGATAAAAATAGCCCTTGACGTGGCCTCAGGCGAGTGGTGTAAGGGCACAGGAGATTATTTAAAGCCCAAAAGAAATGATAGAATGACTTCGAGTCAACTTATAGACTACTATACCGACCTTGTAAAAAGGTATCCCATTATCTCCATTGAGGACGGCGTAGGTGAGGATGATTGGTCTGCCTGGACCTCCCTTACCCGTAGTATAGGAGATAAGGTTCAGCTTGTTGGTGACGACCTTTTTGTTACTAACGTTAAGCGCCTGAAGGAAGGCATAGAAAAGGGAGCAGGCAACGCCATACTTGTAAAGCTTAACCAGATAGGCACCTTAAGCGAAACTCTGGATGTTATAGAGCTTGCCAAGGCAGGCGGCTACAGCGCGGTAATCTCCCACCGTTCGGGAGAGACCGAGGATACCTTTATTGCCGATTTGGCAGTTGCCACAGGGGCAGGACAGATAAAAACGGGTGCTCCCTGCAGAAGTGACCGCGTGGCAAAATATAATCGCCTTTTAATGATAGAACAGGTACTAAAATCCTGCTGATTTTTACGCAGTATTTTTAGCTTTTTTAATCTTGAAAAGAAATTCTTTGGATGATATACTTAGTGTAAAGACTAAGGAGGTCGTTGGGATGGATTACAGAAAGATTATTGAAGCCACAATGAGCGAAAGGGATAAGGAGGAGCTTAAAAGAATATTTATTCCCACTAAGGTTTCCTTTGCCCCTGAGGACGCTTTCAAATTTGTTTGTGTTGAGGATGACGGCGAAATTCGTTGCTACGGCTCCCGTGCCATTGACCCCCGTGATGATGAAAGTCCCAGAGAGGAAATATATATTTCCTCCAGGGATGGCGGCCTTTCCTGGAAAACCTATAAGGCCGACCCTGAGGCCCTTGGCCCTGCGGCAAAAAGCCCCTATTCCAATCGCCGTATATGCGTGAAATTTCCCGAGGAGGGTGCAGGAGCCTATATTTGCGTTGCCGAAAATGGTGGTGCCGATACAAGGGATTATAAAAAAATACCGTTACCCGTATCTCTTTTTGCAGATAAACAGCCTATTGCTCTCCGCGGCAAAAAGCGTTGGATTTATACGGGCGATTTCCGTGATACCAGACACCATACAGGTGTTTATATTTCCGATGATGACGGCGATACATGGCGTTTCGTTCAGGTTGAGCCCTCAGACCCGTTTGTTATGACATATCCTCACAAGGGTATGCGCTGGGAAAATTCAGGAGTTGAGGCCACTGTAACCGAGCTTAGTGACGGAACCCTGCTTATGCACCTTCGTACCTCCACAGACTATCACTATATGTCTAAATCCTACGATTTTGGTGATACCTGGACAAAGCCTGAGCCAACCTCTTTCCATTCCACCCTTACCAATCCCGAGCTTTTGAGACTGCACGATGGTAGGACCTTGTTTTTCTATAATAACACCCGTCCTCTGCCTGAAATGGATAAAACTAATGTGTTTCCACCCCTTGATATGGATGAGCAAAAGGGTGTGTGGGAGGACCTGTTCACCAACCGTGATGCCAACTGCATTGCTATAAGTGAGGATGACTGCAAAACCTGGTTTGGATTCCGTGAGCTATACCTTAATCCATTCCGAAATTTTAGCGATTTCCGCTCCTTAGGCTCCAGCAACTGCGGTCAGGATAAAAGCGTTCACCAGTTTCAGGCAATAGAGCTGCCCTTTAATAAGGTGCTTGTTCACGTCGGTCAGCACGAACGCCTTGCCTCTCTTGTTATTTTTGATGTGGATTGGCTTTACGAGACCTCAAGAAAAGAGGATTTCCATTTCGGCTACGAAAATCTTTCCACCCAGGTTTATATTAAAAGTGTTTCAGGTAACAGGCGCAAATTCTTCCCCGGCCACTGCGCCTGGAACAGAACCGACGGTGCCTCTCCCGTACCCGACCCTAAGGGTGACAGAAGTGAGGTTATGTGCCTTAGAAACGTTGATGATACAAGGCTTGTAAGCGGTTATCAGGGCGTTGTATGGAACTTCCCGGCACTTAAGCAAGGCAGACTCAAGGTGAGACTCTGGGTAAGAGGCAAGGGCGTACGGGTCAGCCTGCTTGACCATTGGATGAATCCTATAGATGAGTACGTACCCCTTTATGCCGCCTATAACTATGAGGTTACCGATACAAAGGGTGATTGGTGTGATTTGGAGCTTGTATATAACACCGAAGAAGGAACGGCGCAGGTATTTATGAACGGCGAAAGGAAAGAGGATATAAGCCTTACCGAAAACGTTAAGGTACCAAACGGTGTGTGTTATATGCACATTCAAACCCTTACCGATAAGGGCGATGAGCAGGGCACAATTATTAAGTATTTTAAAAGCGAAAAGCAGTAAAGAAAAGGCCTCCGCAATCAGAGCGGAGGCCTTGAATTTTTTATTTGTTTATACCCGTGGGTGAAATGCCGTAATATTGTTTAAAGGCACGACTGAAAACGTATATGGAGGAAAAACCTAATTTTTTAGCGGTTTCGGAAACGCTGTTTGTTAATAGCAGTTCCTTTGCATACTCCATACGTCGCTTGTTGCGGTAGGACATAATACTTACGCCAAATCGCTTTTTGAAAATACGCTCCAAATGGTATTTACTGTAAGAAAAACACTTTTCAAGCTCGTCAAGTCCTACGGTATAGCCTCTGCTTGTATCTAAAAAATCCTTAAGCTGTCTGGCTATATCATAATGGTTCTCCTCACTCTCAATGCTTTTGGAAAAGTTATCTGCAATAAGCAGCGATATAAGCTCAATAAGCCTTGCCTTGCGAGTAAGCGGATTTGTAGGTTCCTTGGTGGTTACAGCATAAAAAAGCCGTAGCGCATAATCTTTATCCGAAAAAGATACAAAGGGCGTCAGGGGATACTTGTCAAACACATCAATTTGTATAAGACCACGCTCCTTTGGGGTAAGCTGAGGCATATCCTTATAGCAAACGGGAATATAAACGCTTTTTGGACTGTAGGTTATATCAAAATGAATATGGGGCTGATAAAGGTCGGTTTCATTTACGTGAAAGCTGTGGGTTACACCAGGGCGAAGAAGCAAAAAAGCACCCTTGGTGCACTTATAGCTGATGCCATTATAAACAAGGGTAAATTGGCCATCCTCAACGTAAATCAGCTCGTAATCAAAAATAATTCGGGGCTCAATAACCGTGCCCTTTGTAAGTACCGATGGCATTGCCACACGAATATAGGGGTTTATGAGGTTTAAATCAAAACTCATTCTTTTCACATCCACAAGAAATGTTAAATAATTGCAAACAATTATCATTGTTATTGTATACTTTTTATGGTTTAATTGCAATAGAAATATGATTAGGAGTGAAAAAATGTTAAATAATCTTACCACAAAAAAGAATATTCGTACCTTTTCCGTTTCTCCCGAAAATCTTACAGGAGAAAAGGGCAAGGGCGGTATGGCAAAAGAGGGTAGCGCTTCCCACGCCGCAAGAGAATTGGGTCAGGGCTGGAAGGTTAACCCATATCTTGTTTGCTGGCCCGGTTGTACCGTAACCCTTGCCGATATTAAGGGTGAGGGCGCAATAAAACATATTTGGCTTACCGATAACGCGGCAGCAGGCCGACTTCTTATTATGCGTATTTATTTTGACGGTCAGGAAAACCCTGCGGTTGAGGCACCCGTTTCAGATTTCTTTGCCAATGCAGAGCATACTGAGTACCGCCAGCTTTCAAGCCTTGCCATGTGCGTTAATCCCGGCAGAGGCCTTAACTGTTATTTTGAAATGCCTTACCGTAAAGGCTTTAAAATAGAAATTGAAAATACAGGTACCGTTAACTGCAATATCTATTATCAAATAGACTGTGAGGAGAAGGAAATTCCTGAGGATGCACTTTACTTCCACGCACAGTTCAGAAGGGTTAATCCTCTGCCCTATAAAGGAGTTTACACAATTCTTGATAATATTAAGGGTAGCGGTCACTATGTGGGTACCTATATGCACTGGGGCGTTAAAAATAACGGCTGGTGGGGCGAAGGTGAAATTAAATTTTATATAGATGGTGACAAAGATTTTCCCACAATCTGCGGCACAGGCACCGAGGATTATTTCTGCGGTGCATACAATTTTGATGTTGAAGGAAAATATGTTGAATTTTCAACCCCCTATTCAGGTATGTATAAGGTTAGAAAAACCGACGGTATTTATGCTTCACAAAGGTACTTTAATCTTTATAGATGGCATATAACCGACCCTATTTATTTTAATGAGGATATTAAGGTTACCATTCAGGCCCTTGGCTGGAGAAGTGAGGGAAGATATTTACCTTTACAGGATGATATTTCCTCCGTTGCATATTGGTATTCTGATAATCTTGAGGATGTGTATCCTAAGCTTCCATCAAAAAACGATTTGGAGATTATTTAATAAATGAAAAAAGATATTAAAAAACCTAAGATTTTAGTAGTAGGCAGTCTTGTGATGGACCTGATTGTAACAACAGAGCGCTTTTGTAATGCAGGTGAAACCGTAATAAAAGTATTAAAACAGCGTCATGAACTTTGTTCGTGACGCTGTTTGCTTTAGGTTTTTGAAAAATTCATAAGTAAACCGTGGGGTATTAGCTTTGAGAGCATCCTATAGAATTTATAAAAGCCTTTAGGGGTGTAAATGCCTCTGCCTTTAAGTGCCGCCTTGATGGATTTCTCCGCCGCCTTAACGGGGTTAACTCGGGGCAGGGTATCAAAAGTTTTACTGCTGCCGGGGGCAATGTCAGCAAGGGCAAGAAATTCTGTTTCCATAGGTCCGGGACATACTGCCATAATGTTTATTCCGCGCTTTTTAAGCTCAAAGCGAAGAGCCTTTGAAAGACTGTAAACGTAAGCCTTTGTGGAGCTGTAAACCGCCATTCTGGGATTAGGTGTAAAGGCCGCGATGGAGCATACGTTAATGGCGGCGCTGCCCCTTTTCATAAAGTGCAGTGAAAGGTTTAAAACGTTTGTAAGTGCAACGCAGTTAAGCTCAATCATACCCTTGCAGTGGGCAGGCTCCATTTTATCAAAATCTCCAAGCTTGCCGTAGCCTGCATTATTGATTAAAAGGCCAATGGTTGCGCCGCTTCGCTCAAGCTCACCTTTATAAACCTCAAGATGCTCATCTTTAGTCAGGTCAAGGGGAAGAATACGGAATTTTGTATCCGAATTTTGCTCTGCAATCTCTTCGAGCCTCTCTCTTCTCCTTGCAATTAGCCATATTTCATCATATTTGTTTAGTTTTAAAACAGCGTCAACGTAGCATTTACCAAGCCCTGAGGAGGCACCTGTTACAACTGCAATATTCATTTTAATTTCTCCTTACTGAATTGAAAGAAAATATTCCGCAATGCCCTTTACCGTGGCAATGGCGCACTGCTGGTTAAAGGCATCCTTTTTCATTTTTGAAAACTCTTCGCTGTTGCTCATATATCCGTTTTCACTTAGTATTACGGGGCAGTTACTTACCCTTCCTAAAAAGAAATAATGCCAGCCAACCCCTGAGCGGCTTGAAGGGGAATAAAGCCCTGCAGAAACGGTGTGCTTATACACCGCATCGTTTGCCGCCTTGGAATAGGGATAATAGTAATAGGTATTAAAGGCGTGTACACTTGGTGAATCGCAGGAATTCCTATGTACCGATATAACAAGGTCAGGCTTTAAGCTTTTAATTAGGGCAATACGCTGTGCCACCTTAACGGTAGTATTGCTTGTGCGGTTTATAATCACGCGGCAACCCGTTTTTGAAAGCTCGTCACTAATTTTATTGGCAAGGGATAGGGCAAGGGTTGCCTCGGTTGTACCGTCAGGGCCAACCGCACCGGGGTCCTCGCCGCCGTGACCAACGTCAATAAGCACCGTAGCAGCGGATAAATCTACACCGTAGTCGTTAAAATCGGTCTCGGTTGCCGTAGCGGGGTGCAGGAATTCAAACTGAAGCTGTCCAAGCTCATTATAGTAGCTGTCCCAGCCGTAAAATTGTCCCGTTCTTTTAAGATAAAGCCTTAGGGTGCAGTCATCCTTATTTTTTATAAGCTCAATTTTAGAAAATAGGGGATTATCCTCACTTATAATATTTTCCACGTTCAGAATATGGTCATATTCAAGGCTTGCGGCATAGCAGAAGGTTATATCTATGTATTTGTAGGTTGTGGCGTTAACGGTGTAATCCCTTACTGTAGTTTTATTATAGGTTTGGGGGAGTAAATCAAAATAGAAGGGTGCCTTCCAGTCAACGTCAAGGGTAAGGGTGGTAAAGCGTGTGTCTTCATCTACCATACTTACCGTTACATTATTTGTTTCGGGCAGGGTGCCTATATAGGTCTTAATGTTTTGCCCCATGTTTTCACTTTGGGTATACATCCTTTTTCCGCAACGCAGTTTTTTATAGGTACACCTTGATGCAGGGTCAACTATATTACCTACCGAGCAGTAGTCCACTGTGCCCTTAGGCAGATAGTTGTTTGTGGGGTGGGAATAGTCATCCACCGTGTTGCCGTTAAAGGTTTCGGCGCTGGTGAGCACCACCTCGGCAATATAGCCCGAGCCAACGTTCATATACCTTCCGCCTGATGGGGTTACGGCAGAACCGTCACTTTGAACAATAGGGTTCTTTTTAAGAATTACGTTTCCGCTTTTAAAGCTCTCACTTCTGCCGTTTTCGGTGGCAGAGAAGGTTACCTGACCAAGACTTTTATCCTTTTCGGTGCCT
Organism: Acutalibacteraceae bacterium; assembly: GCA_045531585.1. Lineage (GTDB taxonomy): Bacteria > Bacillota > Clostridia > Oscillospirales > Acutalibacteraceae > SIG587. The sequence goes on from JAZSEH010000066.1 coordinate 10,529, forward strand.
GTAGGCAGGTCAAAGCTGCCTATAAAGCCAATAAATTCAGGGGCATCACCATCATAGTATTCGCGGTTCAGGGTTATCTTTTTCCCCATAAAGCTTGCAGTAACGGTGCTGTTAAACCTTGCCGTTGCCCTAACCACCATTGTGGAGCCACTGTCAAAGCTTTCCGACCTTGAAGGTGAATAGCCGCTTATAATAACGTAGCGGTAGTTTACGGTATAGGTCTGCTGTGTAGAATTATACTCTATTAAAAATTGATTATTGCCGGTTTTAAGGTTGAAGTTTACCGAAAAACTGCCGTCATCAGCGGTGGGTACGCGCTCACCGTTTATGTAAAGGGGCACGTTTGCATCACAAACGCCCGAAAAAACAGTGGAACTGCCTGTAACCGTGGTGTTTTTTGATGCAGGGGAGGTTATTACAAGCTTTTTTATTTCGGGCACCGAAACTTCACTGCTTTGGTCGGTAACAGATTCTATCAATACCACTTGGCTTGAGGAGGATGCTACCACGTCCGCGGCATCCTTAGGTAAAAAGCTTGGTAAAAGCGCAGTAAAAACAAGAGCGGCAGCCAAAAGAGTGCCGAATATCGATATAATTAAAGGCTTTGCCGCCTTATCTAAAAAACTCATAAATAATCACCGAAAATAATCATACAAAAATAATTTACCGTTGTCAATATTTCTTCTTTAGTTTTAATAGTATATATGCTAAAATACAAAAGAGGTGTATTCTATGAAGGAAATTTTAAATTCACCGCTTATTATGTGGTTTATTATAATAAATCTTGTATCCACCGTGGTTTGTATAGCCGATAAAATTAAGGCAAAACGCAAAAAACGCCGTATAAGTGAAAAAACCTTGTTTTTACTGTCGGGTATAGGGGGTGCGCTGTTTATGTACATTACAATGCGCCTTATCCGTCATAAAACCCTGCATAAAAGGTTTATGATAGGCCTGCCTGTTATTATTATTGCTTATTGCATATTAGCGATTCTTGTAATTGAATATGCACCGTATCTTATTTTTGCAGTGTAAAAACTGCTGCATTTGTTATCAAATGCAGCAGTTTTTTATAACTTTGCTATTTCGCCCACGCTGTTTAAAATATATGTGGGGCGGTAGGGGAACTTCCTCATGATATGCATATCAGTAACGCCCGATAAAACAAGAACGCTGTCAATTTCACTTTCAATACCTGCAACAATGTCGGTGTCCATTCTATCTCCGATTATTGCAGTGTCAAGACGCTTTGAGCCAAGTTGCTTAAGAGCGTGGCGCATCATAAGGGGATTAGGCTTTCCAACAAAATATGCCTTCTTACCCGTTGTAAGCTCAATGGGTGATAACAGGGCACGGCAGGCAGGAATAATACCTTTCTCCGAAGGATCGGTTAAATCGCTGTTGGTGCCTATAAACTTTGCTCCGTTCATAATAAGACGCGAAGCCTTTTCAATTTGTGAATAACTAAGGGAGCTTGTTGCACCGAAAACAACATAATCAGGGTCAACGTCATTAATGGTAAAGCCTTGCTCATAAAGAGCATTATGAAGTCCCGGCTCACCTATAACATAAGCAGTGCCGCCCTTTCCGCCACATTGTGAGGCTAAAAATGAAGCGGTTGCAAGGGCGCTTGTATAAAAATGCTCTTCGCTTATTTTCAGTCCCATTCTTTCAAGTTTTTGTGAAAGCTCCTTGGGGGAGCGACCCGAGTTATTGGTTAAGAATAAATACTGCTTATCGTTTTGCTCAAGCCATTTTATAAAATCCTCTACACCATCAATAAGCTTATTTCCGTGATAAATAACACCGTCCATATCGCAAATAAAGGAGGTTTTATCTTTAAGCTTCAAAATATCATTAGGCATATTAAACGCCCCTTTCATTTTAGAAAATTCATTTTGTTAATTATATTACAAAGTAAAAAAAGTTGCAAGAGGGAAAGGATATTATTAACTTGACTTTTATATTCGTTGATGATAAAATAACAATTGATATATAACAAGTGATATATTATGGAGGTGCGCCATGCCGCCTAAAGTAAAAGTGACAAAAGAAGATATTATAAATGCCACTGTTGATATTGTGCGTAAAAGCGGAGCACAAGCAATCAATGCAAGAACGATAGCCTCTGTGTTGAATTGCTCAACCCAACCGGTTTTCTCCAACTTTGCTACGATGGAGGAATTGCGTCTTGCTGTTGTAGAAAAAGCTGATATTATGTGTCAAGAGTATATGCAGCGAGAAGTTGAAAGCGGGAAGTTTCCTGCTTATAAAGCAAACGGAATGGCGTACATTCGTTTTGCCAAAGAGGAACAGGAGCTGTTTAAGCTTTTATATATGCGCAACCGTTCAAGCGAACCAATACCCGAAAATTCGGAGCTTAACGATAAAATGGAGTCCATTGTTCATAATAATACCGGACTTAGCGGGGCAGATGCAAAGCTATTCCACCTTGAAATGTGGGCGTATGTTCACGGGATTGCCACAATGTTTGCTACAGGCTTTTTAAATCTTGATTGGGAGCTTGTGAGCAAAATGCTTACGGATTCTTATCAGGGGTTTAAAAAGCAATATGGAATGGAGTAATTGATTATGGATGCTATCAAAATTGAAGGTTTAACTAAAAAATATAAGGATGTAGTTGCGGTTGATAACCTCAGTCTTTCGGTTCACAAGGGTGAATTGTTTTCCTTGCTTGGTGTAAACGGTGCGGGCAAGACTACCACTATTAAAATGCTTTCCTGTCTTACACAGCCTACTTGTGGAGATGCTTTTTTAAATGGGAAAAGCATTTGTAAGGATGCCGCGGCCGTGAAATCTATTATTGCCGTTTCTCCACAGGAAACGGCGGTTGCACCAGGCTTGTCCGCCCGTGAAAATCTTGAATTAATGTGTGGTGTTCACGGTTTTCCAAAAGAAAAACAAAGTAAGAAAATATCAGAGCTTACCGAGCTTCTCGGTCTTGAATCTATCATTAAGAAAAAAGCAGGCAAGCTGTCCGGTGGCTGGCAACGCAGATTAAGTATTGCCATGGCACTTATCAGCGAACCGGAGATATTGTTTCTCGATGAGCCCACGCTTGGTCTTGATGTGCTTGCCCGAAGCGATCTATGGGATTTGATTCGTTTTCTTAAAGGAAAAATAACCATTATTCTTACAACACATTATATGGAGGAAGCACAGGCTCTTTCTGACCGTATTGCTATTATGAAGGATGGCAAACTTCTTATTTGCGATACTGCTCAAAAAATTAAAGAAACTGCCCAAACGGATGATTTTGAGCAGGCCTTTATTCGCATTGTTAAGGGGGTGGCAAAATGAGAATGTTAACAATTGCAAACAGGAATATAAAGGAAATATTGCGCGATCCATTAAATTTGTTATTTGGATTAGGCTTTCCTCTTGTTTTACTTTTGTTGCTTACTGTAATACAGGCGAATATACCCGTGCCACTGTTTGAAATACAGCATTTAACCCCTGGCATTACGGTGTTTGGTCTTTCCTTTATGTCCTTGTTTTCAGCTACTATTATCGCAAAGGATAGGGGAAGCTCATTACTTCAGCGTTTGTATACAACACCATTAACGCCAGTGGACTTTATTCTTGGTTATACCCTGCCCTTTATTCCTATCGCGGTGGCACAATGCGCCGTTTGTTATATTGCCGCAGTTATTCTTGGGTTAAAAATTTCATTAAATATCGTATATGCAGTCATATTTATCTTACCTGTTTCCACACTCTACATTGCTTTGGGGCTTCTTTGCGGAAGCGTGTTTAATGATAAGCAGGTGGGTGGAATTTGCGGTGCTTTACTTACCAATCTTTCAGCCTGGCTATCAGGTATTTGGTTTGACCTTGACCTTGTGGGCGGTACATTTAAGAGAATTTCCTATGCACTTCCCTTTGTTCACGCCGTTGAAATGGAAAGAGCCATACTTGTAGGTGATTTTTATGGTATTTTGCCGCATTTATGGTGGGTGCTGGGATATGCCACTATTTTGCTTATAGTAGCAGTGTTATTGTTCCTGCGTCAAATGAAAAGACATTAAAATATTATAGCAAACAAATCTTATCAAAAAAAAAACCTCTTTTGTCTATCAAGACAAAAGAGGTTTTTATGCGAAAAAAGCAGTATAATGGTGCGTTTTTCAATGATATATCGCTTGCGCGATATGATATACGGCGTTGCCGTATGATATATTTGCGGCGCAAATATGATATAATATCCGTTCCTTCATATGCCGAAGGCATATATCATCCACCGATGGTGGATATCATATCAAAGATATATCACCCGTTCCGACAGGAACGGATATCATTGTAAAAAACTACCTAAACGGAGCAGAATCAAGGTAAGAGTAAGCAAAAGTATAACTTACTGTTTTTTCTCCGATAAGAAGGTTTCAAGGTTTAT
>JAZSEH010000052.1:0-2790 GCA_045531585.1 Acutalibacteraceae bacterium
CACTAACGATTTCTTTCCTCCAAGTATAAATTCATCTGATTCAGAAAATAATTGTGGATGCACAAATTAAGAAAACACCCCGCACAACGGGTGCGCGCCATAGTAAGAAATTGCCCAAAAATGGCGCTTTTTCCGTAATAATGCGTTAAAAAGCCGCCGTACGCGTCAGCGTTACCGCGGCTTTTTGCCTGTTCTTACAAAAAAATCATCCGTTTTTGGGTGCGTTGCAGTTTTGTAGGGATAAATTTGTTTTCAAAACGAAGATGAAAAACGCAGTAATACTGTCGTATTATGAGGCTTTTCAGCAAGATTTGGGGCAAATTTACCCGAAAAACCAAATTTTCACTATGGCGCGCACCCGAAGGCGGGGTGTTTTTACAAAAATTATTTAAGAGCGGAAATATCAAGCAAACCGAATTGTTCAAAGAAGGGGCGAAGCTTTTCCACCATCTCATCAATTCCACCTGACGTATCGCTTTCAAAATTCATAGGCATTACAGGGTCGTGTACGCTCATACGGAGCAAAAACCAACCGTTTTTATATGAAACGCGAAGGCCCTCGCGATTATCATCAGCTATGGTATATTCGCTGTTTTTCTCAACAAACTGCTGAAGCTTTAAAAGCACGTCCTCACCGTAGGAACGGAAGTCCTGTGCTTTAATGCCAAGGCGACATTCGCGCTCCTCTGCAGGCATTGCAAGAGAACTAAGCAAAGTATCAAGATTCTGTCCTTTAGCAAGCTCGATTACAATTTTGGTTACAAGATATGCACCGTCATCAAGGAAATAATTTTCACGAAGCGCGGCGTGACCTGAGGTCTCAATGGCAAGAGGACAGTTTATTCCCTTGGCACAAAGCTCCTGAGCCTTATTTATAACGTTTTTATATCCGCGCTTATAACGGTAATGGTTTCCTTTAAGATGTTCGTTTATAAAGATTTTAAGCCCGGCTGAGGTTACGGAATCGGTAACGATGGTTGCTCCGTCATTTCCTTGCATTGCAATTATTGATGCAAGGGCAATAAGCCTGTTTCGGTTTATTTCATTTCCCTTAGAGTCAACGCAGCCTGCTCGGTCCACGTCGGTATCAAATATTAAGCCTAAATCAGCACCTGAAGTCTTAACGGCATTACAAATACTTTCCATTGCTGTACCGTCCTCAGGGTTTGGTATGTGATTTGGGAAGGTACCATCAGGCTCCAAAAACTGACTTCCCGTAATATCTGCGCCAAGTGGAGCTAAAACGTCCTTTGCATAAAAACCGCCTGCGCCGTTTCCTGCATCAACTATAATGTGATAACCGCTAAGGGGCTTATCCTTTTCAGTCTTGCCTACTGATTCACAAATCATCTTACGTAGACGGGCGGCATATGTAGGCATATACTCGGTGGGTACACATTTGCCTTTTTCCTCACAGAAAAGGGAGGTTTTCTCATCGGCAAGAGCAATTATTTCGCCTATGTCACTACCGTCAAGGCCGCCCTCTTTAATGAAGAATTTAAGACCGTTGCGGTCAAAGGGATGGTGGCTTGCGGTTATTTGTATAGCCGCATCGGCACCCAGGTCCACTGTTGTCATAAACATTGCAGGGGTAGAGGATAATCCGCAATCAAGGGCTGTTGCACCGGAATTTGTAACGGCAAGAATAACCTGTTCTTTAATACGTTGTGCGGTTATTCTTGAATCGTGTCCAACACAAACCTTTAGTTTTGCAACGTCAAATTCCTTTTTGTTGCATAACCAAACTAAAAAAGCATTTGTAATGTCGTATACTGCTTCATCGGTAAGATTTACTTCATTTCCGCCAAGGTCGCTTGCAATTCCTCTCACGTCGGTGCCGCTTTTTAATTCCTTATAACTCATATTTAACTCCTTGTCCTAAAAAATATCCTGTTGCAATAAAGCTTATCGCAATAAGCAACAAGCAACAGATCGTAATAATAACTGTTTTAATAAATATAATTCTGTTTCTTTTGCGTATATCTTTTTTCAATACTATCACCCAAGAAAAGTATTGACAAAAGTTGAAATTTTATCCCAATATCCTGTAGGGAGGCATGGTATGCTTGTACAAACTTCTGCAAACAAGCTGTTAGAAATATTACTTGAATATGATGAAGTGCTAAAACTTTTTAAAGATACCATACCTAATCTTCAAAACAAAAACACACAGCGTATTGTGGGACTTTTATATTTGAAAATATCAAGAAAAATGAAATTTATACCCGAAAGCAATATGCTGACGGTTAAGTTAAAATCATCAGGTAACGGGGGATACGTGCTAAGCTTTATTTCTCAAAAGGTATTAAAAGAGAAAACAACGGTTTTAGAGTTTGAAAAAGTAGACACAATGCTTTCCGTGTACAGCCTTTTGCCCGAAATAAGGAGCATATATTCTTTTAATAATAAATATCGTATAATAACAAAACTGAGTGAAAGGGATATGCTGTTATTCAGTGAATACTGCGATAAAATTTATCTGACGCCGTATGAAATAGCCCGAACGCAGGAATACGGTAGTCTTATAATGAAAATAGGTTGGTGAAAAAGCGCAAATGCGCTTTTTCACGGACAAATTAACAATTGTCCGTGAAATTATATAAATAATTTCACCTAATTCATTGCAATGATGTCGGTGTAAATAATCAAAGATTATTTACATAAAACCGCTACACTTAGCGGTTTTTCGAAAAGCTTTGATTGAAAGCTTTTCGACTACCTATTATCATTATAACGAACTGATTTGAGCAACACGCCGGGCCATATCCTCGGCAGAGAATATGTAGTTTC
>JAZSEH010000013.1:0-14447 GCA_045531585.1 Acutalibacteraceae bacterium
CAACAATGAGATTGTATCTTATTCAATTTCAACAAGTCCTAACTTATGGCAAATACGAGAAATGTTAGATGGTTTGTTTGAGAAACTTCCTGCTGATGCAACACCAATATTTCATTCTGACCAAGGTTGGCAGTACCAACATGCCGAATACCAACGGTTATTAGCAGAGCATAACATTACGCAAAGTATGTCCCGTAAAGGCAACTGTATGGATAATGGTGCTATGGAAAACTTTTTCGGTAGACTTAAAGTTGAAATGTTCTATGGTGAAAAATTCGAAAGCGTTAACGCTTTCATTGATGAATTAAAGAAATACATAGATTACTACAACAACGAAAGAATTTCCTTAAAACTAAAAGGAATGAGCCCAGTACAATACCGAACTCATTCACTAACAATTTAATATTTAATTTTGTCTAAACTTTGGGGTTCACTTCACTCTGTGGAGGATGGGTTTTGTTTTACAGCTTTTCAATTACATTTGCAGTATTATCAAGATAATGGGTGTTAAGCTTTTCTATGCCGCCCTCATCCGCCAGAGTGGCAAGGGTGGTATCAATAGGCATTTTATCAAGAAGGGGGATGCCCAGCTCGTCGGCAACGCTCTGGGTCTCACTCTTACCGAAAATATGGAACTCCTTACCGCAATCGGGGCACTTAACATAGCTCATATTTTCAACTATGCCAAGCACGGGAATGTTCATAAGCTTAGCCATGTTGTAGGCCTTTTTAACTATAAGGGAAACAAGGTCCTGAGGGGAGGTAACTATTACGATACCGTCCAAGGGAATTGACTGGAACACCGTAAGGGGAACGTCACCCGTTCCGGGAGGACAGTCAATAAACAGGAAATCGGTCTCACCCCAGATAACGTCGGTCCAGAACTGCTTTACAGCACCTGCAATAACGGGACCGCGCCATACAACGGGGGATTCGGGATTTTCCATAAGCAGATTTATGGACATAAGCTTAACGCCCGATGCGGTAATCTCAGGCATTATGCCCCCCTCTGCCGAGGCCGCCCTTGCGTTCACACCAAACATTTTAGGAATGGAGGGGCCGGTTATATCCGCATCAAGCAGGCCAACCTCATAGCCCTTGCGTTTCATAAGTGTGGCAAGGGATGCCGAAACCATGGATTTACCAACGCCGCCCTTACCGCTTACAACGCCTATTACCTTTTTTATGCTGTTAAGCTCATTAGTAGGCTCAATTAAAGATTCCTTCTCCTTCTTTGCAGAGGCACAGTTTGCGCAGTCGCCGCCGCAGGAGGTATTATTACACTTTTTCTCTTCTGCCAAAATAAACATCTCCGAAAAATAAAATCAGAGTGGCATAAAAGCCACTCTAATTATTATACTCCTTATTTTTTGTTTTTCAAGGGGTTGACAGCATAAATTAAAATTCGGTAAATATTTTTCTGTGGGCACCCTCGGGGGAATACTCCCACCTGTCAATTCTTTTTTCAAGATAAAAATATTTAATAGGCGGCGGCACTGCCGTATCAAAGCTGTCAATTACAATAAGCTTTACCTTCATTTTTTCGGGTATAATATTCTTTATGTATACGCTGGCCTGCTGACCCACTCTAACCCCGTTTTTAAGCTCTGCAAGTCCTGCAAGATTGGGGGTAAGCTCAACGAAAATTCCGTAATCCTCCACACTGCGTACCACCCCTGATACCGTTTGCCCTTGGGTAAAATCATCGGCATTTTGCTGCCAGGTGCCCAGCAGCTCCTTATGGGTCAGTGTGATTTTTCCATCGGGAGCAATGCCTTTAATTATTACACGTATATCCTCCCCCACGCTAAAGCGGTCCCTTGGATGGGCTATACGGGACACCGATATTGCATCGATAGGCAAAAGGGCAACAATGCCGCAGCCTATATCACAAAAGGCACCAAAGGTCTCAAGATGGGTTATTCTTGCCCCCATAATATCACCGGGGGTTAGGAGAGCCAAAAACTCGTCACGGCATTTTTCCTGAGCGCGCCTTCTTGAAAGGGTGGCGTACAGTCTGCCGTTTTCGTCGCTCTTTACCCCCGTTACCACAAAGCTTACCGCCTTGCCCACACGGGAAATCAGGGCAATATCACGAACAATGCCCTCGGTTATGCCTATGGCCCCCTCCTCTCTGGGTATGATTCCCCGCATACAACCAAGGTCTACAATAAGGTTATGGTGGGCATCACACATAAGGCAGGGCGCCTCAAGTATCTCCCCTGTGGCCGCCGCCTGTGCCAAGGCGGAGGGGGTAAGCATATTTTTTTGATTTGAGGCGGCGCTTTTAAGCCAGCCTTCGGGGAAAAAGGTGTTCACTTTGCTTTTCATACCTTTCTTTTAACTTTTTATATAAATATATGTGTGAAAAGCCCTGACAATGCCTTGTTTTTTCTTGCGTTTTCAAAATTTATGTGATAAAATAAAATGAATATTTATATTTGAAAGGCGGTTTATCTTATGAAATGTCCCTTCTGCAGTTTTGAGGAAAGCAAGGTTATTGACTCTCGCCCCACCGATGAGGGCGAAAAAATCCGTCGCCGCAGAGAATGCCTTAATTGCGGCAAGCGCTTTACCACCTACGAGCAGATAGAAAGTCTGCCTATTATGGTAATTAAGAAGGACTCTACACGTGAGGTATTCAGCAGGGAAAAGCTGCTCAAAGGTATGCTCCACGCCTGCCAGAAACGTCCCGTTTCCATTGACGAGCTGGATGCTATTATTGACGATATTGAAGCCACCATTCAAAACTCCCTTGACCGTGAGGTTACAAGTGAGAAAATCGGTGAGCTTGTTATGGAAAAACTTAAAGGTGTTGACGAGGTTGCCTATGTGCGCTTTGCCTCGGTTTACCGTCAGTTTAAGGATATAAACACCTTTATGAGTGAGTTAAACAAGCTTTTACAAAAATAGTCCCTGAGGTATATTAAAATGACAGAATTTGAGCGTCTGGCGGAGCTTTTACTTCCCCAAATCAACAAGAAACCCGAATACTATGAATCCCTTTACCCTGCACGTAACCTCCCCGAGGGTGCAAGGGTTGTGCGTGTTGCACCCAGCCCCACAGGCTACCTTCATCTGGGTACCCTGTTTGCTGCTTTGGTTAACAGAATAACCGCAACCTCCACAGGGGGCGTGTTCTTCACCCGTATTGAGGATACCGACAAAAAGCGTGAAATTGAAGGCGGTATAGAAAATATCATTGATGGCCTTAACCGCTTTGGCATTACCATTGACGAGGGCTTTGTTTCGGGTACAAACGAAAAAGGCGATTACGGCCCCTATCAGCAAAGCCACCGCGCCGAAATTTATCAGACCTATGCCAGGTCGCTTATTGAACAGGGTCTTGCATACCCCTGCTTTTGCACCGCAGAGGAGTTAGAGGCTGTAAGAGGCGAGCAGGAGGCACAAAAGGTGCGTACAGGCTATCACGGCAAGTGGGCCAAGCACCGCGACATAAGCTATGATGAGGCCAAGGCGCTCATTGACCAGGGCAAGCCCTTTGTAATACGCCTTAAATCTCCGGGAAATGAAGAAAATAAGGTAGTGTTTGAGGATGCCATTAAGGGCAAAATTGAAATGCCCGAAAACGATGAGGATTTTGTTCTCCTTAAATCTGACGGTATCCCCACCTACCACTTCGCCCACGCGGTGGACGACCATTTAATGCACACCACCCACGTTATGCGCGGTGACGAGTGGATTTCCAGCGTACCCAAGCACATTCAGCTTTTTAAACTCCTGGGCTTTAAGGTACCGAAGTTCGCCCACATCTCCCCCATAATGAAGCTGGACAACGGCGCAAAGCGTAAAATATCCAAGCGTAAGGACCCCGAGGCCGCAGTGCATTTCTTTGCCGAGCAGGGCTTTGATGGTGAAAACGTTATTGAATACCTTATGACCATAGCCTCCTCCGAGTTTGAGGATTGGCGCAGGGCAAACCCCGATGAAAGCTATAAAAGGTTTAAGTTCAACCTTAAAAAGATGAGTGTTTCGGGTGCCCTTTTTGATGAAAACAAGCTCCTTGACGTAAGTAAGAACCGCCTTTGCAGGCTTACCTCAGGTGAGGTTTACGAAAAGCTTACCGCCTGGGCTAAGGAATTTGACGGTGAGTTTTACTCCATTCTTACTGCAAATCCTGAATATACAAAGGCAATGCTTGCCATTGACCGTGACGGTGTGGCAAAGCCCCGAAAGGACCTTGCCCGTTGGAGCGAGGCTAAGGATTATTACTCCTATTTTTATAATGAGCTTTTTGTTCCCGATTACACCCTGCCTGAAAATATAGACCCTGCCGATGCCTGCAAATTCCTAAAGGCGTACAAGGAAGTTTATGATGTACAGGATGACCGTCAGTTATGGTTTGACCGCATTAAAGCACTGTGTCCCGATTTAGGATTTGCGGAAAACACCAAGGATTATAAGGCAAATCCCGATGCTTTCAAAGGCCATGCAGGTGACCTTAGCACCGTGCTTAGAATTGCCGTAACAGGCAGGCGCAACACCCCTGACCTTTGCAGCATTATGCAGGTGCTGGGTAAGGGCGAATGTGAAAAGCGCATTAACGATATGATTTCTCATTTAGGAGCATAGAAAATGGAAGAGATTAAAAACACCCCCGTAGAAGAGGTAAAGCCCTCTAACTTTATTCACGATTTTATTGACGAGGATTTAAAGGAAGGTGTGTACGATAAGGTACAGACCCGTTTCCCTCCCGAGCCTAACGGCTACCTTCACATAGGCCACGCCAAGGCCATTTGTATTGACTTTGGCACCGCCGAAAAGTACGGTGGCAAGTGCAACCTGCGTCTTGACGACACCAACCCCACCAAGGAAGACGTTGAGTACGTTGACGCCATTATGGAGGATATTAAGTGGCTGGGCTTTGATTGGGATAACGTTTATTACGCCTCCGATTACTTTGATTTTATATACGACTGCGCCTTAAAGCTTATTGATAAGGGCCTTGCCTATGTGGATGAGTCCACCCCCGACGAGATAAGGGAAATGCGCGGCACCTTAACCGAGGCAGGCGTTAACAGCCCCTACAGAAACCGTCCCGTTGAGGAAACCAAGGACCTTTTTGCCCGTATGACCGCAGGTGAGTTTGATAACGGCGCCATGGTGCTTCGCGCTAAAATTGATATGGCTTCCCCCAACCTTAATATGCGTGACCCCATTATCTACCGCATTATGAAGGTTGCCCACCACCGCACGGGAGATAAGTGGTGCGTTTATCCTATGTACGATTTTGCACACCCCTTATCCGATGCAAGGGAGGGTGTTACCCACTCCCTTTGCTCTCTGGAGTTTGAAAACCACCGTCCCCTTTACAACTGGTTCTTAGAGGCGCTGGAAATCAAAATGCCCCCCAGACAGATTGAGTTTGCCCGTATGAACGTAAACTACACCCTTACAAGTAAAAGAAAGTGCTTAAAGCTTGTAAACGATAGCCTTGTTTCAGGCTGGGATGACCCCAGAATGGCCACCCTCTGCGGTATGCGCCGTCGCGGTTACCCTGCCCAGGCCGTTAGGGAGTTTGTTGATAAAATAGGTGTTTCCAAGGCCTACAGCGTTATTGACTATGCCCTTCTTGAATCCTGTGTAAGGGACTATCTTAATACAGAGGCCGACAGGGCTATGGCGGTGCTGCGCCCCTTAAAGGTTGTTATTGATAACTATCCCGAGGATGTTACCGAGGAGATAGCCGTTGATATTAACCCCAATAAGCCCGAGCTTGGCAAAAAGACCGTTACCTTCTCTAAGGAGCTTTATATCGAGCAGGACGACTTTATGCTTGACCCTCCCGGAAAGTATTTCCGTCTTTGCCCCACTAAGGAGGTAAGACTCAAAGGTGCATACTACGTGAAGTATGCCTCCCACGAGACCGACGAGCAGGGCAATATTACGGTAGTTCATTGTACCTATGACCCCGAAAGCCGCGGCGGCGAAACACCTGACGGCAGAAAGGTTAAGGGTACCATACACTTTGTTAATGCAAGGGACTGTGCAACAGCCACCGTAAGACTTTATGACAGACTGTTTAACGTTGAGAATCCTTCCGACGAGGAGGGCGTGTCCTCCTTTGCGGATAACCTTAATCCTGAGTCCCTTGTGGTGCTTGAAAACTGCAAGATTGACGCCGACCTGAAGTCCGCCAAGGCAGGAGAAACCTTCCAGTTTATGAGACAGGGTTATTTCTGCATTGATAAGGACAGCACATCGGATAATATTATAATTAACCGCACCGTTGCCCTCAAGGATTCCTTTACAAAGAAATAATTATGACAGTAAAAGATATTTTTGAGTTTTTAAACGAAAAATTTCCCATAAGTACCGCAGAGGATTTTGATAACGTGGGGCTTCTTATTGGTGATGAAAATGCCCTTGTTAATACCTGCGTTATTGCTCTTGACTGCACCAAGGCGGTAATTGGGCAGGCTAAAAACAAAGGCGCACAGCTTATAATAACCCACCACCCCGTTATATTTGAGCCCCTGAAGGCCATTACGGCAGACAGTATCCCTGCCCTGTGCATAAAAAACGGAATAAGCGTAATTTCAATGCACACCAATATGGATATAGGCCAAAACGGTGTGAATGATGCTCTTTGTGCGACCCTGAAGCTAAAAGACGTAAAGGCTGTTCCCGCACAGGACGGGTATTTACTGAAATCAGGTGACCTTCCCGAGAAAATGACGGCGGAGGCTCTGGCAAAATACGTGTCGGAAAAATTAGGCGCCCCCGTGCGCTATACCTGCGGTGATGGTGAAATCTCCACCGCCCTTGTATGCTCAGGCTCAGGCGGTTCCTTTTTAGAGGATGCCCTGCGCCTTAAGGCACAGGCCTTTATTACGGGTGACGTTAAGCATAACGTTTTTCTTGAGGCGGCCGATAGCGGCCTTACCCTTATAGATGCAGGCCATTTTTATACCGAGGACGTTATCGTAGAGCCCCTTTGCAAAATGCTCAGCGCCCGTTTCCCCGAAATAACCTTTGCTACCCACCACGCATATCCCGTTAAATTCAGTTACTAAAAAAAGATACCCCCAATGCCTTTGTTGGGGGTATCTTTTTGTGTTTTATCCCTTGTACTTTTTTCGTGTTGCCATTCCTCCGCGGATATGCCGCTCACTTTTATTAAGCTCCAGCACCTTTTTTACCCTGCGGTAAAGCTGAGGGTCGGCGATTCTCAGTCTTGCGGTAACGTCCTTATGTACGGTGGATTTTGAAATATGAAAGGTGCTTGCCGCCGCGCGCACTGTGGCGCCCGTTTCCACTATGTATTCCCCCAGTTCCACAGCCCTTTCCTTTGCCAGCTTGCTCATATAATCAACTCCTAAACTTAGTTAACTATATGCACATAATTACTTTAATATTCTACGGCAGGCGCTATTCCTTGGTTTTTTTAAGATTTTAGTCATATTGACCGAACCCACCGGTTATGGTATAATAAGTCTATAAAATCCAGGGTTTATAATGTATTTTAGATTAATAAGGAGAATTATTATGTTTGAGCAAAAATTAAAAAGTATCATGGAGCAAATCGGTGCCACCCTTTCAAACAAGAATGCCGATAACTCCTTGATTACACCCTTAACACCTATTTTGAGTCTTTGCTTAGTATAACCGGTCCCGATGTTTCCTTTTGGGATAAGGACCAAAGAAAATCCATTCACATTGGTGAGGGCCGCCACATTACCCTGATTTATGAAAATCTTGGTAACGGCAAGCGTGAAATTTCCCTTGACGGCGTTAAGGCAAAAGCCTGCTTTGACCCGCTAATGCAAACCGAAAAGCTGTTTATTCCCACCGAAAAGCTTACCGACGGTATGGTTATTACCGTTACCGATTAGTAATATTTAAATCTCCCGTGGTTTAAGGCCATGGGAGGTTTCTCTTTGCCGTTATTGACAAAAAATAAAATTTTTGTTATATTATTTTTAGTTAATAAAAAATTTAAAAGAGGTATATTTTTATGGCGAAAACTGTTAACGATATCCTTAAGCTGATTAAGGAAAAGGGCATAAAAATGGTGGATTTTAAGATGGTTGACATTAACGGTCAGTACCGTCACGTTACCATTCCTGCCGAAAACTTCTCAGAGGATACTATGAAAAGCGGAATAGGCTTTGATGCCTCCAACTACGGATACGCCGTGGTTGAAAAAAGCGATATGGTATTTATTCCCGACCCTGACACCGCTCTTATTGACCCCTTCTGCGAAATTCCCACCCTTTCAATGACGGGTAACGCAATGATAATTGATTCCCCCAATAACCGTCCCTTGGCTCAATATCCCCGTAATATAATCAAGGCGGCTGTTGAGTATATGAAGGCCAGCGGCGTTGCAGATGAAATGAAAATTCTGCCCGAATTTGAATTTTATCTTTTTGATGACGTTACCTGGAACGTGGATGGCAGATATATAGGCGCCACCGTTGATGCCAAGCAGTCCTACTGGAATAGTGATAACGAGGGTCACGGCGTTGTTGTTCCCAAGCAAAAAAACTACCATATTGCAAAGCCCTTTGACACCTCCTATGAGTGCCGCAGTGAAATGTGTCTTCTTATGAAGGAAGCAGGCATTGACATCAACTATCATCATCCCGAGGTTGCGGCTTCAGGTCAGTTTGAAATTGAGCCTCAGCTTGGTGAGGTTGTTCATATGGCTGATGCCACAATGATGATAAAGTACATCATACATAACACCGCCCTTAAGTATGGCAAAAGCGCCACCTTTATGCCCAAGCCCATTTACGGCGAGGCAGGCAGCGGTATGCACGTGCATATGATACTTTTTAAGGACGGCAAGCCTATATTCTCCGACGATAACGGCTACTCTCACCTAAGCGAAACGGCGCACTACTTTATGGGTGGTCTTTTAAAGCATATCGGCTCCCTGTGTGCCATTACCAACCCCAGCACCAACTCCTTTAAGCGCCTTGTTCCCGGCTTTGAGGCTCTCGTAACCGTCGGCTATGCAACCTCCAACAGGAGTTCGGTTATTCGTATTCCTGCCTATGCAAAGAGCCCCGATAAGCGCCGCTTTGTACTTCGCAATCCCGATGCCACCTGCAACCCCTACTTCTGTTATGCGGCTATTCTTATGGCAGGACTTGACGGCATTAAGAATAAAATCGACCCCCACGCAAACGGTTGGGGCCCCTATGATATGAACCTTTATACCCTTCCTGAAGAGGAAAAAGCCAAGCTTCAGGGTCTGCCCGTTTCCCTTGAGGAGGCTCTTGACTGTCTTGAGAAGGATTACGAGTACTTAACAGTCGGCGGCGTTTTCCCTGAGGAGCTGCTTCGCAACTTCATTAAAGCAAAGCGTGCCGAGTGCAGTCAGCTTTCCGCCATCCCCCATCCTGCCGAATTTGATAAGTATTATAACCTTTAATCTAATCACAAATATCAAGGCACGGTGTCCTAAAATAGGACACCGTGCCTTTTTTGCTTATATTGGGTTTTATGCATATTATCAATCCTTTTTAAATTCAAGCATAACTATTTTTTTAGGTGGTATAGCCTTTAGGGACTGTATGCCAACCAGTCCGTTCACACCGTCAAGCACTAAGGTTTCGGTAAGGCTCCAGCCCTGGTTTACACTAAGGTCAAAGGGTACCTCCGTTTCGGTAAGGTTAACGGTTAACACCTTGCCTCTCTCCCCGTCGCACGCCGCAAGGATGGGAAGGGTATCGGCATAACTACTTACCTCATTTTTAAGGGCGTAAAGCTCACCAAAGGAGTGCAGGGCAAAGTAGGCAGGGAATACGGTATGCCGCACGGGGTCAAACAGACCCTGATAGTCCCCGTGAACCTGACCGTCGTAATACATCAGCATATCAAGGGGCTTTTTATGAAGCTTTAGCATCATTTCAAGAATATAGCAGGCATCCTCCTCGGTGCCGCGGCGGTGGATACCCGGATTCCATTCGTTTAAAATATTTTCGGTATCATTAAAGCCGTAGCGGTCAAGCATCTGTCGTGCATAATCGGTATAAAGGCAGTTATCATCGCTTGAGGCGTAGGAGTGCCAGGAGAAGAAGTCAAAGGGACACCTGTTCTCAGGCCTTGAAATAAATTTTAAAAACTCCTCAAAAAAGTCCACAAAATATCCCGTTCTTGGGGAGGAGTTTGCGTTTTTTACAAAGCTTTTGTTAACGGCGTAAAAACCGCAGGAGGCGTAACCGCCCACCTTAATGTAAGGAAATTTTTCCTTTAAATATCTTGATGCGGTTTTATAAAGGTGAAAATACTGCTCCTTAGTGCCCTTCCACATAGGGTTATCAGCAATTTCGGGCTCGTTATCAGGCTCGTTCCACAGCTCCCAGTAGGTAATGTTATAATGAAAGCCGTTTGCCCAGCCATGATTATAGTGGTTTATAATGCCTGCGCATATTCTTGCCCATTTTTCATTATCCTTAGGGGAATATATATGGTATGCCTTTATCTTGTGATTGTTTTCTATAGTTGCCCCAAGGCGGAAAAAGGGCTCGGCCCCCACCTTCATAAGCTCAGCAAGAAGCCAATCGGTAAAGGCAAAATCGTAGGAGGCAGGGTCGTTCTCATCGGCATCAAACACCCTGAAAATATTTTCAATATCCACGTAAACACCGCCGCCGTAGCTACCGCCCGTATCATGAAGCCTTGAGTAGGGTACACCCGCATCTGCAAGGTAATGAAAAAGCTTGTTACTAAGGCCGTATAGAGGTGCATTATTTACGGCGTGAAAGGGTTTTATTTTGCCTGTTTTTTTACTGAAATCAACACAAATCTGCATACTGCCACTCCTTATATATCCTTACTTCCTCATATTACACGGATAATTAGCTAAAGTCAACGCAAAAAAAGAAACACGGAAATTTTCCGTGCTTCTCCCATATATTTATTCCACACCTTTTCTTATTTTTTCCTCGGTGTTATATTTTATAAGGTAAACTATTATCATAAACAGCGCCTCTGCCACCCAGGAGATTACCCAGCCAAGGTAGATGCCGTTCATTCCCATAATACCGCCAAGCACCGCACCTGCCAGAATTCTTACCGCACTGCCAAGCACGGTGGAAATCAGCAGTAGCCGCATTGCGCCCACTCCACGGAAGAAGGAGTGGAAAAGATTGTTTATTACGTTAAACAAGGTAAAGGGCAGGTATACTGCGGAGAAAAGCACGGCGTAATCAAGGGCGGCTCCGCTGAAGCCCTGTGGAAAAAAGGCCGCGTTTACAGGGCGTGCAAAAAGAACGCACACCAAAACAAATGGGGTAACAAAGGCAAAGCCCTGAATTGCCGCCACAAAAAGCCCCTTCCTTATTCTGCCGAAATTTCCTGCACCCACGCACTGGGCGGTATGGTTTGAAAGTGTTACCGAGGAGTTTTGGTACACCCCTGCATTTATATCAAAAATACGGTTGGCAACGGTATAGCCTGCGGTGGCCTGTGCACCAATGGCATTAACTATAGGTGACATTGCAAAGGAGGCTATATACATTGAAGACTGCTGCAGCATACTTGGCAGAGCATATTTTATACAGGCCTTTACAGCGTGAAGATTAAAGCTGTGCTTTTGCTCGGCTATACCCATTTTCCTAAAGCAGGCAAACAGCTTTAAAAGGTAAAGAAAATCCACAACCAAGGCCGCCAGCACCGACGCCGCGGCAATGCCCATAACCCCGAAATCAAATACCGTTACACTTAGAATATTGCCTGCAACGTTTATTAGCCCTGACACTATGGACATATAAAAGGGAAAGCCGCTTATACCCAGAGCATTTAATATTTTTGAAAAGGTGTTATTAAGCACTATGGCAAAAAGCCCCACCGAGTAAATACAGAAATACTGCTTTGCACCCTGTCTGATTTCATCCGCAACCCTCACCAGGTCAAGTAAAAGGTCGCTGAATACTGCGGAAATAATACCTATGCCGCCCATCACAAGAGCAACAAAGGCAACGGCGTTTATAACGTCCTCCTTCAGGCGTTTATAATCATGGCCCCCGAAAAGGCGGGCGACGTAAATGGAAAAGCCTGTGGAAAAGCCCCAGGAAAGGGAGGATATCACCGATATTACGTGGGTGGTGGCGCCAATCTGAGCAAGGCCAACGTCCCCTAAAAACTGCCCTGCAATGGCAGTATCAATTATCTGATAAGCCTGAGAAAGAAGGCCGGACAGAACAATGGGCACCGCAAAGAGTATAAACTTTTTATAAATATTGCCCTGAGTTAAATCGTTCATACTCTGCTCCCCACTTTGTCATTTATACAACAATATTTTAATAA
Source organism: Acutalibacteraceae bacterium (assembly GCA_045531585.1). Taxonomy (GTDB): domain Bacteria; phylum Bacillota; class Clostridia; order Oscillospirales; family Acutalibacteraceae; genus SIG587. The sequence goes on from JAZSEH010000013.1 coordinate 12,283, forward strand.
ATTTACAGGGTCTTTTCAAGTGCAAAAAAGTATTTTCTTTATGCTTTTTGTCTCATCTTTTTGCCGCTTGACAAGGTTTTTTATTTGGATTATAATTTATCAAAGGAGTGTGGATAATATGAAAAGACCCAATAACAAAGAAATTTTGATTGAAGCCGAAAAGCAGGGGGTTCCCACAACCAAGGGGGATCGTACCCTTGTTTGGCACGATGAATTTGAGGACAGAAGCTCAATAGAGAAAAATTGGTTCTTCCGCACCCAGATGCGCTCTACCGATGCTTCGCTTAACACAGACCAAAGACATATTGATGTGAAAAACGGACAGCTTGAGCTGCACACCTACCGCACAGACGGCAAGGACGGGATTGATTATTCCATTCCTCAGGCCCTTACCACCTTCTCTAAGATGGTCTTCCGCCGCGGCCACCTTGAAATGCGGGCAAAGATACCCTTCCGTCACGGTGCCTGGCCCTCCTTCTGGATGCTGACCTACGAGCCCCTTATGGAATCCCGACTTCGCTCGGAGATAGATATTTTTGAAATTTTTTCAAGCCCCGATACGGTGGTTTGCAACCTGCATAAATCCCTTAGGGATGAAAATGGAAAACTGATTGCCCGCTGCCAGCTTGACGGTGATATGGTATCTAAAAAGCGCTATACCTTTCCAAACCCCGAAAACCTGAATAACGAATACCACGTTTACGGTATGGATTGGACCGATAAGGATATAAGCTTTCTTATAGACGGTGTTCCCTACACCACCATAAGCCTTGTGGATAACTTCACAAAAAAAGAGGGTCTTGAGGCTATGGACTGCTATCAGGACTACCATTTTGTTATTATCAATAACTTTGTATTCACCCCCGGTCACCATTGGGCTCCCGAAGGCTACCTGATTAAGCCTGAGGACCCATGCCCTGTGGATTACTACATTGATTGGATACGTCTTTACCAGCGTGACGGTGAGGAAATTTTAGTGGAGGAATAATTGATTTTATGACGGTTGTTTTCAGTCAGGTTTTATTACTGCTTATATTTGCGGCCATAGGCTATGCCTTAAGCAAGGCAAAAATTGTGGATGCCTCCCATTCTAAGCTGCTTTCGGCCTTGGTGGTATACGTTTTTATGCCTGCCACGGTATTTAAAACCTTCTCGAACAATTTTACGGTGAGCTACATAAGGGAAAAATACTACTATCTGCTTGTGGGCACGGTGGTACTAATTTCGGTTGCGGTGGCGGCACATTTTGTATCAATGTTGTTATCCAAGGACAAATATACACAAAACGTGTATAAATACTCCCTTACGGTACCCAATTCGGGTTATATGGGCTACGCCCTTTGTGAGGCAGTATACGGCGGTGCTACCCTGCTTAACGTAATAATTTTTGCTCTGCCCGTTACGGTGTACTGCTACACCGTGGGCTACTGCATACTTACAAAGGCAAAATTGGAGCTTAAAAGAATTTTAAATCCCCCTGTAATTGCAATTCTTATAGGGGCGGTGGTGGGCCTTACGGGACTGCCCCTGCCTGACCTTTTTTCCGACCTGCTTTCAAAGGCAAGCGGCTGTATGGGTCCTGTTTGTATGCTCCTTACAGGTATGGCGGTGTCGGAGTTTAAAATTCCCGCCCTGCTTAAAAACGTAAACGTTTATATTGTTACCGCCCTGCGCCTGCTGGTTATCCCCTGCCTTATAGCCCTTGTTTTATCCCTGTTCTGCCCTAAGGAGGCGGTAATAGCGGTGGTTATGATATACGCTATGCCCTGTGGACTTAACACCATTGTGTTCCCTAAGCTTATTGGCGAAAGCTGTGAAAAGGGCGCAGGCCTTGCACTTATTTCCCATATACTTTCCTGTATTACAATACCCCTTTGTATTATGTTTTTTGGATAATATATAATGAAAATAGGTTGGTGAAAAAGCGCAAATGCGCTTTTTCACGGACAAATTAACAATTGTCCGTGAAATTATGTAAATAATTTCACCTAATTCATTGCAATGATGTCGGTGTAAATAATCAGAGATTATTTACATAAAACCGCTACACTTAGCGGTTTTTCGAAAAGCTTTGATTGAAAGCTTTTCGACTACCTATTATCATTATAACGAACTGATTTGAGCAACACGCCGGGCCATATCCTCGGCAGAGAATATGTAGTTTC
>JAZSEH010000051.1:0-20332 GCA_045531585.1 Acutalibacteraceae bacterium
ATTATATAAATAATTTCACCTAATTCATTGCAATGATGTCGGTGTAAATAATCAGAGATTATTTACATAAAACCGCTACACTTAGCGGTTTTTCGAAAAGCTTTGATTGAAAGCTTTTCGACTACCGATTATCATTATAACTGCACCGCCACTTACCAACAGCAGAGCAACCCAAAGCCACATCATACTGTAATCTCCGGTCTGTGGAGAGTTTGGTATGTGGGGTTTAGGGATCTCGGTGTAAACCGCCTTAATTGTAGCATCATCTGTCGCTTTGTCGATGGTAGTTTCCCACTGAACAGTATAGCCATCCTTTGTTGGAACTTCAGGCATTATAACCGTTTCTCCATGCTTATAGCTAAAGGTCTTGTAAATACCGCTTTCGTCCATAAAGGTGATGGTGTACTCGTTAACTGTATAAACTGCATTTATCTCGGTATCGGCGGTGATGTTTTTTCCGTCTTTATCCCAAATAGGCGCAGTCTGTGTATATCCTTCCTTAGTAGGAACGGTGGGCAATGTGGCGTCCTTACCGTGGCCGACGGTTTCGGTGGAAAGGATCTGCCCATCTACCTTAAAGGTAACGGTGTAATTCTTATAGACGGTCACGGTGTAGGTAGTCTTGTTGCCTGCTTTATCTTCCACCACAACAGTATGTTCACCGTTATCGGCAGGAATAAGACCGTAAGTGCCTTCGGCAAAGCCCATAGGCACACCATCAAGAGTCACATTATTAATGTCCTGGAACTGTTCATCAGATTTGATTACGATAAGATCGCCGTAATAGGCCTTGCCATCCTCAATACCTTCAAGGGTGGGCGCAATACTATCCAGTGTAATACTGTCAGAGTTTATAAACAGGGTATTTCCTGCGTTATCGATAATCTTGACGTAAATAACAAAGTGATTGTTAGGATTAATCTTAAATGTACCATTGTAATCTTCCCAATCAGTAATCGTCTCAACTTGGTTAAGCTGCAATTCACCACTTGCAAAATAATATTTAATGCTCTTAATACCGCTGCCTTTATCTATTGCAGTAATGGTAACGTCCTGTGTTTCCTTGAAAAACAATCCACCGGTAATGTTGTTCCAGAAGGATGTCCACTTGTTATTCTTAATATTGATTTCCGCATCCGGTAGAGTTATATCCGAAACGCCTTCCACGGTAATCACGATATCTTCCATGAGTCCTTGTGTGTCTATTTCGGTATAATCACCCCAATGCATATCATTACCATTAATCTTAACTGCAAAGTTTGAGGTTTTGGAATAGCCCTCGTGAATATTAAGCAATATTTTAGGGCCGCCCATATACTCAAATTCACTCTTATCAACCGTCAGGGTATATCCTACCTGATTCTGCGGTATTGTAACAGTTAACTTTCGACCATCTCCAATAGTAACTGCTACAAAAGCGGAGGCATTATAATAATCTTTTTCTTGATAGCGAACATAATAGGTGCCGGCAGCAAAGGACATATTTGCATCTGTTACTTTAGTGTACTTGTTATCGTCACTGGTATATTCGGTAGCGTACTCCATCTCAGTAGTAAGCCCCAAAATCTTACCATCTGCTTTACCTTTAACCGTTTCATCAATTCCTGAAACGGTTGGAGCGTCCTGATAACCTTTTGAAATACTGTAATCGACCTGAACCAATCTTCCGTCTTTCGGCAAGCAATAGTTTCCGTTAGAAAGCGCAGTAATTTTTGCATTCCATCTTCCGGGAATAATGCCTGCTCCGTTAGTTGTTTCAACAACATTCACTGTAAGTACGCAACTATCTCCGTTAATAAGGTTACCTGCTGTAGCTTTGGGTAATTGTTTACTTCCGTTATAAGGAATAAACTCCGTAGCGCCCCATTGGATACTGATTTCCTTTTGTTCTACAGTCAATGTTCCTTTTACAAAGGTTATTTCATAATTATCGGCGGTCAGGCCGCTGACGAAAATATCGTAATCACCTACGTTGCCGTACTGACTGTAGGTATAGCTGTAGGCAAGCGTGCCACCAAGTACCTGTGTGTTTTCATTGGCTACAAAGCCAGAGTAAATAACTCCATTATTTGCAGGAGCGTCCCCATAGGTGATGGTTTTGTTGTTCGCAGTAACGGTAAGGGGTGCTTTTTTAATTTTAAAGGTCTTTTGTGCGCTTCCGCTGTAATTACCTTTAAAGTTTATAGTTACAGTCTTATTACCTGCATTTTTACAATCGGTAGGCCAAATAACATTATAATCGGTATCTTCAATCAAGGTTTTGCCGCTGCAGATAACCGTTACGGTGGGCTTTTGTTCGTTGCCGTTATAGGTGAACATCGTTTCGTTTAATACAATATTTGCCGAGTTAAGCGATTTCGGGTTAACTTTAACCCGTATATCTTTGAGCGTAACCGATGCTGTTTCACCGTTGTCGTTACGTTTTGCAAAAACAACGCAAGCATAATCATAATTTCCCACTGCAAGACCATTAGGAATCGAGAGAGTATCAGTCGTTCCAATTACTTGAGTGTTTTCAATCCACTGATAAGAATAGGTGTAGCCGTCCTTTTCTTCCACGCTGACGGTTATCTTCTGATTAGCAGAGTCGCCGTAGGTAAGGGTCAAATTACCACTTGTCTGTGCATTTGGTACTTCGGCAGGAATCTTTTCCCAGATGGCGTAAAGGGTGGTGTTGGTATTTACGGTGATTTTCCCCTCGCCGATAACCGAACCGTTAGCAGAGTTTGCCCAACCCTTAAATTGATAGCCGATTGGAGCTGTATAGGTACAGTTAGGAAGGGTATACTCCGCTCCGATGGCCACCTTCACAGGTGACATATTTCCCGTGCCGCTGTTGGCCTCAAAGGTGACCTGCATATACTGAATCAGCAGAGAAGGGTCAGAGCCGTTCACGTTCTTCAAATAAGGCAGATATCCTATATATCCACCCTGAGATTTATCATACGTGCCATTCGTTTTCTTTCCCCATATATCAGTGGAATATGCCGAAAACTTTCCTGTCATCACACTGTTATCAGTCATCGCCGAATCGGTCATTGCCTCGCCGTAGTCGTTTCCATCAATTGTAAATGCGTCATCAAGATAGTAACAATTTGTCACATTCCCGCCATTTGTTCCCACAATGCCACCGAAACGATTCTTGTCATAATTTTTAGTATCAGCGTTAATACTGCCGACATTGTAGCACCAATTTACCTGTGATTGGCTGAAGCCCACTACACCGCCGACAGAGGTATACAACAGGTTACTTACAGAACCGGTGTTATAGCAGTTTTCCACCTTCACATTGGCTTCTCCCACTACGCCTCCAATAGAACCGCTTTGGCTGCTGACCGTGCCGGTGTTATAACATTCCGATACGCTTCCGTTACCATAAATATCGCCTACTACACCGCCAACTCCCGAATTGCCGCTGACAGCACCAATATTGTAGCATTTAGTAACAACATTGATAGTATCTCCTACTACGCCGCCTACGTTATCTTCGGTGCTGCTGACAGTGCCTGTGTTGTAGCAATTGGTTACTTTACCCAAGGCATAACCTACCACGCCGCCAACATTATTTCCGACGTATCCGTTTCCGTTGCTGCTAACAAAGCCACTATTGTAGCAATTTGAGATGACAGCAGTTTCACTGCCGAAAACTCCGGCCACGCCGCCTACACCATCTCCAACGCCGCTGACAGTGCCTGCATTGTAACATCCATTTACCGCACCGTCAGCACTTCCTACTACGCCGCCCACACTACCGTTAGCGTCCGTACCACTGACAGTGCCGGTGTTGTAGCAATTATTTAGTGTGACATCGGTAGTTCCCACTACACCACCAACATAACTTTTGCCTATGACAGTGCCGGCGTTATAGCAGCCATCTACCGCCGCCTGATAGGAAGCGCCTACCACGCCGCCCACACCTGTTTTTCCATTGATATATGAATCGACTACACCTAAATTTTTTACTATGCAGTCTACACCCTGAATATGACCAAACAAACCTACATCGGATGCATCGGAATCATTAAAATACAAACCGCTTATGGTTTTATGGTTGCCGTCAAAAACACCTGTGTATCTGTCGTTTGTACTGCCAATGGGTGTCCACACCTTACCGGGCGTGCCTTTCAGGGTGCCATCGTCATTCAGCACATCGGTATTCACTGTTATATTCGAGGTGAGCACGCCATTAATACCGTTATATTCGCTACTGTTTTTATTTACAAGCGCAGCAAATTCATACAAGTCTTCGGCAGTAGAAATAGCATAGTATCCAATATAGTCTGCCGAAAGACCATAACTGCCCCTGTTTTGTTCGGTAATCTGTGTCAGCGCGGGAGTGTTCTTCAAAGCAAACGTCGTCATCGGCATCAGCCCCACCACCATAACAAATGCCAGTACAAGACTGAGTATTCGGTTTATAAATTGTTTTTTCGTTTTCATAGCATTTCCTCCGTATAGGGATTATAATGAAAATAGGTTGGTGAAAAAGCGCAAATGCGGTTTTTCGAAAAGCTTTAATTGAAAGCTTTTCGCCGTTTATTTCAATCATTATATTATTGTGCGATTTGTTTTCGTTTTAGTAGGTCAAATAGTGCCTGCTCGGTGGTTTGATCTACGTACTCTCTGAATTTCTTTAAGGTATCAAGACCGAGCTTTTGATAATTCATCGAAAGCACTTTCTTGATTTTTTCGTCCCGAATCTCTTTGGGAACGTTATAGATCGAAAGGATTGTTCTGAGCGCTCCTGCTACTCGAACGTCTAACGGTGCAGAGTCGGAAGTGGTGAAAAACACAGCATACTCAATGCCTGAAACCAAGGTTTCCGCTTCCGAGAAATACTCATCTGACCAGTCGGGACAGTATTCCTTAAATACCTCTTTGGCACGATCCGTATCGTTCTTCCGAATATGCTCAATACACATCTCGCTTCGATAGGAGGACAGGAAGAAATCCTTTGCCACCTCATCCTGTTCACAAGCAGAAGCAATGGTCAGCAGCTCCAGACATATCGCCATAATGGAACTGTATCCATCCTTGGCTTCATCCTCCATCATCTTCCACTGATACTTGCAAAGCATTTCAACCAGTTCTGCCAACATATGCTCTTTGGTCGGAAAGTGAAAAGTCATATTACCGGGACTCATATTTAATTTCTTGCACATAGAGTTTACTGTCGTTTTGGTATAACCGTCATTCAAAAAACAGTTAGCCGCAACCCGAACAATCTCACTGCGAGTAAGTTCTTTTCTATCTACTCGTATCACTCTTATATTACCTCCTGTCGTCTTTTGCACGCCAAAAGTTCATTATTCTAAAAATCATCATTTCTATTATAGTACATATACTACGAAATTGCAATAGTTTTTTGAAAATTTCCTTTTGTTTTTGATGCTTTCTGTATTTTTTAAGACTTCCTTTTTCAAGCAAAAGTGATATAATGGAATATATTCACTTTATTTAATTAGGCAGGTCCGATAGTTTATGAAAAACATCAATTTCAAAAAGACGCTGCTCATGGTCTTGAAATTATCTGCTCTGGGGGTGCTGATAGGCGCCCTCGGCGGACTGATAGGTGGATGCTTTTCCCATTTGTTGGCCCTTGTAACAAATATACGGCAGGGTGCTTCGTGGCTCATTCTTCTGTTGCCCTTAGGCGGTATTGCAACGGCTTCGCTATACCACGTTTTCCGTATGGGATCTTATGGCGGAACAAATGAAATTATTCACCGACTTGAGGACCAAGGGCCCATAAGAGTTATTACTGCGCCGTTAATATTTATCTCCACATTACTTACACATCTTTTCGGTGGATCTGCAGGTCGGGAAGGGGCCGCTATTCAGTTGGGTGGCGCAACAGCCTCTGCCGTTTCCGACGTTTTACGATTAAAGGAGACCGAGCGTACCGTATTCCTTATGAGCGGTATGGGTGCTGTTTTTGCAGGAATTTTCGGCACTCCTCTTACAGCCGCGGTTTTTGTTCTGGAGTTCAGTTTTGCCCCTAAAATTATTTTATCGGCAATTTTACCCTGCTTTATTTCGGGCGTAATGGCTCAAAAGGTTTCATCTCTTATGGGCGTAGCCCCAGAAGCATTTCCGTTAAGTAGTACACCTGCTTTTACATACGGCACCATTGCTAAAATAATTGTTTTGTCTATTGCTCTGAGCCTGCTGGGAAAGGTTATGTGCATCTGCTTTCACGGCGCAGAGCGTTGGGCTAAAAGGCTCCTTCCAAATTCCTTGCTCCGCTCTGTGGTTGGTGCCGCCGTTATTATTGCACTGACTATAATGGTTGGCGATATGCGTTACAGCGGTTCAGGTATGGATATGGCTTTGGGCGCCGTAAAAGGCAATGCCCATTGGTTTGATTTTATTTTAAAAATAACCTTTACCGCCATTACCTTGGCTGCAGGCTTTAAAGGCGGAGAAATTGTTCCTACCTTTTGTATAGGCGCAACCTTCGGTTGTATTTTTGGCAGCGTTTTAGGGCTGGACGTTGGCCTCGCCGCGGCGCTTGGGTTAATCGGACTGTTCTGTTGTGCCGCAAACAGTCCTATAGCCGCCGTCTTTCTTGGAATTGAGTTATTCGGCTTTAAAGCGCTTCCTTACTTTTTGCTTGTATGCTTAATTCTTTGGCCTTTATCGGTAAAAAAAGGGTTGTTTGATAACAGATTTTTCAAACCGATATCCTTCAGAAAAAGAAAGCGTAATTTTTAATTCACGAATAAAAAAACTCACTCCAAACGGGTGTGCACCATAGTAAGAAATTGCCCAAAAATCGCGCTTTATCCATAATAATGCGTTAAAAAGCCGCGGTACGCGTCAGCGTTACCGCGGCTTTTTGCCTGTTCTTACAAAAAAATCATCCTCTTTTCCCCAGGCAAAGGTGTTGCTTGGCATATACATTATACTTTTATACCCGGAGTATGTCAACCGCAACGCCCTATTTTAAACATAATGCCGTTGCCAACCCTCAACATAGAAAAAGGGAGATGACTGAGTCATCTCCCTTTATATGTTAACTGAAATTATTCTGCCTTTTTCTTTTTAAGGAGAATAAATGTAACTGCACCGCCTGCTGCAAGAACAACTACGGCACCTATTATTATCCAAAGGATAAGGCCGTTGCCCTTTTCATTTTCACCGTCGGTATCTACGTTATCACCGGTGGTGGAAGCATCGGTATCCTCAGGCTCACTTTCCGATACCGCTTCATCAGGTGTGCTTGCGGTGGGAGCCTGCTGTGTGGGAGTGCTTGTTGTAGGTGTGCTTGTTACAGGGTTACTTGTTACAGGGGCGTTTGTTACAGGAATAGCATATCCGCAAACGTCACACTTGTTATCCTTGTTGACGTCCTTATGGGCTTCATTGGATACGGCAATAGCGCCACAGGAGGTATCTGTACACACCTTCCAATGGTTGTTAGCATCACTTTTCCACTGAGAGGGAGTGTGAGTATGTGCCTTGGGCACTGTGAACAGCACCTTGAACGTAATGCACTCGTTGTCTACTCTTGTGGAGTTAACGGTCTTACCGTTCACCTTTACAGTGTAGGATGTAGATACGCGATATCCGGTGGTGGTGGCTACGGTAATATTGGCTGAGTAGGTTTTTCCTGCCTCAAATTTTGGGTTTTCATCGGGGTAAAGAACTTTACTATCGGTCTCATTGCGCCAATAGATTCCGTTTTTATATGCGGCACCGTTGTTTCCGCGATTATTGCTCTCATAACCTGTACCAACCAGCAAGGGATAATGTGGAGCTGCGCCTGCTGTGGGAGCCGCCAGGTTAAATTCAAAATTATTTACGGTGCTAAGACACATAGGGAAGGTGCGCTCTACCTTTATAACCTGTGCAGAATTTTGAGTGGTTACTGTAGCAGCCTTGCCGTTAACGGTGGCAGTAACGGATGCTCCGTTACCTGAGAAATAATAGGCATTGTTGGAGATTTTAAGCTGAACACACACGGTGTAGTAGTAACCGGGCTTAAACTTTGCACCGCTTGAAAGGGCGGTTCCTGTTGCAGTTTCGCTGGTCTTTTCATACCAGGAAACACTATCCAAAGCAACGTGGTTGGTTTCGCAGTTAGCACTGAACTGAACCTCTGTTCCTGCGGCAGGACTGTAAACCTCATTAACAGATACCTGATTGATTGCAATGAACATTTCCTTTGCCGCAAAGGCGGTGGTGCCCGGAATCAGGCATAGCAGCATAGCTATAGCCAATACAAGTGACAAACATTTTTTCATAAATAATCTCTCCTTTTCACAAGCCCCAGGGGTAATCTTGACCCCCTTTTAGATTTGTGATATAATAATATAAATGAGGCGGACTCTGTGTTTCGTTGGCGCGTAGACAGAGTTCTTTATGTATTACTACATAAAGGGGTACCCCTTTCCCTTCCTTGAAGGACAAGATTATACCCTCCTTATACTCTTGCAATATAATTATAGCGGTTTTTCTACCTCTTGTCCCCATACTAAAGGTATGGGTTGGGGGTGCTTTTTCAAAAAATCACGTTTAAACGTGGAGGAGAGAGTAATGAAAAAGTTTTTTGCAAGCATATTTGTCCTGCTTTTTACCGCCTTTAGCCTATCAGGGTGTTCAGGTGTGGGAAGCAAAAGCGGAAGCCATTCCATTATATACCTTGCCGCCGCAGTGCTTTCTTTATTGCTCCTGATAGCCTGTTGCTTTTTGGTGCGCAAAAAGAAGGTATGGTTTGTAGTTTTATTCTCATCGGTGTTAATGGTAAACATTGGTTACACCCTTTTATCGGTATCCACCTGTCTTGAAATGGCACTGTGGGCAAACCGTGTGGCCTATCTTGGCTCGGTATTTTTGCCCCTATCCATGCTGATGATAATTTTAAACGTAACGGGCACTCCTTACCCTAAATGGCTTCACGGTGCTTTGGGGATATTTTCTCTGCTAATTTTTCTTATAGCCGCAAGCCCCGGCTTTTCGGACGTATACTACAAGGAGGTTTCCTTTGTGGTGGTGGAGGGTGTTGCCACCCTTGTTAAGGTTTACGGCGTGCTTCATCCCCTGTATCTTATTTATCTGCTGGGTTATTTTGCCGCTATGGCCGCCGTCATTATCCGAGCCCAAATTAAAAATACCTTAAGCAATCCTGCCCACGCCGCAGTGCTTATTATTGCGGTGTTTGTAAATATCGGCGTATGGCTTATTGAACAGCTTAGTCAAATTGATTTTGAAATGCTCTCCCTTTCCTATATTATAAGTGAGCTGTTTTTACTGGGTATTCACCTTGTTATGACCGAATACCAAAGAATGAGTAATCTTGTAAATCAGGCACAGGGATTAAACAGCCCCTCGGACAAAGACTATGAAACGCCCCAAGGCTTGCCTGTTTCTGCCGAAAGCGCTCAAATTTTTATAGCAGGGCTTGATACCCTGACCCCCACCGAAAAGGAAATATACAACTCCCATATTGCCCGCCTTACCACAAAGGAAATTATGGAAAGGCTTAACATTAAGGAAACCACCCTTAAATACCACAACCGAAACCTTTACGGAAAGCTTGGCGTTTCCTGCCGCAGGGAGCTGCTGGAAACACACAAATACCTTCAGAATCTTAAAAAGGGTTGTGATAAAAATTAAAGGCTATCAGTTAAGATACAAAAAGGCTTAAAAAGAAAACAATGTTATCGAAATTCGAAGAATTTCTCATATTAAAAGAGGTCTTGCATAGCATAATCTTGCCGTGCAAAACCTCTTTTGTCTATTTTTTATTCGTTTTATTTTGGTCTGTGCTTAGTGAGATAGCCCTTTTTAGTCCTTTATTGGGTGCCTGTCTGCCCTATCGTGGGCAGGATTATAGTCTTTACCGTCTCTGAAAAACTTGTGACTGCGCTGCTTCATATATTCAGGGGTGCCCTGGGCTATGGCGGGAAAGTCATTAGGGGTATCGGCGGTGGGCTGAATGTTATAGGTACCGTAGGTATTAAGCATTTCCTCACAGGTTTCAGGGGTGGGATTGGGCGGCTTTACCGCAAACTCCAAAGGCGGTGAAAACAGGTTCTTTTCTTTTTTATTTTCAGGCATAAAAATTTCTCCTTTCCCTTACAGTATTTCCTGTTGGGGAAGGAGAAATTCAGCCTGATTTGCAATTGCTTGAATCACTTTAATTTATTCGCTTGTGGTTGTGTCCTCACTTGAGGTTTGAGGAGCGGAGCTTTCCTCGCTTGAGGTTCCGCCTTCACTATCGGTAGGCTCACTGCTTTCCTCGGAATTAAGGCCACTTTCCCCCGATGAGGTGTCACTTGTCTCACTTCCCGTGGACGAGGTTTCCGATGAGGTTTCAATTATCGTCATACCGCCACCTGAACTGCTTGTTACGTCAGAGCCTGAACCCGAGCCGCCGGAACCGCTACCTGAGCCAGAAGAGCCCTTATATCCGTACCAATCGGTTTTGTCAATGCCATTAGTCTCCATATAATCCTCGGGAGCAATTCCATCATAAATAAAGGCATGAAGGAGTTTGCCTGCATAATCAAGGTTATAATAAACACTTGATTCACCCTTAGGTCTATAGTCGGCATTAATAATGTATTCAGGCATTGCAATTCGCATTTCCTCAAAGGTAACGTCCTTAAGGAATATACCTGCAAGCTTAATTATCTCGGAATAGGTAAGGGAGGTCTGTGTGCAGGGGAGCAAAGCCTTTACAAGCTTTGGATAGTTGCTTGTGCTCATATGAAGGGCCTTGTTAAAAAGCTCGTTCATAACTACACGCTGACGGTCGGTTCTGCCAAAATCATCACGAACACCTTCCGCAGTAGAAGCATAACGGATTCTTGCCCAAGCAACCGCCTGCATACCGTTTAAGGTCTGAAGTCCCGGTTTTTCCACAAGCTTTGGGGTAACGCCCTGGTGCATAGCCGACTCTTTAATAAGCTGGTTAAGGCGGTAGCCGCCCTCTATCTCATTTTCCTGAACGTCTATCTGAAGACCGCCCACCGCGTCAATAATATCCTCCATACCGAAGAAATTTACTGTGGCGTAATCCCTTATATCAAGGCCGAAAACGGTATTAAGGGTTTTAACCGCAAGGGTAGGACCGCCTTTGGAATAGGCGCTGTTTATCTTGCCGTAGCCGTCCCCCACGGGAACAAAGCTATCCCTCATTACCGAAATAATCTTTACCTTGTTATCGTTGGCGTTGATGCTCAGTATCATAATGGAGTCGCTTCGTCCCGTAAAGTCATCTATCTCACGGGTATCAATACCGAAAAGCGCTATGTTGGTTATGCCTGCATCCAGCACCGAAACGGCACCCAGCTCCTCCTCATTAAGGGGGTTATGGTTATAATCCACCGCATTTAAAAGCATAATAAAGGGTACTGCAACGGTAATCAGCGCAATAATGCAAATGCTGGTTATAAAAATTATTTTATTTTTTTTGGGAAGCCTTGAAAACCAGGTTTTTTTCTTGTACTTTCGCTTTCCCCGTTTGTTTTTAGGGGTGCTGTAGGAGCTTAGATTTTCCATTTCCATTTCTTTTACTCATCCTATATAAAAAATTATACTATATCTCTTTACCAAAGATATAGTATAACTCATTTCACCTCAAAAGAAAAGAGGAAATTTATTTAATTTACAATTTCCTTATAAATTTCACTTTTTTTAATGCCGCTCTGTACTGCTGCCGCCTTGGCCGCGGCGGTGGTGCTCATTCCGTTTTCCATAAATTCACGGGCCATTTTAACCGCATCCGCAAGGGTCATTTCGCTCTCTATTGCTTCCTGAGGCTTGCCTGCTATTATCAGCACAAACTCGCCCTTTGGCAGCTGGTTAGTGTAATACTCCACCGCATTTTCAAGCGTAGTACGTTGTACCGTTTCGTGAAGCTTGGTAAGCTCTCTGACTAAAGCTATTTCCCTATCTCCCAAAAACGAATACAAATCCTTAAGGGTGTTAAGCAGCTTGTGTGGCGCCTCGTAAAAAATCATTGTCCGTGGCTCATTTACAAGCTGGGCCAGATGCTCCTTACGGCTTATTTTATTAACCGACAAAAAGCCCTCAAAGCAAAATCTGCCCGACACCATACCCGATGCGGCAAGGGCGGTTATAACGGCGCTGGGTCCGGGTACCGTTTCCACGGGCACACCTGCCTTATGGCAGTCCCTTACCAGCTCCTCGCCGGGGTCAGATATGGCAGGCATACCTGCATCGGTAACAAGGGCACAGCTCTCCCCTGCGGCAATTCGGGCAATTATCTGTGCGCCCTTTTCGGCCTTGTTATGTTCAAAATAGGAAACAAGGGGCTTTTTTATGCCAAAGTGATTAAGCAGCTTAACACTAACCCTTGTATCCTCGGCGGCAATAAAATCCACCTTGGATAGGGTCTCCACCCCACGGGGAGAAAAATCCCCCAGATTTCCTATGGGGGTACCCACTATATAAAGCTTTCCCGACATTTTGTCACCTACTTTTATAGCATCCGTAAATGCTTAGCATTTCTTCACTTAAATTTCCCTTTTCCTCAACGTACAGGGTAGGCATTATTCTTAGCCCCGTTTTTCCGCCGCGCCTGCCCTCCACAAGAACAAGCCAGGGCTCCTCTCCCTGTCTCTGGCACACAAGACGTAGTCTTTTAGGCTCCATTTTGTGTTCCCGCATTTTATCCATAAGCTCGGCAAGGCGCTCAGGGCGGTGGCACATACAAAGCCTGCCCCCAAAGGTAAGCATTCGGCTTGCGGCAGACAGAATATCCTCTAAGCTGCACAATGTCTCGTGCCGTGCGGCGGCATCAATATCATCAGGATTAACTATCCCTGCCCCCGATGCCTTGTAGGGCGGATTACAGGTAACAAGGGAGAAAGTCCCTGCAGGCAAGAGGGAGCCTATTTCCTTTATGTCCGCACACATAGGCGAGAATCGCTCAAGTCCTAATTCATCCCTTGAGCGCAGGGCAAGGTCTATTGCCTCACGGCTTATATCCACGCCAACGGCACTTTTCAAATTTCCGTCACGGAGCATTAAAAAGGGTATAATGCCACAGCCCGTGCCCATATCACACAGGGTATCGCTTTTCTTTGCCCCTGCAAAGTGGCTAAGCAGTACCGCATCTGTACCGAAGGTGTGGTGGGAGGAAACGTATATGGCAAAGGCGCCCCCGTCAAGGGGCTCTTTTTTTACTGACGGCTCCATTTTACACCCTGCGGAGTATCCTCAAGAACAATACCCATTTCCTTAAGCTTATCGCGAATGGCGTCGGCGGTGGCAAAATCTCTTGCCTTTCTGGCCTCGGTACGCTGTTTTATAAGCTCCTCAACCTCGGCGTCAATACCGTCCTCCGCCTTGTTGTAGCCAAGGCCAAGAACCTCACAAAGCTCACATAGCAGCGCCTTAGCGGCGGTAAGACTATCCTTGCCTGCGCCCTCCTTAATGGCAATGTTTATATCCTTTATAAGACCGAACAGGGCGGCAAGGGCATCGGCGGTGTTAAGGTCATCATCCATAGCGGTGATAAACTCATTCTTTCTCTGCTCTAAAAATGCGGGAACCTCGCCGCCGTCCTGAGCGTGAGAAACAGCAAAATCAAGGTCCTTAAGGCAGTTATATATACGCTCAAGGGCGTTTTTGCTCTGTTCGATAATATCGATGCTGTAGTTGACGGGGCTTCTGTACTGGGAGGAAATCATAAGATAACGGATAGGCTCATAGCCGTAGGTATTGGCAACGTCACGCACGGTGAAGAAGTTGCCAAGGGACTTGGACATTTTGCGGTTATCTACGTTTATATAGCCGTTGTGCATCCAATACCTTGCAAAGGTGCATCCGTTGGCGCACTCCGACTGAGCAATTTCATTTTCGTGGTGGGGGAAAATAAGGTCCTGACCGCCGCAATGAATATCAATGGTATCACCAAGGTACTTGTTTACCATTGCGGAGCATTCAATATGCCAACCAGGACGGCCCTTACCCCAGGGCGACTCCCAGAAGGGCTCACCGGGCTTGGCGGATTTCCAAAGGCAGAAATCCATTGGGTCCTCCTTAATTTCGGTAAGGTCCACGCGCTCGCTGGCGCCTGCGCTAAGCTCGTCAAGGGGCTGGTGGGAAAGCTTACCGTATTCCTCAAACTTCTTGGCACGGAAATACACGTCCCCTTCACTCTCATATGCGTAGCCCTTTTCAATAAGGGAGTTAATTATATTGAAAATGGCATCAATGTTCTCGGTGGCACGGGGGTGCACGGTGGCCTCACGAATATTAAGACCCTTGGAATCGGTAAAAAATTCTTTGATGTAGCGCTCGGCAACCTCAGGAACGGTAATTCCCTCCTCGTTAGCCTTTTTTATGAGCTTATCGTCAATATCGGTAAAGTTCTGAACGAATTTCACGTCATAGCCGCGCCACTCAAGATAACGGCGCAGAACGTCAAACACGCAAAGGGGGCGTGCGTTACCAATGTGTATAAAGTTATAAACGGTGGGGCCGCAGGCATAAATTTTTACGGTTTTGCCCTCTAAGGGGATAAGCTCCTGTTTCTGCCTTGTTAAGGTGTTAAATATTTTCATTGTTTTTCTCCTCTAACTGTTTTTCAAGATTTTTAATTCTCTGCTCAAGGCGGCATATTTCCTGTGCCACGGGGTCGGGTACGTGAACCTGGTCAAGGGGCTTAACCTTTACGCCGCCACGGCGCACCACCCTTGCGGGAACGCCCACAACGGTACAATCAGGCGGTACCTCCTCAAGAACAACGGCACCTGCGGCAATACGGGAATTATCCCCAACCTTAAAGGGGCCAAGCACCTTAGCGCCCGAGCTTATCATAACGTTGTTGCCTATGGTAGGGTGACGCTTGCCCGTATCCTTACCTGTACCGCCAAGGGTAACGCCCTGATAAATAAGCACGTCATCCCCTATTTCGGCGGTCTCGCCTATAACAACCCCTGTGCCGTGGTCAATAACCAAACGGCGGCCAATGGTGGCACCGGGGTGGATTTCTATTCCTGTTTTTCTTACGGCACGCTGAGAAATAAGACGGGCGATAAACTTAAAATTGTGTTTATAGAAAAAATGTGCACGGCGGTGCATTCTTATGGCCTTTACACCGGGATAAAGAAAAAATATTTCAAAGAAGCTTCTTGCGGCAGGGTCTCTCTCCTTTACCGCCTGTACGTCCTCTCTTATACGGTCAAAAATAATAATCACTCTCCGATCAAATGCTGTTTTTTTAACGGGATGTCGTAAACGCCATCCCCTACAACATCAAACTATATTGAAAATTAATATAAAAACCGCCCTCAAAGCCAAAGGCTTCGAAGGCGGATATCCGCGGTTCCACTTCGATTTATTACTCGTTTAGCCTTAACGCGGCTTTCACGCACAAGGGATACTGCCGAATTTTCAGGTTCCCCCCTGTGTGCTGACGGGTGCATTTGGCGAAGCCGCACTTCCCGAACACCCTTTCAGTCACGAGGTATTCTCCCTTTTGGCGCAGATTTCGTTACTTCTCCCGATAAACGCATCCTTATTATTTGATTATATTATATGCAAAAGATTAGCTTTTGTCCAGCATTATTTTGAGGAATTTATGGTCTGGCCGTTTTGTACCAGATAAATTGCACCCGAAATAACGCACATCACGGTGGAAATCCACAACGCCACGGTAACGGCCACGTCCAGCGCGGCGTTAAGCAGGGTAAACTGTGGGAATAAATCCTTAAAGCACAGCACCGTTATTGCAAATATTATTCCCACCATCTGGGTTACGGTTTTAACCTTGCCCCACATATTTGCGGCTATTACCTTGCCCCCTGAGGATACCACCACAAGGCGCAGAGAGGTTATAAGAAATTCACGGAACAGCACTAAAAATACTATCCACACAATACCTTCGCCTACCCCCTTGTGCAAAAAGGCAAGGAAAGCAGCGGTGGTAAGCATTTTATCCGCAACAGGGTCAAGAAATTTGCCGAAATCGGTGACTAAATTTCTTTTTCTTGCAATCTGTCCGTCCCACATATCGGTAAGGGCGGCAAGAATAAAAACAAAAAGCGCGGCAATATAATGGTACTTAAATTCAATTACCATAAGTGCCAAAAACACGGGCGTTGCAATAATTCTTCCAAGGGTAAGCTTATTAGGCAGGTTCATTTACTTTCTCTCCCAACAAATCGTAATCCATACAGTCGTTAACCAAAACGTATACAAAGTCGCCTATTTTCAGGGGCTGGTCACTCATAAAAAATATTTTTCCGTCAATCTCGGGGGCATCGCCCTGCGTTCTGCCGAAATAGCAACGGATGTAATTATCATAGCCCTCTATAAGCACCTGCTGAGTTGTGCCGATTTTTTCCTCGTTTTTCTCTAAGGCTATGCGGTTCTGGTCCTCCATAATATGCTCAAGGCGGTCCTGCTTTGTCTGTGGGTCAACCTGACCCTCAAAGTCGGCGGCAGGGGTGTCCTCCTCGACAGAGTAGGCAAAACAACCAAGTCTGTCAAACCGTGTTTTCTTAACAAAGGCGTGAAGACGCTCAAACTGCTCCTCACTTTCCCCGGGAAAGCCCGTTATAAAGGTGGTGCGAAGTGTTATTCCCGGTACCCTTTCCCTTATTCTTTCAATAAGGGCGGTTATGCTTTCCTCATTACCCGAGCGGTTCATTGACCTTAATATCTCTCCGTCAACGTGCTGTAGGGGTATATCAAGATACTTAACCAGCTTTTCCTCCCTGTTAATGGTATCAAGAAGCTTATCGGTAATTTTTTCAGGGTAGGTATAAAGGGTACGTATCCAGGTAAGGCCATCTATTTTGCAAAGCTCACTAAGCAGTTCGGGAAGCCTTGACTCACCGTAAAGGTCTACACCGTATGCGGTGGTGTCCTGAGCTACCACAATAAGCTCCTTAACACCGCCCTTTGCAAGGGTCTTTGCCTCGGCAACAATATCCTCAATTTTTCTGGAACGCATTTTCCCCCTTATCTGAGGAATGGCGCAATAGGTACAGCAGTTATCACAGCCGTCGGCAATTTTAATATAGGTGCTAAAGGGATAGCCCCCTAAAATTCTTGGGGTATTAAGGTCAAGCTCCCACTTTTCGCCGTAGCTGTTTTTTGCCTTTTTGTTTATGGCGTCTCGGGTCAGGCGTGCAATGTTTTTATTGGAGCCTATGCCCACCACCAAATCAACCTCGGGTATTTCCTCGGTAACGTCGTCACGGTAGCGCTCCGCAAGACAGCCTGTAACAATTACGGCCTTGCAGTTGCCCTCGCTCTTATACTTTGCCGCCTCTAAAATATTTTCAATAGCCTCGCTTTTGGCCTCCTCAATAAAGCCGCAGGTGTTAATAATTATTGCATCGGCGGCGGCCTCCTCGTTGCATATCTCAAAGCCGTCATCCTGTAAAAGATGCAGCATCATTTCTGCATCCACCTGATTTTTAGGGCATCCAAGGGACACCACGGCAACCTTATAAGCCATTAAAATTCCTCGCAGTCATTTATGTTTTCGCTGTATTCACGCATAACGCTTTTCACGTCGCCAAAGGAAAAGCCCCTTCTTATAAGCGCGGCAAAGGTGCGCTGAATATCCTTTTCAGTACTAAGCTTGTTTCGGTACTGCTTTTGAAGCAACTCCATTATTTGTGCCCTTGGGTCATTTTCCTGCTGTGCCACGGCAGACCTTGCTATATCCCGCGGAATACCTTTGAGTATAAGCTTTTGCTCTGCCTGACGGGGGGAGACGTTTGCCTCCAGCAAATTTTTGGCAAGGCGAAGGGCAAGTCTTTCATCATCAAGGTAGGCAAGCTCCTTCATCCTCTGCACGGCGGCGGCACAGGCCTCATCCATAAAGCCTGCCTTTTTAAGCTTACCGTAAAGACCCTTTTCGCTGTGGTCGGCACGGGAAAGGTACCATGCCGCACGGCTTTTGGCACGGCGGGTATCGGAGCAAAGCAGTATTTGCCTGCACTGCTCACCGTCAAGCTCTGCGCCCTCCTTAAGGCCCAGCTCCTGACAATACTCGCTATCAAGCACTAAGGAGGTACCGTTTTCAAACAGTACCTCGGTTACGTGCTTTCTTTTGTTTTTTATGCAAGTTATTATACCGCTCATTAGTCAACCGCTATGTCGATATTTACTTTGCGGCGGCGTCTGGGAGCCTCCTCTCCGTTTTCGGGAACCTCTGCCTGAACGGGCATAATACCG
Organism: Acutalibacteraceae bacterium; assembly: GCA_045531585.1. Classification (GTDB taxonomy): domain Bacteria; phylum Bacillota; class Clostridia; order Oscillospirales; family Acutalibacteraceae; genus SIG587. Next base: position 18,172 of record JAZSEH010000051.1, read on the forward strand.
GGAATTTCTTCCTCAGCCTCTTTTTCGGGTTTCTTATTCTGACTATCGTAATACTCTCTGAGCTTTTGCTCTATTTCATCGGCAAGGGCGGGATTTTCAACCAGTAGCTGCTTGGCATTGTCTCTACCCTGACCAAGCTTCATATCGCCGTAGCTGAACCAGGCGCCCGAACGAACGATTATGCCTGCTTCAACGCCCATATCCACAAGCTCACCCTCACGGGAAATTCCCTTACCGTACATAATGTCAAACTCTGCCTCACGGAAGGGAGGTGCAACCTTGTTCTTAACAATTTTTGCACGGGTACGGGAGCCTATCATCTCACCGCCGTTTTTAAGGGTCTCAATCTTTCTTATGTCAATGCGTACGCTGGCGTAGAACTTAAGAGCACGGCCGCCTGTGGTGGTTTCGGCACTGCCGTAGAAAACGCCGATTTTATCACGAAGCTGGTTAATAAATATAGCAACGCAGTTGGATTTTGAAATTGCGCCTGCAAGCTTTCTCAGAGACTGGGACATAAGCCGTGCGTGGAGACCCACGTGGCTGTCGCCCATTTCACCCTCAATTTCGGCCTTGGGAACAAGAGCGGCAACCGAGTCAATTACCACAACGTCAATGGCGCCTGAGCGCACAAGAGCCTCAGTAATCTCCAAAGCCTGCTCACCCGTATCGGGCTGGGAAACAAGGAGGGAGTCAATATCAACCCCTAAGTTTCCTGCGTAAACAGGATCAAGGGCGTGCTCAACATCAATAAACGCGGCGGTGCCCCCTGTCTTTTGAGCCTCGGCAACAACGTGAAGGGCAATGGTGGTTTTACCCGAGGATTCGGGACCGTATATCTCCACTATTCTTCCCTTGGGAACGCCCCCTATGCCCAGAGCGCGGTCAAGTGCAACCGAGCCTGTCTTAATACATTCAACGTTCATTCCCGTGTTTTCACCAAGACGCATAATGGCGCCCTTACCAAACTGCTTTTCTATTTGGGTCATAGCCGTTTCAAGGGCCTTTGCCTTATCATCGGTTTTTACTTCTGCATTCTTTTTCTTATCCTCTGCCATGGTAATTTCGCTCCTTTTATATTTTATGTCTATATTATATATTCTTTGCTGTCCCATAAACGACCCTTTTAATGCCGCTATAGTCCTCACGGGTTTTAATATCGGTAAGGCCTGCCCACTTAAACAGTTCAGAAACCTTATCCTCCATACCAATGCCTATTTCCACGGCAATGTGGCCGCCTGCTTTTACAAGGGGCTTCCATTTACTAAGTATTATTTTATAAAAATCAAGGCCGTCCTCACCACCGTAAAGGGCGGTTTCGGGCTCTTTTTTTGTTTCCTCATCTATGGTGGACATCTCATTGCCGCTTATGTAGGGAGGATTGCTGAGTATAAGGTCAAAGGTCATATCCTCCATAGGTGCATTAATATCCAAAAGCATAGGTGTAACGTTTAGTGCATTATTCTTTTTAACGTTCTTTTCAAGGTAGGCGTAGGCCTTTTCATATTTTTCGGCGCACAGCACCTGCGCTTCAGGCCTTTTAAGGGCGTAGGTAATACCCACACAGCCCGTACCTGCGCAAAGGTCGGCAACCCTTTCTCCCCCAAGCTCAAGGGCGGTTTCCACCAGCACTTCGGTATCGGGGCGAGGGCAAAGCACGCCCTCACCCACGGCAAAATCATAACCGAAGAAGGACCACTCACCTAAAATGTACTGCAGGGGGTAACGTGTGCAACGCTGGCGCACTATGGTAATAAGCAGGGTTTCCTTAATTTCCTCAAGGGGCTCCTGATATTTATCCATAATCTCCCTGTTACTGTATCCCGTAACGTAGCGGAGTATCTGCTTTGCCTCAAAAACAAAGCTTTCTATCCCTGCGGCCTGCAGGGCCTTTTTTGTATAGTTATAGGCTGAAAAAACCGTCAATTTACTCTTCCTCTTTACTGCAACAATAATGAAAATAGGTTGGTGAAAAAGCGCAAATACGCTTTTTCACGGACAAATTAACAATTGTCCGTGAAATTATATAAATAATTTCACCTAATTCATTACAATGATGTCGGTGTAAATAATCAGAGATTATTTACATAAAACCGCTACACTTAGCGGTTTTTCGAAAAGCTTTGATTGAAAGCTTTTCGACTACCGATTATCATTATAT
>JAZSEH010000054.1:0-6699 GCA_045531585.1 Acutalibacteraceae bacterium
AACTTTCTGTACATAACAGAAAATACAATAATTTTCCTATGCGTCCTCTTAATTGGAAATCTCCTGCTGATTTTTTAAATGCTTTTCTTATTAATGGCGAAGTTTTCTAATTTTGTAACACATCATTGACAAACCTACACATATTACTTTGTCAAGTTTTTTATTTGTATTGAAAAAGAAATTGTATTATGTTAAAATTAAAGTCGATAAACGGCGAAGAAACTAAGGGGATTGTTATGAGAAAAATATTTTGTTTGATAATTTGCTTGCTGATTGTATTTTTAACCTGCGCTTGTGGAAAGGACACGGTGTCTCAGGTAAGTGAGCCTGTAAGCCAGACCGTTACAAGTGAGGAAAGTATAACTTCCTCTAAGGAGGAATCGGCCGTTAGTGAGCCTATATCGGTTGCACCGCCTTCAAGCACACCTGTATCCTCCACGGCACCTGTGGTAAGCAAGGTGGAGACACCGCCTAAAAAAGAGGATATTAAGGTTACCCTTCCCAAATTTACATATACGGTAACCGATGCCCACAATGCAAGGGGACTTTCCACCAAGAAAAATGGTTTCTCCTTTGGCGTTGCAAAAAACGGTGTACCCCACAACCAATCGGTTACAAATCAAAAGAATTTTGATTCGTATAATAATGTTAAGGCCTTGGCACTTGATACCAAAACGCAGGAAAAGGTTATGTATCTTACCTTTGATAATGGCTATGAGTATCAAAACCTTACTGCGGATATTCTTGATACCTTAAAGGAAAAGAAGGTTAAGGCCAGCTTCTTTATTCTGCTTAGCTATGCAAAGCAAAACCCACAGCTTGTTCGCCGTATGATAGACGAGGGGCACATTGTTGGAAACCACAGTGTAAGCCACCCCTCCTTCCCTACCATTTCCCGAACAAAAATGGCTGAGGAAATTGGCACTCTGGAAAACTATATGCGTGAGAAATTTTCCTACGCCACCACCTATTTCAGATTCCCTTCGGGAGAGTATTCCGAATGTGCCTTGGAGCTTGTAACCTCCATTGGCTTTAAATCTATTTTCTGGTCGGTTGCCTATGCGGATTGGGATACCTCCGCTCAAAAGGGTGCCGATTACGCCTTTGATACCGTAACAGCCCGTTTCCATCCCGGTGCGGTAATTCTGCTTCACGCAGTATCAAAGGATAATGCCGATGCCCTTGGCAGAATTATTGACGAAGCCCACCGACAGGGCTACACCTTTAAAAGTCTGGATGATTATACCTTTTAAATTAAAAAGTCCTCCCTCGGGAGGACTTTTTATAATTTAATAGCAATTTTTACAGGGTCCAAACCCATTTTTTATGGCTTCTTCTTTCGTGACCTTAATAGGATTTTTCATATTACTGCAATATGAATTTTTATGATATTTTCTTCCCACATTTGTAGGTATCCAAACAAGTTCGCTTGATATTTCCGTCTTTTGAGCAACAGTAACAGAGTTGGGATTTTTTGGGTTATCCTCAAAGGTGCAGGCGCAAAGGCAAAACAGCATACAAAGGCATAATATTAACGACGTAATTTTTCTTGTCATTTTTTCCTCCTAAAATTAAAAAAGGTGCGCAGCAAAGCTACACACCCGAAAAATGTATAACTCTACTTTGCACCACACAAAGTCTCGCTCTCCAGCAGGGATTGAGTAATAGAGCATACATTTTTACCAAATGTATACCCAACTGAAAAGCAAATTATTCAACTTTGTGTGGTTGCTTTTATTATACCACCTTGTTTTACTTTTATCAACAATATTTTTCATTGACCGTACTTTAAAAAGATAGTATAATTATTTTAGTAAATTTTCCGGAGATTTTTATGGAGATTGTTTTTGAGGACAAAAGTATAATAGTATGCATTAAGCCTGTTGGTATACAGTCCCAAAGGGAGAGCACCGGTAGGGAGAGTATGATAACTTTGCTTAGCGCACACTGTGGCTGCGAGGTTTATCCCCTGCACCGCCTTGACCGTGACGTAGGCGGAATTATGGTATATGCCAAAACAAAGGCTGCGGCGGCATTTTTAAGCCGTGAAATTGCGGAGCACCGCTTTAAAAAGGAATACATTGCCCTTGTGCACGGGGCGCCAAATCCCGAAAAAGGTGAAATGCGGGACCTGCTTTTTAAGGACAGCAGAAAAAACAAATCCTTTGTGGTTGACAGGATGCGCAAGGGTGTTAAAGAGGCATTACTTGAATACGAGACCCTTTGTATAAGGGACGGTATGGCGGCGGTAAAGGTGCTTTTACACACAGGGCGCACCCACCAGATACGGGTGCAGTTCGCCTCCCGTAAAATGCCCCTTGCAGGAGACAGAAAATACGGCGGCAGGGATGATTTTAATCAGATAGGGCTGTTTAGCTACAAAATAACCTTTACTCATCCCATAACAAAAGAAACGCTAATATTTAAAGGAAAACCTGAGAATATTATTAAAGACTACGTTTTGGAGGAAACGCTATGAAACTGAACTACAAGCGCACGGTGCTTATTGGCTTTGCCTTTATGTCCATACTTGCCTTCTGGCAGTTTTACGATCAGGTGGTGCCCTACCTGCTGGAAAACTTTTTTGGACTTAAAACCTTTGATGCCAATGCAATAATGTCCATAGACAATATTCTTGCCATTTTTATGCTACCACTTTTCGGCGCTATATCCGATAGGACAAGAACACGCCTTGGTAAGCGCACACCCTATATACTTTTTGGCACCATAGCGGCATTTATACTTATGTTTGTGCTGGCCTACACGGTACAGACCGTAAACTTCTGGGGCTTTTTCATAGCCCTTATGGCAATACTTGTGGTAATGGCCATATACCGTACCCCTGCCGTTGCCTATATGCCCGACGTAACCGAAAAGCCCCTGCGCAGTAAGGCCAACGCCATTATAAACCTTGTAGGATATATCGGCGGTATTTTTGCCACAGGCGTTATGATGTTTATGCTTAAAAGCGAGAAGGCGGCTGACGGAAGCTCGGTTTACAGTGCAGACCAATCCTTTTTCCCTGTATTTACCGTTATTGCAGTATTTATGCTTGTATCGGTGCTTATTATGGTATTCACCGTTAAGGAAAACAAGGTGCTAAGGGAGACCAATATTACCGATGAGCCTGAGGAAAATGAGAATCAGGGTAAGAAGCTATCACGCCCTGTTTTTGTTAGCCTTGCGCTAATCCTCTGCTCGGTATTTCTTTGGTTTATGGCCTACAACGCCGTAACAACTGCCTTTTCCCGTTACTGCGTAAACGTTTGGGGTGCAGACCTTGGTACCTCCTCAAGCTATCTGCTTGTTGCCACAATATCGGCAATAGCGGCCTTTGTGCCCTTAGGCTTTTTATCGGGCAAGCTGGGCAGAAAAAAGACGGTGCTTCTTGGAATTACCCTTATGACGGTATGCTATCTTATTGCAATATTTATCCGCCAGCAGACACCTCTGATGTACGTTATATTCGGCGTTGTTGGTATTGGCTGGGCGGCAATAAACGTTAACTCCTTCCCAATGGTGGTGGAGATGTGCTCAGGAGCAGACGTGGGAAAATACACAGGCCTTTACTACACCTTTTCAATGGCGGCACAGATTACCACTCCCCTGCTTTCGGGCTGGCTTATAGATAACCTGAAAATAGGATACGACATTTTGTTCCCCTATGCCGTATGCTTCTCGGTATTATCCTTTATTACAATGTCCCTTGTAAAGCACGGTGATGTAAAGCCTGCACAGAAAAAAAGCCTGCTTGAAAGCTTTGACGTGGAGGACTAAGCGGTGGTAGTTTTTTTAATCATTTTGTCAATACTTGTACTGCTTTTCCTTTTTCTGATATTTCCTGCCCTTCGCCGACACCCTGACAGGAAAATCCTTGAGGGACTTCTTATTGCCCATAGAGGGCTACATACCGTGGACCCTACCGTACCTGAAAACTCCCTTGCCGCCTTTGATGCGGCGGCAAAGGCGGGCTACGCCATTGAAAATGATATTCATTTAACCCTTGATGGACAGGTTATTGTTTTTCACGATGACACCTTTAAAAGAATGTGCGGAGTTGACAGGCGCCCTGAAGATATGACCCTTAAGGAAATAAAGGAGCTGAGGCTCAGTGGTGGGAGCCAACAGGTACCCACACTAAAGGAGTGCTTAGAGCTTGTAAACGGCCGCGTGCCCCTTCTTATTGAGGTTAAATGCCCTGCCGCACTTGACTATGCTCCCCTTTGCCGTGCCGCTGACGAGGTGCTGAAAAATTACAAGGGAAAGTATTTTATTCAGTCCTTTTATCCCCCTGTGCTTATGTGGTACAAAAAGCACAGGAAGAATATATGCCGCGGTCAGCTTGCCAGCGGTTTTTACAAGGACAGCATTGATAAAAGGCTACTTGGATGTATGATATTTAATTTCCTTTCCCGACCTGATTTTATATCCTACGAGCATAAAAATAAAAACAATTTCTTCCGTCGTCTTTGTATATTGCTTGGCGCCTTCCCTGTTGGCTGGACCTTTGAAAGTCAGGAGGAAATTGACAATTCAAAAAAGCATTTTAAAACCTTTATTTTTGAAAAATTTAAAGCAAAAAAACCGAGTTAAAAACTCGGTTTTTTATTATTTCTTATTCTTCGGGGCCCCAGAAGCCAAGCTTTTTAACGGGCCTTGGAAAAACAGTTGGGGCTTTACCCTTAAAAAGCTCCTTAGCGTTTCGCACAAAATCATCCGGAGTAAGGTCTCTGTCACGGATAATTGAATCGGGACATTTAAGATTTATTTCATAAAGCCACACGCCTGAATAATTTATCTTTTTAAGCTCATCTAAAAGCTCCTGCCAATCAATAACGCCCTCACCTGGGAGCCAATGGCGTTCGTTAACACGGTCATAATAATGATAATCGGTAGTCGAAAAGCTTTCAATCAAAGCTTTTCGAAAAACCGCTAAGTGTAGCGGTTTTATGTAAATAATCTCTGATTATTTACACCGACATCATTGCAATGAATTAGGTGAAATTATTTATATAATTTCACCAACCTATTTTCATTATATCATATAGGTTAGTCAAATACAATAAAAAGAATACAAGGCAACGCCTTAACTACATTCAGCTACACGAACAAGTAATTCTTCGGCATAATTTTTTTGATTACATTATAAATTCGCTTGCAAATCAACAATAGCAACGGCATCGTTAATGAAATACCACCTGCTTCGCAATGGATAAAAAAATCCGACTTGTCGAAACAAGTCGAATTTTTTGGCCCGCCCGAAGGGATTCGAACCCCCGTTCTTCAGAATCGGAATCTGCTGCGTTATCCAGCTGCGCCACGGGCGGAAATATAGATTTTAATGTATTATACCACAGCAAGGGTTTAAAATCCACCCTTTTTAAAAATATATTTTGGGTTTTTAATAAAAACACTTGACATAACAAGAGGTTTATGTTAGAATAAACTTCGCGGTTGAAAGACCGCCAACTTAATATTTGGGAGTGTTCCCGAGTGGCCAAAGGGGGCAGACTGTAAATCTGTTGTCTTCGACTTCGGTGGTTCGAATCCACCCGCTCCCACCAAAAATCCTCGTTCGTAAGAACGAGGATTTTTACTTTTTCACTTTTCACTTTTCACTTTTCTCTTAAATACAAGGATTTTCGGGAAGTAATAAGTAAGAAGTAATAGTGAAGAAGTTCACTCCGCCAACGGTGGAATATAACTGAGATCTCCGTCAAGATGGATTTGAACGACCGAAACGGCGATACATCTTGTTTGATTTCTTATTTTATGCTATAATTAAATAAAAGGGAGTGATTATGTGAAAAGAATAATAGTAGTAGCCTTGGCATTAATTTGTATACTGGGAACCGTCGGGTGTACAAATGAAAAGGAAGCCCTAAATGATTCTGTTATAGAAGCTTATTCCACTTTCTTGTCAGGAGATAAAACATTCTTGTCTGATGGATGGGAGGAAAAGTGGTACATTCCTGACTTTCAAGATACTGCATTAGAGTATGAATACACCTATTTGGATTTGGATGGAGATGGCGCGGTAGAACTGCTTGTTCAATTGCAAGATAACCCGTGTGGTTATAATGGTGTATTTCATTTTGACGGCGAACAGATGCTCTGTTGGAACAGCGATTCTGTGGAAGGAAGTTGTCGTGATTATCCGCTTTGTAATGGAATAATGGTGCGGCAATATGATTATTCAGGCACGCGAAGCTATAAGCTTTTCCGTTATAAGTCAAATGGTGAAACGGAGAATATTTCTAACCTATTTGCACGAGATGAATTGATTTATTCAGACAGTACAGAACCGTGTCCATATTATGAAATAGATGGAACAGAAGTTGACAAGGATGAATTCAATAAACAAATTAATTCGTTAATTACAGAGCAACTGATTAAACGCACGGATTGGAAGGAAATATAAATTGTAATTTTTCGTATTGATTTTTTAAAGAACAAAGTGGCATCTAAATAGTTCGTAACAGCCAAACAAAGAGCATATCCTTTTGGGTATGCTTCTTTACTTTTATATATTGTATTTTCACATTATTTATGTTAATATACAATATATAATGTGAATTAGGGGATTTTTACTATGAATATTGCAATTGCACAGTCCGGCGGACCTACCTGCGCTATTAACGCGTCTCTTTTGGGTGTTTTCCGTCACACTGCAAAATACGATGAAATAAAAGAAATCTA
>JAZSEH010000003.1:0-20744 GCA_045531585.1 Acutalibacteraceae bacterium
TAATTTTCCTTATTGCAATATTAATTTGTTTATGGTAATATAATATCGTAATTTGACAATGAACAACGCAAGGAGAATTTTAAATTATGGATGTACATTCTGTCAGACAGATGATGAGGACTAAAAGTATATATGAGATACCGATGCGTGTTACATTTTATGCCCGTGTATCTTCTGAAAAGGACGAGCAGTTGAACTCTCTTGACAACCAGATATCCTATTACCGCAACTTTATTAAAAAAAACGCTAACTGGGAGTTTGTTGAGGGATATATTGACGAAGGTCTTTCGGGTATGAGCACCAAAAAGCGAGAGAACTTCCACAATATGATTAGTGATGCTAAAGCAGGTCTTTTTGACCTTGTTATCACAAAGGAAATTACCCGTTTTGCTCGTAATACGCTCGACAGTATTCAATACACTCGTGACCTACTCTCCTATGGTGTAGGTGTATTCTTTCAGAACGATAATATCAATACCCTTGATGAAGATAGCGAACTTCGTCTTACTATTATGTCAGGTATCGCACAGGATGAACTTAGAAAATTATCTTCACGTATTAAGTTTGGTCATCAAGAAGCCATAAAGAAAAATGTTGTCCTTGGTAACAGCCGTATATTCGGCTACCGCAAAGACAACAAACGATTAGTTATTGACGAAAAAGAAGCAGAGATGGTTCGGGAATTATTTGAGCTTTACGCAACCGACCAATACAGTATGAAGCAGATTGAGGAAATCTTTTGGAACAAGGGTTACCGCAATAATAATGGAAAGCGAATCTGCCACAGCACAATGTCCAACACCATATCCAACCCAAAATACAAGGGCTACTATGTTGGTAACAAGGTAAAGATTATTGATATGTTCACCAAAAAGCAAAAGTTCTTACCGCCTGAGGAATGGGTTATGTTTAAGGATGAAACAGGCGAAATTGTCCCTGCCATTGTCAGCGAAGACCTTTGGGAAAAAGCCAACACCGTTCTTAGAAGGCGCAGCCATGATGTCAAGAACAGACAAAACCAATGTAATCACCCTAATCTGTTGACCGGTAAAATGTACTGTACGCATTGTGGTAAGCTTTACTATCGCAAGGATAGCAAAGACCGCAAGGGTAATGTGTTATCCCGTTGGATATGTAGTGGTAAAATTAACAACGGTACAGATTCTTGTCCTTCGTTCACCATTTATGAGGAAGAAATTAAAGAAGTTCTTTACGAGGTGTTTAAGGACACCGCTGAGGATGCAAAACTAATTATTGAGGAATATACAAATATGTATGCCGAAATATTAGCGAAGGACACTTCTTCGGGTGAACTACAAAAGTTAAAAGACCGACTTGATTTCTTATCAAAGAAAAAATCAAAATTGCTTGAGTACAATATTGCGGGACAAATCAATGACCGAGATTTTGTAGAGATGAACAAACAAATTACCGATGAGTCTTCTGAAATTTACTCGGCTATTCAGGAAATAGAATATGAAATCAACTCACGAGCTGAATATAAGCAAAAGATTGAAGAAATACGCAATATATTGCTTAAAGCCGAAAATGAAGCAAGTCAGAATATGATTGACTCTGCGTTCATAAACAGGTATATCGACAAGATTTATGTAACCCCTATTGAAGAAGGCACTGTTGAAATTTCGGTGAAGATTTTCTCAGGAGAGACGGTTGAGAAACATTTGTCCACCTTGCGAAAACGCCATAAATCTATTAAAAATGCCGAAAAAACCGATAAAAACGGGGCTTCTGATGATGGTATTGTAGATATTGGCAGTACGGGACACACTTTTAAGAAGATGATCCAGGCTTATGAAAACAGCATGAAATAAGCAGTTTAATTTTTACTCGGATGTCATTTTGGCATCCGAGTTTTCTTGATTATAAAAAACTTTTACCTTGAATCTTTTAAAATGTAATAATGTTTACCGAAGCGACATATTGATTTGTGATATGTCGTTTCGGGGTATTGAAAATATAGGAGTGAATTATTATAATATATTTAAAATAATTAAAAGCGTTTAGGAGAAAGGTATGAAGGGTAAGGTGGTTTGCGAGCTTGCTCCCACTAAGGAAAACAACCGCAATAGTGAGGGCGATTTTATAACCTTAACGGATGGCAGCATTCTCTATGCATATTCACGGTATAGCGGAGACGGCTTTGAGGATGGTGACAGTGCAGATATTTATGCCATAAAATCCTTTGATAACGGTGAAACCTTTGGTGAACCTTTCCTTTTGTTTTCAAGGGATAGGGTTAAAGCAGAGAACATTATGTCCGTTTCTTTTTTAAGAATGGAAAACTCAGATATAGGTATGTTCTATCTTGAAAAGAGGGACACGGTGCAATGTCGCCCGTTTTTTACCCGTTCCGCTGATGAGGGTAAAACCTGGAGTGAGCCTATTCTTTGCGGTGATGAAGAAGGATACTTTTGTGTACTTAACAATATGGTTATAAAAACGGAAAGCGGAAGAATAATTATTCCTGCATCATATCATCCCGCTACATATGGTATAGATAATAACGGTAAAAAATTTCTTGCCGCTTTGGATAGCGGTTCCTTAAGCGTTTTTGCATCCGATGATGACGGAAAAAGCTTTAAAAAAATATCTGAGGGTACTACAATTCCTGCCTCGGGAGGTTGCGTTGTAGGCGTGCAGGAGCCTTGTATTGTTGAATTGGAAAACGGCAAGCTTTGGTGCCTTATACGTAATGATTCGGGACGGCAATATGAAGCATTTTCCGTTGACGGTGGAGAAAGTTGGACACAGCCCTTGCCTTCAAGGTTTACAAGTCCCGAAGCTCCTATGAATGTGAAAAGGCTATATAGCGGAGAAATAATTGCGGTGTGGAATCCTGCACCTAAGTATTACAATGGTAAAAGTATGAGTGTTAAACATGTGATGACAGACGGAAGAACACCTTTTGTTTACGCCTTGAGCCGAGACGGAGGAATAAATTTTCCTCAATCTCAAATAATAGAGGACGATGAGGAAAGAGGCTTTGCATATACTGCAATACACGAAACAGCAGACAATGCAATTCTCCTTGCATATTGTGCAGGCGGGGCAGAGGATGGATGTATGCTTAACCGTTTAAGGATAAGAAAGATATTTAAAAGCGAACTTTAAAAAAATGCGTTCCCAAAGGAACGCATTTTTTTAAATTGATGAAAGAATTACTTGATTTCAGGTAAGCTTGCTGCTGCAATAGACTGACCTACGCGGCGGCTTGACTCATCGGGGATATGCAATTTGCATTTTGCTGCAAGCTCGGGGAATTCGTTCTTAAGAACCTCGTTAGCGCGATCAAGAATAATCACGCCGCCCTCACCTGACGTTACACGGCCCATAATAAGAACGTGCTTAATATCATAGAAAAGGCTGTAATAAGCAATGGCATAGCCAAAGTATACGCCAATTGTTTCGTAGATAGCAGCTGCTCTGGGGTCGTTCTTTTCCATAAGGCCCTGAACAACCTTAAGCTTTTCGGCGGGAGATAATGCCTCGTCAAGCTCAATGCCTGCAGCAGGAGCAAGTTTAATTACGCCGTCCTGTGAGAAGTATTTAACACCGCAACCAATATCTCCGGACCACTCATCCTCCATAGCGTCCTTTGAATAATCAACAGGAGCAAAGGCTAACTCGTTAAGCCATCCGGTAATATTACCTGCGGGGTCAACGTAGCCGCCTGCCTCACTTGTACCCATAGCAATACCAAGAACGGAATCATCGTTAAGGTCCATGGCGCCTGCAAGAGCGGTAACGTCACCGTCGTTTGCAACCTCAAGAGGAACGTTTTCGCCAAACTCTTTAGCGATATCGATATACATATTCTTTACTCTCTTTTCAAAGTCCTCTTTAGAAACCTTTAAGAAAAGAGAGGCAACCATAATACGATTGTCAACGTAAACACCGGCGGAAGAAACTCCGATAGCATCAACTCTGGGCATATGTTCAGCGGCAGACTTCATGGCAGATAAAATGCCATCATACTGATACTGAGGGTCAGAGTTAATTTTGGGGAACCAAACAACCTCTTCGGAATATACGCTTTCACCGTTAATAACGGCACTTACCTTACGGTCAGAACCGCCTGCGTCAAAGCCGATACGGCAACCGTCTAAATGGCGGCCTACAGGTGTTGCAGATTCCTGTGTTACAGGAGCCTCCTCAATAGGCTTCCATACACACTCGAAGGGCTTTTCATAAACCCCTGCCATAAAATCATTATCAAATGCGCGTGCACCATCAGCGGCATAAGCCTTTGCAATTCCTTCATAAATAAGCTTTGAGCCTGCGATTATAACCTTGTAACCGCCTCTTACCCAAAGTAAGGTCTTAACAATACGCTCAACAACGCCAAGATTTTCATCATCGTGGCCTGTGCCGTCAGGGAAAACAGTCATTTCAAAGGCTGAAACAAAACCGTTATTGCGCTCAATGCCGATAACTAATTTCTCGCCACCGGCCTCTTTTGCTCTTTTAACAAAATCGTTAAAAACTAAAATCATAGGCTGAAAGCCCTTGTCCAATTTAGCTTCAAATTTAGGCTTCATATTTAATTCTACCTCCAATAATTGTTTTCATGATATTGAAATCACCGTCTGTGATAATAATATCCGCATCCTTACCTGCATCAAGTGAGCCCTTGCGGTCATCCACACCAATAGCCTTTGCAGGATTAAGGCTTGCCGCTGCAACAACACTCCATAATGGCATATCGGTATTGTTGTAAACGTTTTTAACGGCATTGTTAAGCTTTAATACGCTTCCTGCAATGGTGCCGTCCTCTAAAAGACACTCTATACCCTTAACAAAAATCTTCTGTCCGCCAAGTGTGTACTCGCCGTCAGGCATACCTCCTGCACGGGTACAGTCTGTAATGAGCACAAGTTTATCGCCTTTGATTTTTGCAATAAGCTCAAATAAGCCCTTATGTACGTGGAAGGTATCACAAATAAGCTCGGTATAAACGTCCTTAAGTAATGCCGCACCTACAACACCGGGATTGCGGTGGTGCAGGGGAGTTTGAGCATTGAAAAGGTGTGTGATGTGGGTTGCGCCGGCATCAATACCGTTGATGGTCTCCTCAAAGGAGGCGTCGGTATGTCCGATTGATACTTTAACGGAACAGTTTTCACGAACCTTCTTGATTCCTTCACAGCCGCCTTCCATTTCGGGAGCTACGGTTGCAAGTGAAATAATATCTGCATTATCGATAACAAACTGTGCATCAAGAGGCTTGATATGAGTTTCAGCCTGAGCACCCTTCTTTTTCGGATTGATAAAAGGTCCTTCAAGGTTTACGCCTAAAATTTCGGCACCGTCCCAGTCCTTGCTTTCGCCTTTTAAGGAACGAACAGTATTTAGAGCTGTATTAATCTCTTCCATACTTACTGTCATAGTTGTGGGGCACCAGGATGTGACACCGTTTTTCATAATGCCGTTAGCCATTTTCTTTATGCCTTCAGCACTACCGTCGGAAGCGTCCTCGCCTAAATAGCCGTGAATGTGAATATCTACAAGACCGGGAGCAACGTAACCACCCTTGGCATCTATAACCTCGGCACCGTCGGGAATCTCTTCCTTAGCTAAAAGACCGCAAATCTTTTCGTCAAAAGCAAGCGCGCAGTCTTTAACAATTCCGTCCTGCAAAATCACATTACCATTAATAATATACTTCATAACGAACCTCCCTTTTTATACATAACTAAATTATAGCATACAAATTGCTTCTATAGAAGAAAAATTTTCTGTATTTTAGGAGAAAGTTACTGTAAAATAGACAAAAACAAACTAATTTTTGAAGCACGAAGAAACGGGCTTACTTGCTAAATTTCATTTCTATCTTTTATAGCTTCTCGGCGTTTCCTTTTTAAACTTTGAAAAGGCACGGTTAAAGGTCCTGATTGAGCCAAAGCCAACCTCATAGGCAACCTCGGAAACAGGCCTGTTGTTATCTGCGTTTAAAAGCCTGCAGGCCTCGTCAATTCTAAGTGAGTTTATGTAGTCGTTAAAGTTCATTTTGATTTTGTTGCTGAATATATGGGAAATATAGTGTTTGCTTCGGTGCAAGCCTTCGGCCAAGGTTTGAAGCGAAAGCTCACTGTTCCTATAATTTTCGTTACAGTACGAAAGAATATCGTGGAGTATATCGTCAGCACTGTTGTCGTTATCGGTAAGAACGGCACGTTGAAGAATTTCACCCATTAGAGCCTGGGCCAGTCCCTTTATTATTGATTTTCTGTAGGTGTTGGAACTGTAAGAATTAAAGTAAATCTGTTCTATTAGCCATTTTATTTCATTGTTGCACTTGCCGTCTGGCAGTACGGCGCTGTCAGGAAGCTTTGAATTAAGTATCTGAGCGTACTCATCAAAAAAGTTTACGGGTAATATAATTAGAATTGCATTGAGACCTTCGTAGCTTTGGTAGGAGTGTATCTGATTAGGAAAAGCAATAAACAGGTCACCCGGTTCCATAACCGATAACTTCTGGTCTGCATAGGCGTGAGCGGTACCGCTTAAAAGATACAATATTTCAATATGGGAATGAAAATGGGCTGTAGGGCTAAGGGCCTGAACCGAGCGTACTCTTATGGAGTTTTTCATCTTTTGATAGAAAATTTTCATACTAAACCTCAAAAAGCAATATTTGTCCAAAAAAGAAAACTATTTGTCTTGAATTATAACACGATATTGTATAAAATACAAGTAGTAATAACAAGGGAGTGTTTTTATGACTAAATTACCTATTGGTTTGCAGCTCTATTCTGTTCGTGACGATATGCAGAAGGATTTTGCTGGAACCCTTAAAAAAGTAAAGGAAATGGGCTATGATGCCGTTGAGTTTGCAGGTCTTTACGGACATAGTGCCGAGGAAGTTAAAGCACTTTGTGACGAATTAGGCTTGAATCCTGTTTCGGCTCACGTAGGCCTTCCCTTAATGGCTGCCGATATTGAGGGTGAGGTTAAGACATATGCAGAAATCGGATGCAAATTTATGGTAATTCCCTGGTCTGACGGAAAAAATCTTCCCGGCGGAGCTGATTATGATAAATTCCTTGCCGATATTAAGAAGTATGCCGCTGTTATGCGTAAATACGGCATTAAGCTTTGCTACCATAACCACGATTTTGAGTTTGAAAAGATTGACGGAAAGAATAAGCTTGACATTCTTTATGCCGATACCGATCCTGCTGACCTTCAGACACAGGTTGATACCTGCTGGGCAAGGGTAGGCGGTGTGGATCCTGCCGAATATGTTAAGAAGTATACGGGCCGCGCTCCCATAGTACATATTAAGGACTATTTCGGTAGCAAGTCCGCTAATATGTATGACCTTATTGACGGTGGCGAGGTTGAGGCTAATGATAAGGAGGTCGCTCCCTTTGAGCTTCGTCCCGTTGGCTATGGTGTTCAGGATGTTGCAGCTGTTCTTGCTGCTGCCGAGGCCGCAGGCGCAGGCATCGTTATTGTTGAGCAGGATAATCCCAGCCTTGGCAAAACTCCTATGGAGTGCGCCAAGATGAGCATTGACTACATCCGTTCCCTGTAAATTTTAATTTGTAATTTACCCGTGTTCAGCGGGAGAAATAAAAGGAGTTGTTTATTATGGCTATAAACGATTTAAACGCATTTGAAAAAATCCATGATGAAAAAACCGTAGACGCTAATCGCAAGGTAAAGATCGGTATCATCGGTACAGGTTGGATTGCAGAATCCCACGCATCCGGCTACAAAAACCTCCCTGATGTTGAGATTGTTGCCCTTGCCGATATCGTCCCCGGTAAGGCAGAGGCTTTTGCTAAGAAGTTTGGCATTGAAGGCGCTCGCATATATGATAGCGACGAGGCTCTCTTAGCAGGTGAGAAGGACCTTGACGGTGTTTCTATCTGTACATACAATACTCAGCACGCTCCCTGTGCTATCCATGCGCTTGAGGCAGGCGTTAACGTAATGCTTGAAAAGCCCTTCACCGTAACTCTTGATGAGGCTATTGAGGTTATGAAGGCAGAGAAGAAGAGCGGCAAGATTCTTACCATCGGCTTCCAGCCCCGTATGGGTCCCAATATGCAGATGATTAAGAAGATTGTTGAGTCCGGTGAGCTTGGTAAGGTTTACTATCTGCAGGCAGGCGGCGGCCGTCGTCGCGGTATTCCCACTCCCTTCGGTACCACCTTTATTGAGAAGGAGACCGGCGGTATCGGCGCAGTTGGTGACATCGGTTCTTATTCTCTTGATATGCTCCTTAACGCTGTTGGCTATCCCAAGCCCCTTACCGTTACAGGTTATACCTCTAATTTCTTCGGTACTGACCCCGAATACTATCCCGGTCATCCCGAATATGCTGCAAAGTTTGGTGTTGATGATTTTGCGGCCGCTTTTGTTCGTCTTGAGGGTGATATTATTCTTGACTTCCGTATTTCTTGGGCCGAGAATATTGATACCTGCGGCGACGCACTTATTCTCGGTACCGAGGGCGGTCTGCGTATTCCTTCTACCGATTGCTGGAATGGAGAGTTCCCCAAGCCTCTTACCATTTATAAGCAGGTTGCAGGCAGAAGCGTTCAGTACGAAATTCCCCTTATCACAGGCGGCGGAAACCTCTTTGAAAAGAAGCTTCGTGCATTCGTTGATTCTATTAAAGAGGGCGGCACTGCTACCGTTCCTTCCAGCCAGATCGTTTACAATCAGGCTATTATTGACGGTATCAACAAGTCTGCAGCTCTGGGTAAGGAAGTTGAGATCGTGGTTCCCGAGATATAATCTATCGGGTAAGACGGTTTAGCTTTAAGCTAAAATTGTAAAAATTAGGGCGGTCAACACAAAAATCCAAAATAGGTTCTTGTGTTGACTGTTTTTTTACTGTGAAATAAAAGCGTAAAGTAAAATGCTCCCTTATGTAAGGGACAGGTCTTGTGGTGATAACAATGAAAAAGTTAAATGTTGCTGTAATCGGATACGGCGGACAGGGCGCCTGGCATTGCTCCCAGGTGCTTAAAAGTGACGTAGTTGCCCTTTCAGGTACCTACGATATCAGGGAAAATCGCAGAGCTGCCGCCAAGGATAACGGTATATTCGTTTATGACTCTAATGAAGCGATTTTTGCCGATAAACAGGTGGATATTATTGTGGTTGCAACCCCTAATGACGTTCACGAGGATCTTGTTGTAAACGGACTCAAAAGCGGACATAACGTTATTTGCGAAAAGCCCGTTGCGCTTTCGGTTGAATCCTTTGACCGTATGGTTGCCGCTTCGAAGGAAGCAGGCAAGGTATTCTCTGTACACCAGAACAGACGTTGGGACGTTGACTATTTAGGTGTAAAAAGCGTTATTGAAAGCGGCGAAATAGGTGAGGTTATCCGTGTGGAATCCCGTATCCACGGCTCCCGCGGTATCCCCAGCGATTGGCGTTGTGAAAAGGCTCCCGGTGGCGGTATGATTCTTGACTGGGGCGTACATCTTATTGACCAGATGCTAAAACTCATTCCTGATAAAATTACTGCGGTGAACTGTGTTACCACTCATATCACCAATAATGAGGTTGATGACGGCTTCCGTTTGGAGCTTGCCTTTGAAACGGGCAAATCCGCCTACGTTGAGGTTGGTACCTATAACTTCATTGCTATGCCCCGTTTTTATATGCAGTGTAAAGAGGGCTCCCTTTTCCTTTCCGATTGGCAGCAGAAGGCCCATATAGCCAAGCTTACCCGTTGGATAGAGAAGGATGTTACCCCTGTACAAAATGCGGCGGGTATTACAAAAACCATGGCACCACGTGATCATTTGACCCTTGATGAGTATGATATTGAGCGTCCCACCAGCGACGTACATAATTTTTACCGCAACTATTGTGCTGCGGTAGAGGGCAGTCAAGAACAGCTTATAAAAAACTGTGAAGTACGCAGAGTTCTTTGCGTAATGGAAGCCTGCTTTAAATCCGATGAAGCCCGTCAAACCCTGAAAGTAAATATTTAACGTAAGGAGAAGTAATATGAAACTCGGTGTAGTAAGTGCTATTTATGACGGTTTTACCTTTGAAGAAATGATTGACGATATAGCTGCTAACGGCTGTACCTGCGTTGAGGTTGCTTGCTGGCCTCAGGGTAAGGCAGAGCGCCGTTACGCAGGCGTTAGCCATATTGACGTGGATAATACCTCCGCAGATTACATTGCATATGTTAAGGATTACTGTGAAAAAAAAGGTGTTGAGATTTCGTCTTTAGCTTTTTATCCTAACACTATGGACGGTAATTTAGATAAGCGTCAGGCAAGCATTGACCATCTTAAAAAGGTTATCAATATGAGTGCGCTCCTTGGTGTGAATATGGTTACCACCTTTATAGGTCGTGACCAGACCAAGACCGTTGAGGAGAACCTTGAAATATTTAAGGAGGTTTGGCCTCCCATTATTAAGCTTGCTGAGGAGAAGGGCGTTAAGGTTGCCATTGAAAACTGCCCAATGCTCTTTGGCCCCGATCAGTGGCCCGGCGGACAGAACCTGTTCACCACACCCAAGCTTTGGAGAAAGATGTTTGAACTTATTCCCAGCGATAATTTCGGTATTAACTATGACCCCAGCCACTTTATCTGGCAGCAGATAGATTATATTAAGCCTATCTATGAGTTTAAGGATAAGATTTTCCACGTTCATTGCAAGGATATCAAGCTTTATCCCGATAAGCTTAACGACGTTGGAGTTATGGCATATCCTCTTGAGTATATGAGTCCTAAGCTTCCCGGTCTTGGTGACGTTGATTGGGGCAAATATATATCCGCTCTTACCGATATTGGCTATGACAGCTTTGTTTGTGTAGAGGTTGAGGATAAGGCCTTTGAAAGCTGTAAGGAAAAGATACTTGATTCCGTTAAGCTCAGCTGTAGATATCTTCGTCAGTTTGTTATCTAAAACGCTAAAAACGGCATAAACCCTTAGGGTTTGTGCCGTTTTTTTACCGCATTTTCCGGCGAAAAATAACTATTTTGTAATTGTTTGTAATAATTTTTAATTATTTAATAAATAATGCTTGCAAAATGGTGAGTTTTTGTGTAAAATAAATTTGTGTGATTATATCTATATAATACAAAAGGTTAGGAGTTTTTTAAATGTCAAATCGCTTGTTTCAAACCGTCATTCATCAGATGAAGGATTCTATTGACAAAACGTTCGGCATACTTGACAGCACCTTCACCGTAATTGCCTGCAGTGAGCTTGGCAAGATTGGTGACACTATTGACGTGGGCGCAACCATTGCCTCTATGGGTAGTGATTGTGTGCAGACCGGCAACTATACCTTAAAGGTAATAACAGCTTCTCAGGGCAGCAGTTATGTTGTTTTTGTAGAAGGTACCGATCTGCTTTCCGAAAAGTATTGCTCTGTACTTAACGTTGCCTTTGCTAATATCAAATTCTATTATGATGAAAAATATGATCGCAGTAACTTTATTAAGAACATAATCCTTGATAATATTTTACCCGGCGATATTTATCTTAAGGCTCGTGAACTGTACTTTAACAGTGACGTTCTGCGTACCGTTATCCTTATTCGCACCGTTGAGCCTACCGATGTTTCGGTATACGATATCGTTCAGAATCTTTTCCCTGATAAGACTAAGGATTTCGTTATAAACATTAATGAGACCGACATCGCTCTTATTAAGGAGACAAAGCAGGGTATTGAGCCTAAGCATATAGAGAATCTGGCTTCCACTATTGCTGATACTCTTTCGGGTGAGTTCTATACCCACGTTGTTGTTGGCGTAGGTACAACCGTTGAAGGTCTTAAGGACCTTGCACGTTCCTTCAAGGAAGCCCAGACAGCCCTTGAGGTTGGCAAGGTATTTGATACCGATAAAACCATAGTTTGCTATGATAATCTGGGAATTGCCCGTCTTATCTATCAGCTTCCCACAACACTTTGTGATACCTTCCTTAAAGAGGTATTTAAAAGAGGCTCTATTGAAAGTCTTGATCAGGAGACCCTGTTCACCATTCAGCGTTTCTTTGAAAATAACCTGAACGTGTCCGAGACCTCAAGAAAACTTTTCGTTCACAGAAATACCCTTGTTTACCGTCTTGAAAAAATCAAGAAGATAACAGGCCTTGACCTTCGTGAGTTCGATCATGCAATAATCTTCAAGATTGCCCTTATGGTAAACAAATATTTAAAAACCAATCCTATTAAATATTAAGAAAGAGTGAGTACCATCAATATCAACGCTATTTTGGGGAATGAGGCGGCGCCCATTATTGAGTTCCGCGGCGTATCAAAAACCTATATCAGCGGTACTCACGCTCTTGAGGACGTGAACGTCCGCATAAACAAAGGCGAGTTTGTTTTTGTTGTAGGCTCCTCAGGTGCAGGTAAAAGTACCTTTATGAAGCTTATAATGCGTGAGGAAAAGGCAAATACAGGGGAAATATTTGTCAATAACTTTAACCTTACAAAAATGCCCCGTAAAGAAGTTCCCATGCTTCGCCGTACAATGGGCATCGTTTTTCAGGATTTCCGCCTGATACCTAATATGAACGTGTTTGAAAACGTTGCCTTTGCAATGCACGTAACAGGTGCCTCTAACCGCAAAATACGTGTGGAGGTATCCAAGGCGCTCAGCAAGGTAGGTCTTGGTCATAAAGCACGTTCAATGCCTAACCAGCTTTCCGGCGGTGAGCAGCAGCGTGTAGGCCTTGCCCGTGCCCTTGTAAATGCTCCAAGCCTTATTATTGCGGACGAGCCTACAGGTAACGTGGACCCCAATATGTCATACGAAATAGTTAATCTCCTAACTGAAATAAACAAACGCGGCACAACAATACTTATGGTTACACACGACCATAATCTTGTTCGTGATTTCCATCACAGGGTAATAATGCTTGACGGCGGACGAATCGTTGCCGATAATATGGGAGGAGAACTCTCATGAAGATACAAAGTGTAAAATATCTTACCCGTGAAGGTATAAAAAACATTTGGG
This sequence comes from Acutalibacteraceae bacterium, assembly GCA_045531585.1. Lineage (GTDB taxonomy): Bacteria > Bacillota > Clostridia > Oscillospirales > Acutalibacteraceae > SIG587. The sequence continues at coordinate 12,981 of JAZSEH010000003.1, forward strand.
TAAACCGTTTAATGTCTCTGGCCTCAGTTGGTGTGCTGGTTGCCTGTATGGTTCTTATAGGTTTAGCCTTGCTATTATCAGCCAATGTTGATAAGGCTCTTGGTAATCTTGAAAAGCAGAATGTTGTTATGGTTTATTTTAACGACTACAACTCTGTGCTTTACGGAGATAGGGATACTTCCTCTCAGACAAGCTCATCGTCGGATGCCTCCTCAGAGGCAGCTTCATCACAAACCGAAAGCGCAAGCACATCTTCGGACGGTACCGTTTCTGCCGATGAGCCTGACGAAAACAATATTAAAAACAGCGATTACCTCATCCATAATGAGGAGGAGGCAAAAGCCCTCTGTGCTGAAATTGAGAAGATAGATAACGTTGCTAAGGTAGAGTATGTATCAAGAGAACAGGGTCTTGAAAATATTAAAGAGTCTATGCTTGAGGGTAAGGAACAGTATTTTGAGTTCCTTGACGAGGAATACGGAAACCCCTTATCCGATGGCGCTAAGGTCACAATGACCGATCTTTCAAAATTCTCACTGACTATTTCTGAGATAGAAAAGCTTTCCGGAGTTGATTCTATCGTATCTCAAAACGATCTTGCTGAAAAGATAACTGCCATAAAGAACGGTATCGGCACGGCAGGTGTTTGGATAATTGCAATTTTACTTGTAATCTCTCTGGTAATAGTTTCAAATACCATTCGTGTTACAATGTATAACCGTAAGCTTGAAATAAGCATAATGAAGGCTGTTGGCGCTACCGATGCCTTTATTCGCCTGCCTTTCGTGGTGGAGGGTATAACCATCGGTCTTATCTCTGCCATACTGTCGGAGGGTCTTGTTTATTTCTGCTACAGAATAGCGATAGAAACCTTAAAAACCAGTCTTGGCACCTCTGACATAATAGGCTTTAGCACCATGGCAGTTCAGCTTCTGCTTGTGTTTATTGCCATAGGTGTTATTGCAGGTACTATAGGCAGTGTTATTATGATAAGCAAATATCTTAGAAAAGAGGGCAGCGAATTTGCTGCAATATAAACTTTTCACACTAAAAGGAGTATTTATGAAATTTAAAACATTACGGCGGGTTATTGCGGCGCTTGTATGTGTTTGTATGATAATATGTATACCTTTCTCTGCATCAGCTCTCAGTGTAAGCCAAATGCAGAGTGAGATTAAACGGCTTGAGGCTGAGGCTAAGGAGCTTCAAAATGAAATTAACGGTCTTAGAAATCAGCAGGCAAGTCAGCAAAAAATTAAGGATGCTTACGATAGGCAAATTGCCAATCTGCAAAAGCAGATAAACGTTTGTATTGACCGTATAGATGCTGTAGAGGCTGAAATTGCCGAAAGTGAACGCGTAATTAAACAGAAGAATGCCGAAATAGAGGAGAGCAAGAAGCAGTTTAAAAAGCGTATCCGTGCAATTTATATGAGTAATACGGGAAGTAACGTTCAAATTCTTTTAGGCGCCGAAAATTTTTCGGATTTCCTTGCGCTTTCTGAGCTTACAAGGGACGTTTCTGCAAGGGATAAAAAGCTTATTAACGATATTGTTGATACAATTTCCCAAATACAAGCCGAAATAAAGAAGAACGAAGAACGCATTGCCGAACAGGATGCTATAAGAAAAGACCTTGACGCAAAGCAGAGTGAACTTGAAAAGCAAGCTGCAGCAGTTCAGGGAGTTATAAATAGCATAGCTTCCGATAAAAATTCTCTTGAGGCAGATAAGAAAAAGCTCGAAAATCAAATGGATAACTATATGCTACAGATAGCTCAGCAAAGCTCGGGTAGCTCCGATAAATACGACGGAAGTGCTTTCAAATGGCCTGTTCCGGGCTTTTATTGGATAATCTCCGGCTTTGGCCCTCGTTGGTCAAAACATCACAGCGGTATTGATATTACAGGCTCGGGTATCTACGGTGCTAAAATAGTTGCCTCGGCAAACGGTACCGTTCAGGATATTTCTAACTACTGCAACCACTACAGTGTTTATGGTGACGATTGCGGCGGTGGTTGGGGAAGATATGTTATGATTGACCACGGTCGCGGCTCTAACGGAAGTACCTATAAAACCCTTTATGCCCATATGTCACGTGTGGCGGTGGGTGTTGGACAAAAGGTTAAAAAGGGTCAGGTAATTGGCTATGTTGGCTCTACAGGTAGTTCAACAGGTCCACATCTCCATTATGAGGTATATGTTAACGGAAGCCGTGTTGACCCCGAAAACTATGTTGGCACAAGTGCAAAATAAGTTAAGGGCAGGGAATAATCCCTGCCTTTTTTGGAGTAAGTATGAAAAATAAAAGGTTACAAAGAATAATTGGCATAATTCTTACTATTTTAGTAATGATTTTTATCTTTACTATGTCTGCACAGGATTCTAAAACTTCCTCAAATACCAGTGGTAGCGTTATTGTATTTATTGCAAAAATTCTTACTGCTGATTTCGAGTTGTTAAGTCCTGAGTCGCAGGCGCAGATAATATCCTCATATCAGTTTGTTGTTCGTAAAATCGCCCATTTCAGCATTTATCTGGTATTGGGACTTTGTGTCAGCGTATTTACCTTTACCTTTGAAAGAATTAAAAGGTTTTGGCAGTATTTTTTGTCGGCAGGAATTGCTCTTTTATATGCTATAAGCGATGAAATACACCAGCTTTACGTACCGGGCAGGGTAGGGGCCGTAACCGACGTGCTTATTGATTTTTCGGGTACCATTACAGGATTATTGTTGTTATTTCTTATTTTATTAATTATTAAAGTTAGTAAAAATAAAAAACGGTTGTCTTAGAAAAGACAACCGTTTTTTACGCTTTAATTAGCAGCAGCCGCAGCCGTTGTTGCTAACGTCAGCACAGCCGCAGCCGTTATTACCGCCACAGCAGAAGAGGATGAGTATAAGGATGATGATCCAGGTGCAGTTGCTACCGAAACCGTTACACATAAGGCTAACCTCCTTTTTCCTTTTTCATCACATACTATGTGAAAGCCTATTAAGGTGTTACATTTTTCAAATCATAAAAAATAAAGAAAAAGTTAGCAAATAAAAGAAAAAGGCAGGATTTGCTATGCTAATTTTAAAATTCAAGCAAAAACAAAGCAAAACACAAGTTTGACTTTCCCTGACTTTCTGTTTATAATAAAGGTCAGTAAAAGTCAAAAAGGATGAAAAGCTATGAGAATGAGTGATCTTATAACCGAAAAAATTATACAGATGTTAAATGATTCTCAGGAAAATATTGCCGAGATACAGCGTAATGAGCTTGCCGCACTTTTTGGGTGTGCTCCAAGTCAGATAAACTACGTTTTATCCTCGCGTTTTACTCCTGAACACGGATATTTAATAGAAAGCCGAAGGGGAGGCGGTGGATATATCCGCATAACCCGAGTAACTTTAAGTCATTCTTCAGCCCTTATGCACATTATAAATTCTATAGGTGACCGAATTGATTCAATGGCGGCAAGAATAGTTATAGAAAACTGCTTGCAAACCGCACTTATAAGTGAAGAGGCAGCTAATATGATAGCCGCCGCCATTTCGGGAACGGTTATGCAGCAGGTTCCCGTTGAATACCGTGAATATTTACGTGCGGCAATTTTAAAACAGTTGTTGCTTACCCAGATATGAAAGGAGAAAAAATATTATGATGTGTGAAAACTGCGGAAAAAATCCCGCTACTACCCATATCCATACCGTTATAAACGGTGAGGTTTTCGAAAAAAATCTTTGCGGCTACTGTGCCGCTGCAGGTGGCTATTCTGCCAAGAACAGCCTTGCAGATATGCTGGTTTCAATGTTTGGAGATACTCTTACACAGTCAAAGCTTTCAGATACTACACGTTGTAAGGTGTGCGGATGCACCTTTTCCGATATAGCCGAAACGGGTAAGGCAGGCTGTGCAAACTGCTATAATACCTTTTACGACGAGCTTTTGCCCTATCTTAAAAGGGTACATGGAAGCACAAAGCATACAGGGAACCATCCCAACCGCGCACCACTTGTGATTAAACAGGAGGATAAAATAGGGGAGCTTCGTGCAAAGCTTGCCGGGCTTGTTAAGGCCGAAAAATTTGAAGAGGCCGCAAAGGTACGTGACGAAATAAAGGAATTGGAGGGAAAGGATAATGAGTAGCTGGTATATGTCCTCAAAAAATGAAAATGACGTTGTTATAAGCACCCGCATCCGCCTTGCAAGAAATTTAAGTGGAATACCTTTTCCTGCCCGAATGACTGTAGAGCAAAGACGGGAGCTTAATCTTAAGGTTAAGCAGGCAACCGAAAGGTTTAATACACCACTGACCTCTCAACTAAAATATATTGAAATGAGTACGGTTCCCGAGCACGAAATTAAGGCTATGGTGGAAAGGCATATAATAAGTCCTGAATTTGCCGCTAATGCTCAGGAAAAGGCTATACTGATTAATTCCGATGAAACGGTATGTGTTATGATAGGTGAGGAGGATCACCTGCGTATACAGGTAATAATGGGCGGTCTTGAGCTTGAAAAGGCATACAATACCGCTTGTGAGCTTGAAAGACTTTTAGACGTTGATTTAAGCTTTGCCTTTGATGAACGTCTTGGTTATATCACCTCTTGTCCCACAAACCTTGGCACAGGTCTTAGAGCAAGCGTAATGCTGCATCTTCCAATTCTTGAAAGCACGAAGGAGGTAGCAACCTTAACCGATCATATCCGAAAAATAGGCTTTACCGTAAGAGGAATTTTTGGTGAGGGTAGTAAGGCAAAGGCCTCGATGTATCAGATATCAAACCAGATAACCTTGGGTATTGATGAAAAAACCGCCCTGGATAACTTAAAGGTAATTGCAATGCAGATAGTTGAAAAAGAAAGGGAAAGAAGAAGCACCTTTGATAAAACCCGCCTTGAGGATATTGTATGGCGCGCTTATGCTACCCTTAAATATCAGCGCATATTATCAAGTGAGGAAATGTTAAATCTTGTTTCAAGGATTAAACTTGGACAAAGTATGGGCATACTTGATATTGACGCTAATCTTCCTCTGCGCATATTAACCGATGGTCAGCCCTTTATGCTAATGCGCCGTTTTGGTACAATGTCCCCTGATGAAAGGGACGTTAAGCGTGCCGATATTATCAGGGAGATGCTTAATTAACATTTAAAATGATTCACTAAGGAAGTGATTTAGTTGAAATTTAACTTTAAAAATTTTACTCAAAAGGCTAATGATGCACTTAATCTTGCAATAGCAAGTGCAGAGAATATGGGGCACACTTATATTGGCAGTGAGCATTTACTGCTGGGCCTTTTAAAGGAGGGCAGCGGCGTTGCAGGCACCATTCTTGCCAGACACGGTGCCGATGCAAATGAGCTTGAGGAGCTTATGCGTGATAAAATAGGCAGTGGAAATAAAACTCAGCTTGCTCCCGAATACTTCACCCCCAGATCTAAACGTATAATGGAATTTGCCCTTACTTCCTGCAAGGGTATGGGAAAACAGCTGGTGGGCACAGAGCATCTGCTTATAGGTCTGCTTAGCGAAGGTGATAATTATGCCGTGCGCTTTTTAGGCGAAATGGGTGTTGATGCCGCCTCCCTTACGCAGGATGCCTTAAAGGCCGCAGGTATGGGAGATATCGGTAAGCATCAAGGAAAGGTAGCAAATGATACAAGAACTGCAGGTGACGGAAAAACTCCCACCCTTGATAAATTTGGATTTGACCTTACCGCCCGCGCTAAAGAGGGTAAGCTTGACCCCGTAATAGGCAGAAATGAAGAGGTTCAGCGGGTTATTCAAATACTTTGTCGCAGAACAAAGAATAATCCCTGCCTTATTGGTGAGCCCGGTGTTGGTAAAACCGCCATTGCCGAGGGACTTGCACAAAAAATAGCAGCAGGTGAGGCCCCCGATATTCTTCTTGATAAGCGTATAATTTCTCTTGACCTTACAGGTATGGTGGCAGGCACAAAATACCGCGGTGATTTTGAGGAACGTATTAAGGCCGTTATTGATGAGGTAACGAATGCAGATGATATAATACTGTTTATTGATGAGGTTCATACCATTGTGGGGGCAGGCTCTGCAGAGGGCTCTACCGATGCGGCAAATATTTTAAAACCGTCCCTTGCCCGAGGCGACCTGCAGGTAATAGGTGCAACAACCCTTGCAGAATACAGAAAAAATATTGAAAAGGATGCGGCTCTTGAACGTCGTTTCCAGCCTGTAACCGTTAACGAGCCCTCTGAAGAGGATGCTCGGCTTATTCTGAAGGGACTAAGAGACAAGTATGAGGCACACCATAAGGTTCGTATTACCGATGATGCCTTAGAGGCTGCCGTAAAGCTTTCGGCGCGATATATAAATGATAGATTTTTACCCGATAAGGCCATTGACCTTATTGATGAAGCAGGTTCTCGTGTGCGCCTTAATAATCTTGTCCCTCCCGATGATATAAAAAAGCTTGATGAAGAAATAGCAAATATAGAGGAAGAAAAGAATGCCGCCGTAAATGAACAGGATTTCGAAAAAGCGGCAAAGCTTCGTGATACGGAAAGCGAGCTTAAGGCAAAGCGCGAGGGTATAAAGGAAAAATGGCAGAATGAAAACAGCCACGCAAACGGCGAAGTAACGGCAGAAAATATTGCCCAGATAGTTTCAGGCTGGACGGGAGTTCCCGTGGCTCAGCTTACCAAGGAGGAAAGCGAGCGGCTGTTGAATCTTGAAGGCATTCTGCATGATAGATTGGTTGGTCAGGATGAGGCGGTAACCGCAGTTTCCAAGGCTATAAGACGTAGTCGAGTTGGTCTTAAGGACCCCAAGCGTCCCATAGGCTCCTTTATATTCTTAGGCCCCACAGGCGTTGGTAAAACCGAGCTTTGCAAGGCCTTGGCAGAGGCTATGTTCGGTAGTGAAAATGCAATGCTCAGATTCGATATGTCAGAGTATATGGAAAAGCACACTGTTTCCCGTCTTGTTGGCTCGCCTCCCGGTTATGTGGGCTTTGAAGAGGGAGGTCAGCTTACCGAAAAGGCAAGGAGAAATCCATACAGCGTTATCCTTTTTGATGAGATAGAAAAGGCTCACCCCGATGTATTCAACATTCTTCTCCAGATTCTTGAGGATGGTATTTTAACCGATTCTCAGGGCCGCAGGGTGGATTTTAAAAACGCCGTTATAATTATGACCTCCAATATCGGCGCACGCCTTATAACCGAAAAAAAGACCTCCTTTGGCTTTGCTACCGAAAGCGAAAGCGGTAGCAGCGACAGTCAAATAAAGGAAAGCGTGTTGGAGGAACTAAAAAAAGCCTTCCGTCCCGAATTCTTAAACCGAATAGATGATATTATAGTCTTTAAAAAGCTTACTCAGGATGATATTCTAAGAATTGCAGAGAAAATGCTGGAAGTTCTTAAAAAACGTCTTAGCGGTATTCAGGTTGATATAGAATTTGATAACAGCGTTGCAAAGGCAGTGGCCCAAAAGGGCTTTGATCCCGTTTACGGTGCAAGACCCTTGCGCCGTGCAATTCAAAGCGATATTGAGGATAAGCTAAGTGAGGCTATTCTTGACGGTACGATTTCCAAAGAGGATAAAATTATTTGCACATATAGTGATGAAGGCTATAGCTTTTCTAAAAGGGATTAAAAACCAAGCACCCGATTGAGGCACACTCCGTAAGGAAGTGTGCCTCAATGATATCCGTCCCTATCCAGAACGGGTGATATATCTTCGATATGATATCGCACTTTGTGCGATGATGTATGCCTTACGGCATATTA
>JAZSEH010000027.1:0-4289 GCA_045531585.1 Acutalibacteraceae bacterium
GACGTTGCAGGTGCCCATGAGGAAAAGCAGGTGCTTGAGGAGATAGTTGCGTTCCTTAAAAATCCTCAACGTTTTAATGAGCTTGGCGCCCGTATTCCTAAGGGTGTGCTTCTTGTGGGCCCTCCCGGAACAGGTAAAACACTTCTTGCCCGTGCCGTTGCAGGTGAGGCAGGGGTGCCCTTCTTCAGCATTTCAGGCTCCGATTTTGTTGAAATGTTCGTTGGCGTAGGTGCTTCCCGTGTTCGTGACCTTTTTGATGAGGCCAAGAAAAACGCCCCCGCAATTATATTTATTGATGAAATTGATGCCGTTGGCCGTCAGCGTGGCGCAGGCCTTGGCGGCGGTCACGATGAAAGAGAGCAGACCCTTAACCAGATGCTGGTTGAAATGGATGGCTTCGGTACTAATGAAGGAGTTATCGTTATGGCGGCAACCAACCGCCCCGACATCCTTGACCGCGCACTCCTTCGTCCCGGCCGTTTTGACCGTCAGGTAACCGTTAATTATCCTGACGTTAAGGGCCGTGAGGAAATACTTAAGGTTCATTCCCGCGGAAAGCCACTGGGTCCTGACGTTTCACTTTCCACCATTGCAAAATCCACCTCAGGCTTTACGGGAGCTGACCTTGAAAACCTCCTTAACGAAGCCGCTCTCCTTGCCGCCCGTAAAGGTCTTAAGGCCATAACTCAGGAGCAGATTGAGGAGGCTACCGTTAAGGTGGTTATGGGTACCGAAAAGAAATCCCACGTTGTTAAGGATAAGGATAAAATGATAACCGCCTATCACGAGGCAGGTCACGCTGTTGTTTCCTATTTCTTGCCAACTCAAGACCCTGTGCATCAGATTTCCATTGTTCCCCGCGGTATGGCTGCAGGCTATACAATGTATCTGCCTACCGATGATAAGGGTCACGTTTCCCGCAATCAGATGCTGGAGCAAATTTGTTCTCTCCTTGGTGGCCGTGCTGCTGAGCAGCTCACCCAGGATGATATCTGCACAGGTGCCTCCAACGATATTCAGCGTGCAACCGAGCTTGCCCGTCAGATGATTACAAAATACGGTATGAGCGAAAAACTTGGCCTTGTTGCCTACGGTAATGATAATAACGAGGTATTCTTAGGCCGTGACTTCTCGTCCACACCTAACTATTCGGACAAGATAGCCGCTCTTATTGATGAGGAAACCGAGAACATCGTTATGGAACAGTATAAAAAGGCGCTGTCCCTTCTTGAAGGCTCTATGAGCAAGGTTCACCTTGTGGCTCAAAAGCTTTTTGAGGAGGAAAAGATAGACGGAGAGGCTTTCCGTGCCATTATGGCTGAATAAACTGTTTTAATTAAGCGCAGACCAAAAGGAAAAATATAAATGTCTTGTAGAAATAATTATTTTCTGCAAGACATTTTTTAAACCTTTTTTCAGCGCTTGGAGTATTAGCCTATCGCGCCAAAGAAAAGGCTTTGGCGCATCATAATTAAAACAGTTCGCGTTTTTTCATTGACTTTAGCACTTTGTTGTGTTAAAATTTTTTTAGTAAAAAGTAAAGGATGTATTATATATGAAGGATATAAACACACCCTCCGTTAATGAATTTTTCAGCGCTATATTAACCCTTGAAAACATTGAGGAATGTCGCAAATATTTCAGCGGCGTTTGCACCCCTAAGGAAATAAAGGCTATTGCCCAGCGCTTCACCGTTGCTCGTATGCTTAGGGAAAAGAAGGTATATAGTGAAATTGTTGCAGCCACAGGTGCTTCAACCGCCACAATAAGCCGCGTTAACCGCTCTATGGATGAGCCTGATAACGGCTACGATGTTGTTTTTGAGCGTCTTGAAAAATAATGAGTATGTATAATGCTTTTGCCCGTTATTATGATTCCTTAACGGGTGACGTGGATTATAAAAGCCGCACCGAGTATCTATTGGGCCTGTTTGAAAAATTTGATAAAAAGCCAACCCTTGCCCTTGACCTTGCCTGTGGTACGGGCGGCTTTTCAGTGGAGCTTTCAAGGCGGGGAATAGAGGTAATAGGTGTCGATATCTCCTGTGAGATGTTGTCCGTTGCAGGAGAAAAGGCTAAAACCTTCGGGCAGGATATTCTGTTTTTATGTCAGGATGCCGCCGAGCTTGAGCTTTACGGTACGGTGGATGGGGCAGTTTGTTGCCTTGATAGCCTTAATCATATTACAGATTATGCTCAGCTTTGCCGCGCAATTTCCCGCGTGGCCCTTTTTTTGGAAAAGGAAAGGCTGTTTATATTTGACCTTAATACGGAATATAAACAGAAGGAAATTCTGGGAAATAATACCTTTGTTATAGATGAGCCACCCGTTTACTGTGTTTGGAGTAATTTCTATGATGAGGATACTAAAACCACCGACGTGATGCTTGACTTCTTTGAGGAGGACGGAGAGGAAAAGTATATTCGCTCCTGCGAGGAATTCAGCGAAAGGGTTTATTCGCATGGTGAAATAACCGCTGCTCTTGAAAAGACAGGGCTTGAGCTTGTGGCCTGCTTCGAGGAAATGAGTGAGAATGAGCCAAATGATACCACACAACGCATTGTTTACGTTACAAGGAGAATTTAGTTTATGGGAAGACTTATAAGATGTATCACCTCTGATGGAGCCGTTATCGCCTCTGCCGTTGATACTACTGACGTTGTTGCCGCTGCCGAGCAGATACATTCCACCTCTGCCGTTGTTACTGCGGCTCTCGGTAGACTGCTTACCGCCGCTTCAATGATGGGTAATATGCTTAAAAATAAAGATGATTCCGTAACCCTGCGCCTTGCAGGTAACGGCCCTGCAGGCTCGGTAATCGCCGTTTCCGATGCACAGGGAAACGTTAGAGGCTATGCCTCTAATCCAATTGTTGAAATCCCTCTTAACGAAAAGGGCAAGCTTGACGTTTCAGGTGCAGTAGGTAAAGAGGGTACGCTTTACGTTTTAAAGGATATCGGCCTTAAGGAACCTTACAACGGCTCGGTGCCCCTGGTGTCAGGTGAGATAGCTGAGGATATTACCGCCTATTATGCTATAAGTGAGCAGATACCCACCGTTTGTGCCTTGGGTGTGCTTGTGAACCCCGACCTTACCGTTAAAAAGGCAGGGGGATATATTATTCAGATGATGCCCTTTGCCACTGATGAGGAAATAAAAAAGGTTGAGGACGGCATAAAGGATATGCGTCCTATAAGTACAATGCTAAGCGAGGGTATGTCCCTTGAGGATATTATAAAAACCGCCCTTAAATATTATGAGGTTGAGGTTCTTGACGAAACACAGGTTGCATATAAATGTAATTGTAGCCGCGAAAGGGTAGAAAAGGCTCTTATAAGTATGGGCAAAAAGGATCTGCTTGAAATGGCAGCCGAGCAGGAAAGTACTAATATCGAGTGCCATTTCTGTGATAAAAATTATTCATTTTCCGCCCATGAAATCAGGGAATTAGCAGGTAAATAAATTTTTTAAAAAAAAATTAAAAAAAGTGTTGACAAATTAAATTACTTATGGTAATATAATGCTTGTCGCCGGTGAGTGCACAGAGCGCTCAGCGTGGCACAAATAAGGCGTGGGAGCATAGCTCAGCTGGGAGAGCATCTGCCTTACAAGCAGAGGGTCACAGGTTCGAGCCCTGTTGTTCCCACCATATTTGGCCTGGTAGTTCAGCTGGTTAGAACGCTAGCCTGTCACGCTAGAGGTCGTGGGTTCGAGCCCCAACCAGGTCGCCAATGCCTCTGTAGCTCAGTCGGTAGAGCAGGGGACTGAAAATCCCCGTGTCGATGGTTCGATTCCGTCCGGAGGCACCATACAGTATGCGGATTTAGCTCATCTGGTAGAGCGCCACCTTGCCAAGGTGGAGGTAGCGAGTTCGAGCCTCGTAATCCGCTCCAAACGGACGCTTAAAAGTATATTTAAGCGTCCGTTCTTACAAGTAAAATAAATTCGGCACCATAGCCAAGTGGTAAGGCAGAGGTCTGCAAAACCTTTACGCCCCGGTTCAAATCCGGGTGGTGCCTCCAAAAAGAAAAGTCACACGATAGTGTGGCTTTTTCTTTTTGTACTTTTCACTATTCTCTTTTCACTTTTCACTCTTCTCTAAAATATGTGAGACTTTTCCAGATAAAAGATAAGAGAGAAGAGATAAAAGAAGAAAGTTGTATAGTAAAAGTGGACACAACGAAGAGTGAATGGTAAAATACATTCAGAGAGGTGTTCACTATGAAACGAACTTTCAGCAAAGAATTTAAAGTCAAAGCGTGTGAATTAGTCTTAAAAGATGGAATCAA
>JAZSEH010000055.1:0-13705 GCA_045531585.1 Acutalibacteraceae bacterium
ATATAAATAATTTCACCTAATTCATTGCAATGATGTCGGTGTAAATAATCAGAGATTATTTACATAAAACCGCTACACTTAGCGGTTTTTCGAAAAGCTTTGATTGAAAGCTTTTCGACTACCGATTATCATTATAATAAACCAAAATTTGGAGGGGTAGTAACATGAACTGTAATGAAATCAACATCAGAGATCCTTTCGTTTTATACGAAAACGGTCAATATTATTTGTATGGCTCTCGTGCCAAGAATTTTGCTATGCGTTCGGGCGGTTTTGACGTTTATGTGTCTGCGGATCTTGAAAACTGGAGTGAGCCGAAAGCATGCTTTAATTCGGAAGAATTTAATTTGAATAAAGAAGCAAATTGGGCACCGGAAGTGCATAAATATAATGGTCGGTATTATATGTTTGCTACGTTTACACAGGACAATGGTTTACGCGGCACCTACATTCTCAGATCTGACGATCCGATGGGTCCATTTGTTCCTCATAGCAATGGAGCTGTGACACCTGAAAAATGGGAGTGCCTTGACGGAACGCTATATATTGGAAAAAACCGTAAGCCATATATTGTGTTTTGTCACGAACATACACAGATTGTTGACGGAACGATTTGCTTTGCTCAATTAAGCGACGACTTAACCAAAACAATTACCGAACCGATTACGCTATTTGCAGCTTCCTCTTGTCCCTACGCGGAACAGCATCAACCCAGCGGACATTTTGTAACCGACGGGCCGTTTATGTATAGGACGAAAACCGACCATTTGCTTATGATTTGGTCTTCCTTTATAAATGGTAAATACGCTGAGTTACTTGTACGGTTCGAGGATGGTGAAATCGGTACAAATCTCACACATTTACCTCCGCTTATTGATAATGACGGAGGCCACGGAATGATTTTTGAGAGCGATAACCGCCTTTGTTTTGTCTTTCATTCTCCCAACACACCAGGGTTAGAGCGTCCTGCTTTCGTTGAAATTAAAGATAATGGTAATTCTGTATCTATTAAGTAGTATGCCTGTGTCTACTTTTTCACATCTGAGCTGTTGAGTTTATTATATTAAACATCCCCCATAATATCAACAAAGCCGACTGCGAAAATTTTTCGCAATCGGCTGAAAGAATTATCCCATTATGGTTACGGGAACAACAAGAGGCTCGGGATAGCCCATTGCCTCAAGGGCAATGTAAATTTTGTTAAAGGCCTCGGTCTGCTCGCCTGCATTTACCGTCACCTTAAAGGAGGGGGCGTGTTCGGTCAGATCGACCCACTTCATATTTATATCTCGGTGACCCGTGTTGTGCTGAAGGCAGACAGCCTTCGGATAGCTTGCAGTCCATCCGTCGGGCAGCATAACCTTGGTGGAAAGCTGAAAAAGGGTGAAGTATTTGTTTTTGAGCCTTACCTCAAAGGAGATTTCTCCCAAAGGCGAGATCCTCGGCTCCTTTTGGAAGATGACCTCGGCGTCAAGCCAGTGATTTTTGTGGCAGACGGTGAGGGGAGCCTTGCTCAGATAGTGGTGGGTATAGCCGTTGGGCTCTGTGTTGCTGTTGGTTGAGAAGGGGGCATCCTCCTCGTCGGTATACTCAACGTAGTAGCGGTATTTATATCTGTCATAGTCAAACCAGCGTGCGTGGTTGTTTGCGAACATAAATGAGGGCATGGTTCTGACAAAACGTTCGGTAAACTCGGTGCAGTCGGCGGGAAGGTCCCAAAAGCTTGAAATGTCGAGGGATTTGGTGATGATCCTGTCTCCGATATACTCCTTAAGATCTTGGGGGATGGCCGCGGTTTCGCCCATAATTCCCAAAACCGAGCCGACGGTGGCACCCGTGCAGTCGGTGTCGTCTCCGCAGTTGATGGCGTATATTAAAGACTGCAGGAAATCACCCTCGCCGTAAAGCAGACCGATGACGGCGTAAGCGATGTTGCTTGCCGCCATAAAATAGCCGAGATCGGCGTTAAGCGCAAGAACCTTCTGACGGGTCTCCTTCCAATCTGTGCCCTTATCATATTCCTCGATGACCAAGCTAACGCTCTGTGCCACTCGGGACTCCTCGGGGATGAAGGCAAGGGCTCCCGATATAGCCTTCCTGAGATCGCTCTCCACGAAGGCAATGCTCTCGAGAGTTGCGGTGAAGATCTCGGCGGCGGTGCCGTCCGAAACACCGTGGTCGATGGAGGCTTCCATAATGGCATATTTTGCCGCAATGTTGGGAAATCCCGGGGCAAGGCAGGCCCCGATCTCCGAGCGTATCCAGGCGCCGTTGGAAAGCTTCCAGTCGTCGTTATAGAGCTCGCCCGACATCGGCGGAGTGAAGCCCACCGAAGCATTGTTGCTGCCAACGCCGTATTCGTTCCACTCTGCAGGAATATACCGTCTCCAGTACCAGCTTAAAATGTTAGCGTCAAGGTTAAGCGCACCCACCTCGTTTACGGCCTTGAGCCAAACTATCTGCAGGTCAAGGTCGTCGTTGGGCAGAGGCTCACCTTTTTTAGAGGTAAAGCCCTTAATATCCAGCAGGTCGGGATTACCCTCGAAGGGGGTGCCCATTGTGCCGCCGATGTTTTTTCCCAGCCAGCAGGCATAGACCTTGTCACGGTAGAGTTTTTTGCTAATTTTTACATCCATAAAGAAAACCTCCTTTTTTCTATATCATACAGAAAAAAGGAGGCGAAAAAAAGTGTTATTTTTGTCCTTGAAAAGTATTTATTTTTTACCTTTTCGATAGCCCAGCGGTGTGGTTCCCATCCTTTCGGAGAAGATTTTGAAAAACTTTGTTCTGTCCGAAAAGCCTGATTCTGCGGCAATGTCATCCACCTTCATTTCGGTGTCGCGGAGGAGCCTGCAGGCCAGGTCGATTCGGCAGGAGGTGAGATATTCGGTAAAGGTAAGGCCGGTCTGTTTTTTGAAAAGCCGCGAAAAATAGGCAGGATTATAGTGGTTGGCCCTTGCAAACTCCTGAACGGTCAGCGGCTCGGCACAGCGTGATTTGATATACCCGAGAAGCTCGGCTCCGATGCCCGATTCCTTTCGCATGGGGAGGGCCATTTTTCGAAAGACGACGGTCAGCAGGGTGTTGAAGATCGAGCGGAGCAAAAGCTCCTTTCCTGCACAGTCGGTCTCCTGCTCGGCGTGGGCAAGCATTATGAGGCTTTCGATCTGGCGGCGTTGGGTGGGCGAAAAGTGCATAATTCGGTCGTTTCGGTCCACTGTCTTTGCAAAATCCCTAAAGCCCTCCAGCTCTAAAAGAGCAAAGGCGTTCTCCACCCCTTTAAGGCTCGCGCTTATGAATTCGGGCTTTATTATGATGTCGGCATAGCTCAGGTTGCCGATGACCTCAATGGCGTGGGTGCTGCCATAGTTTATGAAAATGGCGTCACCTGCTCCCACGGGATATTCCGTGCCGTTGACATAGTGGATGCCCCGACCCTTGAAAACATATGAGATCTCCAAAAAATCGTGGGTGTGCAGAGGGGTGGGACAGGCCATATTTACGCGGCTGATATAACAGCCCTCGTCGATGACATAGCGATTGTTAAGTTCTCTGATGGGCGGCATTTTATCACCTCGCTTATATCTTATCAAATTGTGTGGATTTTGGCAACAGATTTTTGACATATGACGGGGAAACAGCCTATGTCAACAATATACCGTGGTATTTAACACACGATATGTGGTTTTCGGGCGCAAAAAAAGAGTAAAATCCCTAAGAAGAGATTTTACTCCATAAATTCCGACTTTTTTTACTTACAGCAGGCCTTTAAAAGCTCACAGCCCATTTTAACGGCGGTAAGGTTATCCTCAAGGCCTTCAAACTCCAAGGACACCCAGCCATTATACCCGGCGGCCTTTAAAATCTCCACACACTGCCTTACAGGCACAACGCCGTGACCCAGTATGGTGCCTCTCAGCCAATTTTTACCCGTTGTGGTAAAAAAGCCCTGAGGGCAGTCTCCGCCTTTTTTATATAAGAAGTCCTTAGCGTGCACGTGGAAAGCATAGGGCGCCGCAACGGTAACGGCGGCAACGGGGTCAACATCGGCGCAAAGGAAGTTACCCATATCGCACAGCCAGCCGTAGTTTTTATGCCCTACCTCTAAAATAAGCTGCTCAACACGCTCAGGCGCTTGCAGAACGTAGCCGTGGTTTTCGGTGCAGGTGCGTATTCCCTTCGACTCTGCGTACTCGGTTACCTGACGAATGTATGGTGCCATCTGCTTTATGGCGTCACGCCAGGTGAAAAGCTGCTCCTTTTTAAAGCCCCAGCTGGCATCGTGACGAAGGGTGGGTGCGCCAAGAGCGGCACAAACGTCCACACAGGCCTTAATGCGCTCAACCTCAGCCTCAATATCCTCCTTCATAAAGTCTGCACCTACGGTGTAGGCGGAAATTTCCAGACCTACTTTATCACAATGCTCCTTTATTTTTGCCGCAAGGGAAAGGACGGTCTCCCCTTCCTCCGCCTTAAGGTCAATAAACTCAATTCCGTCAAAGCCTATTTCCTTGGCCTTGTCACACAGCTCAAAATAGCTGCAGCCCGTGGCAGCACGATATTTTTCAAAGCTATAGCTTGATACGCCGATTTTCATAGGTAAATCCTCCCTTTTTTCTTAATTTCAGTATACAACAAATTCAAAAAAATGCAAATAAGAAAGATAATTTAAACAAAAACATTACATAAAAAAGCAAAATAGGACAAAATAAAGTTTCTAACTAAAATATTATAGGCTTAGGCACCTTTTTGCATAAGCAGTAAAAACAAAAACCCGTCCTTTGATAAAACGCAAAAAGAAAAGACCGCCTGACGGCAGTCTTTTCTTTTTGTCATTCGTGTCCTAAAAAGAACCGGGCGAAAACCGAGGATTTTCTTTTTTTGTCTTCTTTCTTCAAAGATATGTCTTTTAACTATTTGAAAGAATCCTTATCCAAATAAACTTCCTCAAATTTAACATCATCTATTTTATTGTGTTTTTCATATGCATTGTCAAATTCTTCTTTGGTAGCTTGCTCATTGTTTACATAATAATTTATATTTATAATTTCGCGGTCGCCCATAACGGACTCAGAATAGGTGGATTTTTTATTAGTATAGCCGTCTTTCGTAAAGGATAACATTCTAAAGCCGGCATCATAACCACTCAATGAATACGGTACCGTTCCATCTGTTTTTAAAACTCCAAATCCTCTCCACGAAAAATCGTAACTATATATTGTATTTCCAATAGCGTGAAAAACAACAGTACCAAAATACTTATCTTCGCCAGTTCCCAAATGGTAGATCAACTCATTATTTCCATCAAAATCCAAATCAAAGAGGGCGTATTCGTGTATATAATAAGAACTATCATTTTGGAATGTATCCTCTAATAATTCCAAATATTCAGCAACCATCATTGTTGTTTTATATTCGGTACTGTAAAATTCAAAATTTTTATTTAAAATTTTTTCGTTGATTTCGATAATGTTCTTATCCGTTTTTTCGTTTCCACAACCAACCAATAAAAAGCAAAAACAAAACAGAACACAAAACATTCTCATCATAAAATCACCTCCTTGGGTGTATTATATGCTTGTGTAAAGTCAGGGACAAATTAAGCATAACAACAAGCATTTTCTTATATTTAATATACCATTTTTCATCAGAATTTTCAAGATATATATAAGAATAGAGTTGTCCCGAAATCTCGAGATAACTCTATTTTTGATGGTATGACAAAAATCATACCGACACATTAAAAATCATACCACAAGAAATGTAGTTAAAAACTTTGTTTTTAAGCGGTAAGCTTGCCATTAGTATGATGGCTATTCCTGCCTTGCCTTTAAAATCTCCGATTTTTAGCCTCGGCTTCCCTGTGGGAAGGGCGGCGGACGGATATTTGCCTGTCGATCCAAAACTTACACCTCTTCTGTTTTGATGAGGGTAAAAAAATAACCCTCCTGCTTAAATTTCTTTAAACAAGAGGGCATTTTGATAAATATTCAGTTTTCACCTTTGATGAGAGAAGAATAATTTTTTATCCCATCAAACATTTAAGTCTTATACCCTCTCATCTAATGCACTCAAAATGGCATTTTGTAGGGGTATAAATTCAGATTATTTACAAATTGTTTATATTTGCAAATAACAAATCCTCTTATATAATTCACTTTTCGAGGATTTTGTAGGGGTTAAAGTCATAAAATAATAAACTTAAGCGGTTAAATTTATAAATGATTTAAATTTATTAAAAATCCAATCATCTATTCTCACGTATGCGTTAAAATTCGGATTTTCTCCTCTAGTAAATGCAATAGCCTGATAGCCATATTCAGATGAATAAATATACATCGGACCGCCACTCATACCACCAACATTGTTAATATTTGTACTACGCAACATTCTATCGTAAGAAGATGTAACAGTTCCCCAAGCACGATACATTGTCAAAATTTGATTTCCATTGCTATCTTCAAGTGCCGGATAGCCATTAACATTGACACTTGTTCCATTATATGAAGCTTCTTGAGTTCTCAATCCAAGCCAACCAACACTGTTTCCAATATTGGTATCGAGTCGTATTATTCCCCAATCATCTGTTTCATCCTCGTTGTTTGCCCAGTTTCCACCAACCTCATAGGCAGTTGCCAAAGCTTCGCCATATGGAGATGAAGAACCAGCCATAGCAGGTGTCACTGTTACTGATGTAGGCCAACGACTACTACCATATTCTGTGCTATAAATACAATGACCACAGGTAGCAACTGTATTGGGGCCTATCATAAATCCAGTTCCTCTATAATTACCATTATTTGTTGTTATGTCGAGATATACAGTGTTTCTATACTGACCGCCAGTCGCAGGGTTTATTTCTACCCAGTTATTATTGAAAATAGTGGCGGGTTGAACATCGCTCGGAGGATCAACAGAAAGACCTTGCGGAACAAAAGATGCAGTATTTTGTTCACTTTCTATTTCTTGTTGAGAAATAATAACAGCATCGCTTGTTGCAGGTATAAATGTTTCAGTTCCGCTTGCAACATCATATAAATATGAACCTATTCTTTCTATTGTTGGCTCTTCCGCCTGAACAGGTAGCGCATATATACTTGTAATAAATGTAAAAATTATTAAAACAACTGATAATGCAGTTTTAAATCTTTTCATAGTATTTTCCTTTTTATCCTATTTCAAAATGTTCGGATTTTAGATTGCCTTTCGTAAAACGATATATTCCTTTCTCTAACGGCAAATCAAATATTTTTTCCAAATCCAAAGTACGTGTAGCTTCTTCGTTTGGTTGTAATACACGGTCTAATGTCACAAAAACATAATCTTCTTTAATTTGGACAGTTATCCAATTACCAGAAATATATTTTTCAAGCGAAAAATTATATACGGGAAAAGAATATTTTGATTGACTATTGTTTGTTATGGTATATGTTATTTTAGAAACATCTGCTGGATATTTTTCTTTTTCAACCGTAAATAAAATATCAATCACACCACTATCATATTCACTATTTAAATCCTCATTAAAAGAGGTTGTATTGCTCTCATCTTCATTTGATTTGGAGTAATCGCCACCTTGTGACAAAATATCATTTTTATTGCTATTGGATGCATTAGATGATATATCTTGCAGATTTTGTGAACATCCAGAAACTGCAAGAATTGATATCAAACCAAAAAGAATAAATATTTTTTTCATTAATCATACCACCGTTTCTGCTAAATAAAAAAGCATAAGTTCTGTTTGTAAAACAAAAACTTATGCGTTAACTGCTAATTCTTATATTACCTAAACTTAAATAAATCGGCGGTTTTCGCAAAAGAATTCGTTGATTTGCCAAAATGATTTTCATAGAAAACACACCCTTTCTTTATTTGATTTTATTATAGCGTAATTTAGTATATTTGTCAAGAAAAATATGGTAAATGCAGGACAACGAAAAATTGTCACCCTGCATTTGGTTTTTACTCAATTAGAAATATGTAACTACTGTTTTTAGTGGTTATCTTTATAAATTTTTCAATAATTTCAATGGCGGTTACATTTCAAGATTTTCATATAACACTCGTCAATTTTTGTTTAGCTATACCGCTAATTCCTGCTATATGTTTTGTTTTTACCATTATTTATCAAAAATCCTTGATGCTAACTTTTGTCCCTATTGTACCTCAAGCATAGCATAAAAGCGAAAAAGGGGCAATAATTATTCATTATTCATCAGCGAACAAAGTGAGCGACTTCATTTTTCATTATTCATTTGAAAATCCGTTCTCGTTTAATTAATAATGAATGATGAATATTGAAGAATGAATAATACAAACAAAAATCCACCCACTTGCGTGAACGGATTTTCGTTTGGAGCTGGTGGACGGACTCGAACCCCCGACCTGCTGATTACAAATCAGCTGCTCTACCAACTGAGCTACACCAGCAAAATATTGATAGCCTATGTAGTATACAACAAAATTCTATTTTTGTCAATAAATAAAATAAAAATATTTATATGCTCTTTTGATATGCACCCCAAAAGTTAGACACTTTTGGAGGTGCATATCAAAATTCTTCGCGGCTTTTACATTTTATCCTTTTGGTTTACATAAAGTCCTTTAAAGCCTTGTTTTTTTACACCGCAATGTGACCTTTTTCTCATAAGAGGGGCAGTATACTTAAAAATGAAAAAATATCTTTAAAGGTGCGGTGTTAAAAAATGAAGGAAAACGTAAAATTAAGCCTTCCCATGAGCGAGCTTTCGGTAAAGGACATATTATACGGTGTGTGCGCACACCTTACCTGCGGTGTGCTTGCATTTTTTCTTGCGCGGACAAGCGTTTTCGGGCTTTTGCCTTTTGGTATAAGCCTTGTGGCGGCCTGCCCACAGGTACTGCTCCCCGGTGCGGTGCTGGGCTGTGTGGCAGGATATATGTTCCCCTTAAGCGGAATAGGAATGTTCCGCTACATTGCCGCCTGCCTTGCGGTGCTTGCCATAAGGGTACTGTGTACTGCTATTTCAAAAATACATAAAAACGTACTTTTCCTGTGCGCCATAGCCCTTGCGGCTACCCTCACAACGGGACTTGTTACCCTGAGTGACCGTGATTACGCCCCTGTTTACGCCTTGGTGGAGGCTCTGCTTTGTGCAGGGGGAGCATACCTTATACACTATGCCTTTGCAGGCCTGCGCCGCCGTAAGGGCGCCGGCGGAATAAAGGAATTTTGCTGTGTTATTATTGTTCTTGCCCTTGGAGCAACGGGGGCACTTCCTCTGAATATAGGTTATATATCGGTGGGGCGTATTCTATTTTCTGCCCTTGTACTTTCGGCCGCCCGCTTTGGCGGAATTACGGGAGGAATGGCCGCAGGGGTAGCAACAGGTGCGGCCTGCGCCTTTTCGGGAGGCGGTGCCAATATCTGCCTTATGTACGCCCTTGGGGGAATGGTGGCAGGTATGCTCAGGGAAAAGGGTAAATTTATTCAGCTTGCAGGGTACCTTTTTACTGCCCTGCTTTCAGCCCTTAGCGCGGGCATAACCCCCGAGAACGTGGCCCCCTGTGTGGAGCTTTTCTTTGGAAGCGCTCTATTTCTTCTGCTGCCAAGGGGGGCAAACATTAAAATGGGCAGGCTTTTATCCCTTAACGCCTCGGTCTGTGCCCCTGTGAGCCTGAAAAGGGCGGTTACAATGCGCCTTGGCTTTGCCGCCTCGGCCATAAAGGACGTCTCCCTTACGGTGGAGCAGGTCTCACGTGAACTTTCAAAAATAAACACTCCCGACCCCTTCAGTATTATCCGCGGTACGCGGAACACCGCCTGCAGGGACTGCGCCTGCAGTGAGGAGTGTTGGCAAAATAAAAAGGAGGACACCCTTTTTGCTCTGGGTGAGATTATGAACGCCGTAAAACGGGGTGAGCCCTCCCCACAGGAGTTTGCCCCAAGGGCTTTCAGGGAGCGGTGCATCAGGCAGGAGGTGGTGGCCGTTTCCCTTGATACCGCCTTTGCCGACCACGCCGCAAGGCTTGCCGCAGAAAATCGCCTTGACGAGGTACGTGCCGTTGTGTGCGACCAGTTTGACGGCATTGCAGGTATGCTTACCGATATTGTGGGGGAGTTTAACAACGACGAACAGTATGACACTGCCGTGGCGGCAAGAATATCCGAAGCCCTTAAGGAGGTTGGCTTTTGCCCCAAGGAGTGTGTCTGCCGTACCGATAAGTACGGGCGGCTGAGCATTGAGGCCACCGCCCCCGATAACGGCTTCGGTCTTATAAACAAGCTTAAAATTATGCGTGTTGCCTCCAACGTGTGTGACAGGGATTTTCAGGCACCCGACATTATCCGCAGCGGCGGTGAGCTTATACTCACCCTGAACGAAAGGGCGCGGTACACCGCCGAAATAGGCGCCGAGCAGATTATTTGCAAGGGCAGTACCATGTGTGGGGACAGCTATAATTGGTTTTACGATTCCAAGGGAAGGATTGTTTTTGTTCTTTCCGACGGAATGGGTGCAGGAGGCCGTGCGGCGGTGGATTCGGCTATGGCAACGGGGCTTATGAGCCGCCTTATAAAGGCAGGCTTTGGCTTTGATTGCTCCCTTAGAATACTTAATTCCTCAATGCTGTTTAAATCCACCGACGAATCCCTTGCCACGGTGGATATTTCCTGCCTTGATCTGTTTACGGGGCAGATAGACCTTTTCAAAGCAGGGGCCGCCCCCACCGTTATCCGCAGGAGTGGCCGTTCAGGCAAAGCCCAAAGCACCTCCCTGCCTGCAGGAATAATACGGGAGATTGGCTTTGACAAGGCCAGCGTTAAAATACATTCGGGGGATATTTTACTTATGATGTCCGACGGGGTTACCGCAGAGGGCACCGACTGGATTTATGAGGAGCTGGAGAATTGGGGCAACGGCACGGCGCAACAGCTCAGCCAGCGCATTGCTGCCGAGGCAAAGCGCCGCCGTACCGACGGCCACGAGGACGACATCACCGTAATTGCCGCCATAATTGAGAGAGCGTAGTAAAAGGGAGGGACACGTTATCCCTCCCTTTTACAAAACATTTTTAATTCTTATTGGTTTATTTAGCTCCTTGGCAAATTCTATCATAGATTTTGTGCCGAGACTTTTCCCGTCCCAAAAGCAAATAACGTAGTCCGCCGCCTCTGCCATTTCCCTGTTTCGCCTTGGTCCTGCGGCCTTGCCGTATTTCTCCCAATCGGCAGGAAAACGCTCTATTTTATATCCGTTTTCCTTTGCATATTTCTCACCTAACATATCGGCCCCTCGGCAACCGCCCGATACAAAAATAAGGGTGTTTTCCTTTTTTATATCCTTTACGCAATTTTCTATGTAGCGTTTCGCTTCATCATAATTTTCATAATTCCTGCAGCCTGCTACAACAACTCGTTTTATCATAAAAATTTCTCCTCTTGCTTTTTTATAATTTTAACCTGTTTTAGGTTAAAAATCAATAACCTGTATCAGATTAAACTAAAATTACAAATAATAAGTTTAATTGAGGTAATTGTTAAATGTATAAAAGAATACGCGATTTAAGAGAAGATAAAGACCTAAACCAAACAGAAGTTGCAACAATGCTTGGAATGTCACAAACAGGTTATTCAAAGTACGAAACAGGGGAAAATGATATACCAACTCCAATTCTAATTGAACTCGCAAAATTTTATAACACAAGCACTGATTATATTTTAGGAATTACAAACGAAAAAAATCCTTATCCCCGTTTAAAATAATGAATAACGACCTACCCAACCGCAAACCCACAAGGTTAAGGGAATTTGATTACAGCAGCGCAGGCGCATATTTTGTGACAATTTGCACCCAAGACCGCAAATGTATTTTTGAAATTGAAAATAATTTCGTAGGGAACGACCTGCGTGTCGTTCCGTGCTTGCAAAATCAAATCCTACATAAATGGTTAAATGAAACCCAAAATAAATTTAATAATATGAAAATTGATAAATATGTTATAATGCCCAACCATTTACATTTAATTGTTTTTATAACGGAACGACACGCAGGTCGTTCCCTACAGGATGCAATTCGTTTTTTCAAAACAATGACCACAAACGAATATATGAAAGGTGTAAAAAATAATATATTTTCACCGTTCAATAAAAAATTATGGCAAAAATCTTTTTATGATCATATTATCAGGGACGAAAAGGATTATAAAAGAATTTATGAATATATCGAAAATAATCCTTCAAGATGGAAGGAAGATAAATTATACATAGAACAATAAAAGGGACGGCAAGATGCCGTCCCTTTTACCTTACCTCTCCACACTCTCAAAGCCTCTTTTCAGTTTTTCCAGGGCGGATTTTTCTATTCGGCTTACGTAGGAGCGTGAAATTTTAAGCTTGCCTGCTATTTCCCTTTGGGTGTACTCCTTGGTGCCCCCAAGACCGTAGCGCATAGTTATTATCAGCTTTTCCCTGTTATCAAGGCGGTTTTTTATAACCCTTCTCAGCTGTTCAAGGCGTATTTTAACGTCCAAATCATCGGTAATATCGGTATCGTCGGCAATTACGTCTATAAGGGTAAGGGTATTGCCGTCCTTATCGGTATCTATGGGGTCGGAAATCAGCACGTCCTGTGCGGTTTTCTTTTTATTGCGAAAGTGCATAAGTATTTCATTTGCTATCCTCACACAAATCGGTTTTAGTCTCTGAACCAAAATCCTCAGTAGTATCTTCGTCGTAATCTACGTCCGAAAACTCTATGAGTTCTTCGTCATCATCTGTGTCTATTTCAATGTGTTTTATGTAAGGTGTGATATCGGGGAGCTCGATATCACCGTCCGATGAGCCAAATAAAATAACATGTGCATTTTCGCCGTCCCAAATTACACGGCGTACAATACTCCCGATGGCGGCTCTCTTTTGTTCGTAGGACATATCATCAATAGTGTTTTTGAATACCGAAAGCATCTGACGAAGCACGTCAAACTCAATATCGCTAAAAGCGTGTTCAGCGGTAAGGCTTATCATTTCGTCAATGCCCTGTGAGATTTTATCAATCTCTGTATTCATTTCGTTAATACGGGTGACTATTAATTTTTTAGCGCCAATTTCATCTAACTCAGCAAGGGTGTCTATAAGTGAGCTGACCTTTTTCTCAAGGTCGGCTTTTTCTTTTTTCATCGCACTTAACTTCTGCTCATACTGCTCACGGTTGCCGGTGTAGAAAATCTTACTTTTTTCAAGCTGCTTGACAAAATCGCTTTTTTCGTCAGCGAGTTGTTTGATTTTCTCAATAACCGCAAGGTCTAATGTGTTACCGTTTGCGTTACGCTTATTGCAAAGGTCTTTTTTGCTACGCTCTTTCATCTTGCAGACATAGGTATATATAATATCACCGTCAGCAGTTTTCCGTTTTGAGAGCTTGGGGTACATTCGGTTGCCACAAGAGCAGAACAAAAGGCCAGTCAGTAAGGCTTCGTTTCTTCTCGGTCTGCGGAAAGATTTTGACTTGTTCCGTTCAAGATTATCTTGAACACCTACCCAAATCTTGCCGAGAATAATACCGTGATGCTTACCAACCGAAACAATCCAATCGCTGACAGGGTTGTAAACGGTGGCTTTGCCTTTTTCTTGGTCGGTGCGGTTATAAGCTAAAATTCCGTGAACGCCGTCAAATTCTTGCTTTGTCGAAAATAGATCCACATCCTTTAGCTTGAAGAATTCATA
>JAZSEH010000004.1:0-35767 GCA_045531585.1 Acutalibacteraceae bacterium
AAAACATTTAATAGAGAAATTTCCGTTTAGGATAGAGTGTGTTCAAACAGACAATGGTATGGAATTTACAAAACAATTAGGAAACACCCAAAAGCCGACGCCCACACAGTCCGAGCGTACGCTCGAACAGTGTGGCATAAGACATAAGCTTATTGCTCCGTACACACCCAGACACAACGGAAAGGTTGAACGTTCTCACCGCAAAGACAACGAATACTTTTATGCTACTCACACTTTTTACTCATTTGAAGATTTTAAAAAGCAACTTTCTGTTCACAACAGAAGATACAATAATTTTCCTATGCGTCCTCTTAATTGGAAATCTCCTGCTGATTATTTAAATGCTTTTCTTATTAATGGCGAAGTTTTCTAATTTTGTAACACATCATTGACAAACCTACATATTAAAAGACTTATATCCAATTGTATTTTGGGTTTATTTGTGGTACAATGTAAAAAAACAACGTTAACGAGGTATTAAAATGAAAAAAATATTATCGGCTCTTTTAGGTATAGTTATAATTTCCTTGCTCTTTGCAGGCTGTTCAGGGCAGAGCAACACAGTTTCCGTAAATGCTAACGGGCTGGTGGAATACGATGCTTTTAAGGAAAACTTTGAAGGCCTTGTTTCAAAGCTGTCGGGATATACAATTGAGCATCAGGAGGATATCCCCTTAGAGGACGATATGACCTGTCACGCCTTCCTTATTAAAAATGCCAAGGCTGATAAATCCTATAAGTACAGGGTATACGTAAGCAAGGACGCAGAGGTGCTTTGGGTGTATTTAGGCGCAGATAGAGATAAAAACGATAACTTGCCCTTTGCCAAGCTTTCCTTTTGTATGTACAAGGCAATGGGCTGTCCCCAAATGAGGGCCGACGCTTTTTATGATAAATATAACCTGCTTTCAAAGGAGGACATCTTTGAAATGGAGGAATTTGGAAAATACAGTATTATAAGTATGACCATGAGCTCCGTAGAGGAGATAACCTTCGCTGTCAGGACAACCGATAGTATAGGATAAAAATAAAAGGGCTATGACATTTCGTGTGTCATAGCCCTTTAAAATAACTTGCACCAAGTTTGCACCAAAGCAAAAAACGAGGCATAAAGAAAACCCCGAAAACCGTGATGGTTTCGGGGTTTGTTGTAGTTTCGTAAGATAACAAATTATCTCTTTGAGAACTGAGGTGCACGACGGGCACCTTTAAGACCGTATTTCTTACGCTCTTTCATTCTGGGATCACGGGTAAGGAGGCCTGCCTTCTTAAGTGCGGAGCGAAGCTCTGCATCATACTGAAGAAGTGCACGGGCAATACCGTGGCGGATTGCGCCTGCCTGACCTGTAACACCGCCGCCTGCAACACGGCAAACAATATCAAACTTATCCATTGTGCCGGTGAGGCTAAGGGGCTGACGAACGATGAGCTTTAAGGTCTCAAGACCAAAGTAATCGTCAATGTCACGATCGTTAATGGTTATTTTACCTGTTCCGTTATAAACGCGAACACGGGCGACAGAGCTCTTTCTTCTGCCGGTACCGTAGAAATAAGGATTTCCTTCAAACATGATTTCTGTCTCCCTTCATTAAAATTCAAGTGCTTCGGGCTTCTGAGCGGCATGCTTATGCTCGGTGCCCTTGTAAACACGAAGTCTGGTAAGAGCGGCACGACCGAGAGTAGTATCGGGAACCATACCCTTAACAGCAAGCTCCATAGCAAGCTCAGGACGGGTGTTCATAAGGGTTGCATACTGAACTTCCTTAAGACCGCCAATGTAGCCTGTATGACGACGATAATATTTCTTTTCTAACTTTTTACCGGTGAGTACAACCTTATCGGCATTAAGAACGATTACATGGTCACCGCAATCAACGTGAGGGGTGAACTCAGGCTTATTCTTACCACGAAGAATATCTGCAACCTTAACAGCAACGCGGCCAAGGGGCTTGCCTGCAGCATCGATAATATACCACTTGCGCTGTACATCAGCAGGTTTCTGCATAAAAGTGGACATTTGCTTTTCCTCCAAATTCTTTATTTTTCTTTTGTCGCAGGAGTTATCTTACCATAAGAAAAAACAAATGTCAACACCTTTTTTTAAAAATTTTAATTTAAAAAGACAAAACTCGCAAATGCTCAATTTTTCTCTGTTTTTCTCCCGAATGCTCATTCGCCATTTTTGAAATTTGCAGGTAAAAATTAAGGTTTTAATATAAAAAATGCCCCCTGCACACGGCGCATCCCTATGCCGTGTGCAGGGGTTTCCAAATTTGGTTCCGTTTGGAACCAAACAGGAGGGCAAAATTATTTCTCCGTGCGCTTTATATATTCACGGGGAGAACAACCGAAATGGCGCTTGAAGGCCTTGGAAAAATGGTATATGTCGGAATAACCAACCTCTGTTGCGATGCCTGTGAGGTTAAGATTTCCCTCCTGCATAAGCTCAGCCGCGTGCTGGAGCCGCAGGCGGTTTATGTACTGCAAGGGGGAGACACCCATATGCCGCTTAAACAGGGTGGAGAAATAGGTGCGGTCAAGATTAAGCTTTTCAGCAATGGTTGACACCTTTATATCCTTGTTATATTGGGCTTCAATATAAGAGGTAGCCATTTTTATGTGGTCCAGCCTACCCTCGCTCTTTTCAAGTATAAAGGAAATAAATCTCCACAGGCAGCTTGTAAGATAAGCGGTCCTTCCGTTTTGCAGGTCACGTGCGGATTTTATATTATCAAAATATTTTCTTGCACCCGGGCAGTGAATAACAGGCTCGGTAAACAGACTTCCCACTTCCTCGCTGGCGTCAAAGTCTATCCATATGTAATGCCAAGGGTTTTTAGAGTCGGCTTTGTATAGGGTTTCTACATAAGGGGGTATAACAAACACGTCACCGGGATTTATGGGGTAGGTCTTATCGTATATTGTAAAGGTGCCAAAGCCCGCCTCTACGTAGTGCAGTACCCAGCAATCCCTTTTCTTTTTTCCGGGAGACTGATTGGGCGAACAATCCGACCAACCAAAAAGAATAGGATTAAGATCGGAAAAATTCATGTTCATAACAATCATCGTATTGTCCAAGGTGACACCCCCGCTGTTTATATATGTATATAAGCATAAAATGCTCTCTAAACCATCGGTACTTTATTATATTACCAAACAACTAAGCAAAAATAAATACCCAAATTTTAGGTTATTTTTGGAAATACGCTAACAAATAGACAAATTTAACCAAAACAGAAACAACAAAAAGGCAAAAACAAACAACATATGGAAATTTACATAAGAAATTTTATATGTTAAAATGTACACAGATAATTATATTATGGAGGTATTTTTATGCAAAAAACAGTAAGACTTTCAGTTAAATTGCTTAGCGTTTTCTGTACTCTGGCACTTATTCTGTCGGTTTGTGCAGTACCCTTTGGTGCCACGGCAGAGGATACCGGCGTAATCACCATTGATTTTGAGAACGATAGCTACACCGATGGTACAGAAATTGCTACCATAACAACCTATACCGGTGTTAACGGCAATGCGGGTAACAAAGCCTTTATGGGAAAAGGTGCAACATCAACTTCGTATGCAATAGGCAATACCATTAAAAATAAAAATGAGGAATATTATTCCTTTAAGGCAGGCGTTTATCAAATAACTTGGGATTACCTCATTACGGGTGTTCTCCAGCCTGCCAATAAAATGTATTTGGTAAATGAATTCCCCGGAAATACCGGTTCAACAACTGCAGCAGATGCAACCATAATAGCCGGTGCGGAGTTTGACCTTTTACCTAATAAAACAACTCTAAACATATGGCAGCAGGGTGACGTAACCGTTAATATAACCGAGGACGTTACTCAGCTTGGTCTTTTTGTTGTAGCTCTTGCAGCAACGGCTTACGTTGATAATATCGTAATTACTCCCGTTGAAAAATTGGTAAACGATAACCTTCCCACTTCGCTTAATATAGATTTCTCTACTCAGGCCGAGTGTGACCAGGGCTCCAGTATATATAAGGTTGATGAGCATATCTCCGATGACCAGCACGGAAAGGCTTTGGGCGTTGTATTTGGTACCGGTTATGACGGCGGTTATAAATACTGCGAAATAAAGGAGAACAGCACAAGCTGTGGAGACGGCGTAGCCTGTAACCATTCTACAGATGGCTCTGCTCCCATAAAGCTGGCCGCAGGTACCTATAAGGTTACCTATGACTACTATTATAAGGACGCTCCCGGCTACTGTAGCGAAGAAGCTCCAAACTATAACGGTTCATACGTTCGCCCCGATGCCTTTGCCTTTAAGTTTGCTTACGCTAGGAGTGAGGCTTTAGCCTGGTCAATAAATAATGTATTAGGCAACAACATAATAGATACAGGAAAGGCTCAAAAGACCTGGCATAAGGGACAGATGCTTTTAACCTTTACCGGTGACGTTAATCATTTAGGTTTCTATCTTATAAACTCCCCCTATCATATTTACCTTGATAATATTTCCTTTGAATTGGTAGAGTTGGGCGAAAAGACGGTAATTGATTTTGAAAAAGGCGAAAAGCCGGAATTCACAACCTCCTATGCAACTATCGGCGCAGTAGATAATACTACAAACAAAGCCTTTATCGGAAATACAAGTAACGTATTGTCAAGCGCAACGACTACATATTATCCCGACAACTATCCCCGCGGAACAAATATTTTAAAGGCTGACGGTTCTGCCTATTCTCTCAGCGCCGGCTCCTACCGTGTGACCTGGGATTATAAGCTTACAGGCGCACTTAACGCTGCCGATACAGTAAGACTTTCCGACAGTATCGCAAATGCATCTACAGACGGTACGGTACTTATAGAGGATATGGTGCCCCAAAAGGCCAACGTTGGAATGTGGCAGAAGGGCGAAAAGACCATTGTTCTTACACAGGATGCCGCAAAGCTTGGTATATTCTGCAGACCGTTGTTCTCAACAGTATATATAGATAACATTGAAATCACTCCTATAGAGGCTGATTATGCTAAGGTTGCAGGCTATGATCTGTTTGTAAATGCAACAGAGGAAACTCTGGCCGATACAAAGGGTACCCAAATGGCGCCCACCAGCGTTATCTACACAAAGGATGACGGTTCTGAGCGTACCGCCTTCCGTTTTGTATCCTCCTTTAATTATATTAAGGATGGCGATGCTCTTTATCTGGATGAGGCTAAGACCCTGAAGGTATTAAAGCGCGGAATGAAGTTCGGTGTTGTAACGGATAACCGAGGAACCCATTACCAGCAAAAGGCCGATTCCCTTGTTGATGCCTCTGCCGCCGCATGGAGCGATGACGGCAGCACAAAGGAATATACCTTTAAGGTGTATAACATCAGTGTAAGCAATAAGGATCAGGTATACTTTGTTACCCCTTACCTTGTTGTTGAAATGGATGGTGAGCAGTTCACCATTACAGGCAAGACTAAAGAAACCAGCGTTCAGGGCATTTATGATGCATCGAATGCTAAGACCAATAACTACGATTGGTATACAGTACAGTAAGGAGGAAAGGGAAAAATGAAAAAGCAATATGAAGCATTAGAGCTTGAGTTCCTTAAGTTTAGTATATACGACGTAATAAATTCGTCTGTTGTTGGTGATGAGTTCACAGACGAAGAGGGAAGAACAGACGACGACAGCTACGAGGCTAATTAAAACAGATTTTGGAGGAACCAAAATGTTAAAGTTTACAGTCAACAAAAAAACGTGGAAAAGGGCGTTAAGTGCTTTGTGTGTGCTTGCTCTTGTACTTACCACAGTTTTCTCAATTCCTATGGATTTAACGGCAATAGCAGATGACCCAGCCGCTATTACGATGGATTTTGAAACTGATATTGGTCACTATACAGGCACGGGTCTGGGTGGCTCCATGATAAAAATTGTGGACGGCACCAATAAAAGCGGAGCCGCAACAAAGGTTTTAATGCTGGACAGTGATGCGGATATACGTACTCGTCTTATAAAAAAGAGTGACAATACGGTATATTCACTTCCTGCAGGCACCTGGAAGATGACCTATGACTATAAAATTTCCGCAGACAACTCACAGGAGCTTTATTTGCTCCACAATGTGGAAATTGATAAAAATGTTTTGATTCCTGCTGATAAAAACGATTATTGCTCCGGAACAAAGCTTACCGAAACAAACCTTGCCGCTGATACCAATGCGGGTGATACCTGGCTGACAAATTCCATCACCTTTACAACCGACGCCGCTGTAACCAACATAGGCTTTGGTGTTGTTACAAAGGCCTATACACAGGATCCGGTTTATCTTGATAACGTGGTATTTACCCCCGTTAAGGAAAACAACGTTACCATTGACTTTGAAAGCCACACCGAAAATGATGGCGGCTCTTCTGTATTTAATATAGGTACTAAGAGCACCCTTAACTATAACCTTCTTGATGATACCAATACCACAAAGGTTTTTGCCGCTAACTTCAGCACCTATTACTATGGTCAAAAGAAGGCCACCGAAATCAGTAATAACGGTAGCAGGGTAAAAATTCCTGCAGGTGTTTACACCGTTACATACGATTATTATTACTACGTTTACACTGCAAGCCTTAGTCCAAGCTATGAAAACGGTGGCTTCAGTTTTAAGTTTGCCGACGGAACCAATTCCTCATACACTACCTTTGGCGATGAAATAGTGGACCAAAACAAGCCGCAGGGCGTTTGGAACAAGGGCGAAACGCTTGTAAACCTCACCAAGGATATTGAACTTTGCATATATCTTAATTATTCATCGTATCATATCTATCTGGATAATATTGTTTTTGCTCCCTATGTACCAGAAATCAATAATGATGCTATTGACTTTGAAAATTACTCCGAACACGACCTTTCCAGCATTTACGCCATAAAGAATGACCCAATTAATCAGGGTCATGGTAAAACCTTTGGCGTTGTGTTCAGCTCCGCTTATGACGGCGGTAAAAAGTTTGTTGAGCTGAGAAAGGGCGGCACGGGCTGCGCTAACGGCAGTTGCTTTTGTGCAAATACCGCTGCGGTTACCTTGAAGGCGGGAGAATACATTGTAACCTATGATTACCTCTTTAAGGATGCCGCCTATAAAAATGCACCCAGCGCAGGAAATAATCATTACGTTCAACCTGAACAATTCACCTTCAAATTTGCATATTCAAAAAGCACTGAAGCCCTGGCATTTCCAAACACCGTTTTTGGCGAGGAAATCGTTGACCAAAGTAAAACAAAGGATACCTGGCACAGCGCAAGTATGCAGGTTACTCTTAGTGAGGACGTAAAGCATTTCGGCTTCTGCCTTGAGCATTCACCCTATCATATATATATTGATAACGTTAAGTTTACTCCCCTTTCCGAGGAAGGCCTTATAAACTTTGAAAACCATTTCGAAAACGATGGCGGTTCCTCAATTTTCAATATTGGTAATAAGGCGACCCTTCAGTATAATTCCCTTGATAATACTAACCTTACTAATATACTTGCCGCTAACTTCAGTAATCTATATACAGGCCTAAGAAAGGTTACTGAGCTTCACGAAAACGGCAGTCAGATAAAAATTCCTGCAGGTACCTATAAGATAACCTACGATTATTTCTACTATAGCTTTACCGCAAGCCTTAATCCCTCTTATGAAAACGGCGGATTTAGTTATAAGTTCTCAAGCGGCACCTATGATTCCGCCATTGGCTTCGGTAGCGAGATTGTGGATACAAATAAGGCCGAAAACGTTTGGAACAAGGGCGAAATGACCGTTACCCTTACAAAGGATACCGACCTTTGTGTAACCTTAAACTATTCCCCCTACCACATCTACCTTGACAATATTAAATTTACCCCCGTTACCCCTGTGGACGACGGTGCCATCAACTTTGAAAACCACAAGGATTATGACGGCGGCTCAAGTATATTTAATATTATCGCGGGTAAGGGCGCCAACACCACCAACGTGCTTGCCGCAAACTTCGGTACCATGTATTATGGTGACGGCAAAAACTGCCAGATAATGAATGGTGACGGTACTCCGGTAAAGCTGCCCACAGGCTTCTATAAGCTTACCTACGATTACTACTATTTTGACTTTGCAAGTGACGTTACCGCTCAGCAGGCTAAGGATTTCACCTATCGCTTTGCCCTTGGCAGCTACGATAGCTGCGAAAAGCTTCAGGGCGAGATAGTTGACACTACAAAGCCTCAGAACCAGTGGCATAAGGGTGAGATAGAGGTATATATTGAGGAGGAAACAGGCCTTTGCGTATCTCTTGCCAATTCTCCCTACCATATCTACATAGATAACATAAAGCTTGAAGAGCAGCCCCCCATTGAGGTTACCGTTTCCTTTAATACCATGGGTGGTAACAAGATTAAGGATATAAAGGGCTACAAGTACCAGACCATTACCGTTGCTAACCCCACAAGAAAGGGCTACGTGTTCTCAGGCTGGTATACTGATGAGACCTGCACTACTCCTGCCGTAATGAAGTACAGTGTAAATTGCACCCTTTATGCGGGCTGGACCAAGGAAGGTGCACTTATCTTTGATTTTGACAAAAATAATAAAGACTTCAAAACAGGAAGTCCTTATTCAGGCGGCTTCTTCTCCATTCAGGATGACCCTGCCTCCACCACAGGAAAAACCCTTGGTATAAACGTTCGTCACATAAGCCATAACCACGGTGATAACCGTGACGCTATGTTCAATAACGGCAAAAGCGGCGCGGTGCTTGGCGCAGGCCTTTACAAGATAAGCTACAGCTACTATGCAAAATATATGCCTGAGGATGGATATTTCGCCGGTTGTGACCAGTGTAAAAACACCCGTATGGCATACTATAAGGACCTTGAAAACGCAACCTTTAAATTTGGTGTAGTAGGCGAGTTTGACGAGTTCTCAGGTGATAACAAAAAGGCCTTCCAGAGCGAAAACCTGTTTGACCTTACACAGGTTAACGAAAGCTATGAAAGCAAATGGATAAAGGGCTCGGTTTACATTGCCGTTACAAAGGATATGGCAAAGAGCGGCGACAACAAGCTGGTTCTCAGCGTATCCGGACTTCCCTTTGGTGTATACCTTGATAATATAACTGTAGAGCCCGTGAATGACGGTACCGTAATGGTAAACTACACCGTACCCGGCACCAACTACACCTGTGCAATCTTTGGTAAGACCGGCGAAAAGATTGATACCTCGCTCATAAAGAAGTTTAACTCAAAATATTATGATATTTCCGGCTGGTACACCGATGAGTTGTTAACAAGCAAATTTACATCGGATAAATTCCCCAAAGACCACGCTACCCTTTACGGTAAGAAGATGATTAAGCCTGAGGGTATTAAGATTGGCTTTAAGGATTATCCCTGGAAGGGCGATACCTCCTCAACCATAATCTCCCTTTCTATTATGGACGTTGTTAACGACGGTGTTTCCCATGACGGTGACGGATGGGCACTTAAGGTTGATAACACTAAGAGCACTCAGACCGTTGAAAGCAAGGGCGTTATGCTTAACCTTGAAAGCAGCGCCTTAGGACTTGACGTTGGTTCGGAATACATAATTAAATATCATTATTACATTAAAGAAGCTGCCACCGATAAGGGAAGAGTTGCAATGCAGTTTGTAACCTCCCAGCCCAAAGGAATCTGGGCCACACAGCACGCCCTCTCCCAGAACGTAATCAAAGACTTTAAGGGCAGCATTGGAAAATGGAAATCCGGTTATGCAGGCGGTACTGTTATTGCTACAGACAAAAGAGAGGCTTACTTACAGGTTCGTATTATTCTCCCCCTGGATTGTGTTGTTTACTTCGATGATTTCACCGTTACACAGGTGCCCGAGGGAAAATCTGCAGTAATTTATTCTCTTAAAACAGGCTCTGACCCCGAACCCACCATTGTTAACACCAATTCGACCGTTAAGCTTAGGAGCGACGTTTCCTTACCTGACAATATGATGCTTGTTGGTTGGTCGATAGGCGGAAGAACCCTTGGCTTTGAAGAATACCTTGTTGAGCAGAGTGTTAACTTCATCGGTCAGATAACTCGCGCGTCGGTTACCGAGGATTTTGAAAATTACGGATATGACGGTTATAGGGAATTTATCACCGGTATCTACGGTGTTGACGATGACTGGCAGATTTATGACAGCAAGGCGCAGGGCGGCTCTACAGATAACGTTAAGAGCGGAAGATACTCGTTAAGAAGCCTTGGTAAACGTCCCACCTTTAAGGCCTTTAACCTTTATATGAATCCCAACTTTAACGATAACACTTTGGCATTCACCCGTAATTATACCATTAGTATGTGGGTTAAGACAGTGAATGCGCCTCATAAGCTGGGTGCCATTGAGATAGGAAATAACACAACATGGCGCAACTCCTGGGCTTTGGAAAGTGAGCGACTTCCCATTGTTCCAATAGCAGACGTTGCTGACGGCGAGTGGCACAGAGTATCCTTTACCTTTATCGCCACAACTCCTTACCTGTCAATATTCATTCCCGGTAACCTTGAGATGTATTTTGACGATATTACCCTTGATTATGCAGGCGATAAGGAAATAACCCCCAATGCGGTTTATGAGAAATATATTCCCGCATTCTTAACTGCTGACGGTAAGTATGAAGCTCCCGTGGCTGATAGCGCACTTAACGAGTTTGAGCTTGTTAAGCGTACCGAGACCGTAACTCAGGGTGGCAGTCAGCTTATTACCCTTATTACTCAGAACGTTGGCGCAACAATAGCTATCATCGCAGGTGCAGTAGTGCTTCTTGCAGGAATAGCGGTAGGTACTATTGTCTTTATAAAGAAACGCAAAGCAAAGGAGGTAAAATAACAATGAAAAATATTAAAAGATTTATTGCATTATTCCTTTGCCTTGCTATGGTGGTTGGTGCAGTTGGTTGCACCACCACTACCACCAAGGTTATAACCGATGCCGATATTGTAGGCTCTGACGGACGCTTCCTGTATACAGTTGTTTATGCCGACGGTATATCCGACCTGATATTGGATGAGGCAAGAAACCTTTCCTCCCAGCTTCGTGAAACCTTTGATATCCGTGTGGACAGAGGAAGTGACGTAAAAATTGCCGAGCCTGAAACCGAGGCTTACGAGATACTTATAGGCAATACCGACCGTGAGGAAAGCAAAACTGCTCTTGATTATCTTAACGGCACCCGTCTTAACACTGAGAAGGACTATCTCATTAAGGTTATGGGTGAGAAGATAGTTATTGTGGCAAATACTGATGAGGTCTTGGCGCAGGCTGTGCGCTACTTTACCACCACCTATGCCATCGGCTACGCCGAGTTCACCCCCCTTGGCGAGGGTTATGAGTATTTATTTAAGGCGCAGTATTCCATTAGCGGAGCAAGTATTGCGGAAAATCCCTTAAACGAATACGTTATTGTTACCCCTGCTATTAAATCTCTTACCTGGGGTGATAAAATAAGAGAGTTCAGAGAGAACCTTAAGGCAAGCTCGGGTATTGAGCTTAATGCCGTTAAGCACGACGTTGCTCCCACCGATAAGGAAATTGTTGTGGGTAACACCAACCGCGAAACAGGCGTTAATCCCTCCGAAAATGATTGGATTATTAAGGTTGTGGGCAAAAAGCTTGTTGTGAACGGCGGAAGCGACCTTGCAATAGCCGAAGCAATGGATGCTCTCTTAGAGCTTGAGGCAAAATGCGCTAAAAACAAGGAGCCTCTTGCATTTGATGCTAATTTTGAACTTAAGGGCACCTACAAGCGTGACGACAGCAACTATTACTTCACCTGGAGTGACGAGTTTAGCGGTAAAACCCTTGACCGCACAACCTGGGAAGACGTTGATATGAACAACGAAATGGTTACCTCGGTTTACGGCGGTAAATCCTTTAAGGCTGACGCAAGAGATGCTTACGTATCGGGTGGCTCAATGCACATTCCCGCTAAGCTTTTAAGCCGAAAGGACTTCCAGCAGGGTCAGGTTGCCACCAACCGCACCATGACCTTCCAGTACGGAGTTATTGAGATAATGGGTAAATTCCCTGCTTATCCCATAACCACCGCTTTCTGGAGCCTTGCCGCACCCTATGAGGTAATTGACGGCGTTGTTACTCCCAAAACCCGCATACAGCAGCTTGAGCTTGACTTCCTTGAAAACTTTGGTGAGCCCTGCGACTTCTCCTCACACCTTATGAACTGGTTTACCAACGAGGACCTTGCCCAGAATACTACCGCCGGAACAAGCTGGACAACCGGCGGCTCCAAGTGGGGACTTGGCAACCGTTATTACTTTAAGGGCAAGGAGGGTGAAACCCTTGCAGACGCCTATCACCTATACTCTGTAAGATGGACACCCTATGAAATTTCCTTTGCCTTTGACGGTGATATTTACCACACCATTGACCTGCTTGCATATTCTGATTTCCGCGGCGGTCAGTATTCAAGAACTCCTATATACATTCTTATCGGCGCCAGCTACGGCGACCCTTGGTATACAAGACTTAAATTACCGGATTATGAGGATATGCCGCGATACAGCAATCTTTCGATTGATTATGTACGTCTTTATCAGACCGACACCTATAAGGAAGAAAACGTTTATTGGAGAACCCCCGTTACCCAGTATATCCCCGACCTTCCAAAGGAAGTACAGGATGCTCATACAACCTTTGGTTATTAAAATCAACAAGGTGAATGCAAAAAGCATTCACCTTGTTTTTTTCTTTAATATTTTTTATCCTGCAGCGCAGTTTCGGTGTTATGTATGGCCTGAACGGCTCGGCTGTCTCCTCGGGCTACTATATAGGTATAAATGGCATCAAAAATGGTAAGCTGTGCAATGCGTGAGCTCATTGCAAGTATGGTGTGGCGCGTTTCCTCACTTTTTGTATACAGGCATATATCCGCCTGACTTGTAATGGGGGAGGCACCGTAATTGGTAACGCATATTGTTGTGGCTCCGCAGGCACGTGCCGCCTTAAGCGCCTCCACCGTATCACGGGAGGAGCCCGAGTGGGAAATGCCTATTGCAACGGTGTTACCGTCCAGATGTGCCGAGATTATAGCCTGCATATGATTATCACAGCAGGCGGTGGCGTTAAGTCCCACGCGCAGGAATTTGTGCTGCGCATCCATTGCCACGCTGGCCGAGTTGCCAAGTCCGAAAATTACTATTCTTTCAGCGCCCTTTATGGCCTTTGCCGCCCGTTCAATCTCCCCTGCATCAAGGGCGGTTTTGGTGTTGTTAAGGGCAACGGCCACGTCGTTTATACGTTTTATAAAAATATCGTAGCAGGAATCATTTTTATCTATCTGACCGCTTAATACCGATGCGGCGGAGAGCTCCCCCGCAATGCCTATTTTAAGGGCCTGATAGCCGGAGAAGCCCAGCCTTCGTGAAAAACGTACCACCGTGGCATCGCCACAGCCCGAGTTTTCCGCAAGCTCACTTACCGATGATTCTATTAAATCGTCGGGATTCTCAAGTATAAAATCTGCTATTTTTCGCTCTGCGGGACCCATTTCACCGTAAAGGGAGCGTATTTTATGCAAAACCGATTCCATTTTGGCCTCCTAAATGAAAATATATTCCAATTTTACACCAAACAAACAAAATTTTCAATGTTTTTGTGAAATAAATTTTCAAAAGCTATTGAAGGGCAGTAGTTTTTTTGATAAAATTAAAATGCAATTTTGTGTCACTACAAGGTGACCGTAAGGGGGAGCATTTATGCTTAACTACAAGATAAAAATAGGCCTTGCAATGATTCGCAGAAACGTTTCACCCCGTCCTGAAGGGGCGCCCTTTAACAAGTACGCCGCCGCAAGAAGGGGTAAATACCTTACCGACTACATACTTGAAAATATGGCAAACGAAAACGTTGAGTTTGTGGACGTTCGCGGCATTGGTGAGGATGATTTAATATTTGACGATAACAGCGTTAAAGAAACCATTGAACGCTTTAAAGCGGCCGACGTTGACGCGGTGTTTATTGTAAACGTAAACTTCGGTAATGAGGAGGCCGCAGGGGATATAGCCAAGGCTATAGGTAAGCCTGTACTTATCTGGGCTCCCCTTGATGAGGACTATTATGAGGACGGCGTTCGTCCCACCGATTCCCAGTGCGGAATATTCGGCACCTCCCGTCAGCTTCAGCGCTACCATATTCCTTTTTCTCATCTGCCCTCCTGCAGGGTTGATTCGGATGAGTTTAAGGCAGGCCTTGATTCCTTTGTAAGGGTTGCCTGTATGGTTAAGAATTTCTCGGGTATGCGTATAGGACAGGTTGGCGCCCGTCCTGCACCCTTCTTCTCGGTTATCTGGAACGAGGGTGAGCTTATGGAGAAGTTCGGCGTTAAGTTCGTTTGTTTTAACTTTACTCACATTCAGCAGAGAATGAAGGATACCGCCGAAAACTGCAAGGCAGAAATTGCCGACGTTGCCGCCTACATTCTCAGCAACTATACCCTTGATGACCTGACACCTGCCTACATAGACCGTATGGCTACCATGACGGTTATGTATAAAAACCTTATGGATGAATATAATCTTGACGTGCTTTCGGCCGAGTGCTGGACCGCAACCTTAAATATGTTTGATGGACTTGCACCCTGTGCGGTATATTCTATCCTTAACGACATGGGCTATCTTGTTGCCTGCGAAAGCGACGTTCACGCCGCTATGACAATGGTACTGCTTTCCAGTGCAACCTTGGGTAAGGGTAAGGTACTGTTCGGTGAGTTTACCGTGCGACACCCTGAGAATAAAAATGCCGAGCTTTTGTGGCATTGCGGCCCCTTCCCACTGTCCCAAAAGGCGCAAAGCGGTACAGACAGTGAGGCACGCCTTGTTAATCAGCGCCCCTGGTTCCGCGTTAAGGACGGCACCTATACCGTTGCGAGAATGGATCAGGAAAGCGGAAATTATATGCTGCTGCCCCTGCTTTGTAAAACCACAACGGGACCAAAAACCAGCGGAACCTACCTTTGGGCAGAGTTTGAGGAGCTGCAGGCAATAGAGGACCGCCTTATTGAAGGCCCATACATCCACCACTTTGTTGAGATAGAGGGAGATTACAGAAAAGAGCTTGCCGAGTTTGCAAAGTATTTCCCCAACCTGAAAATAGACAAAATATAAGGAGAGAGAAGAATGAATTATCAAATGAACGAATTTTTATTTGCTATGATTCTCACCGAACTTGAGGATGCAGTAGGCAAAGAAAATTGCTCCACCCGTGAGATAGACAGGGTTTCCCATTCGGTTGACTACTATTGGCTGTCCCGTATGTGGGCTGACAGAGGTTGCCGTATGCCCGAGGCAGATTTTGTTGTTTGCCCCGAGGATGCCACACAGGTTTCCAAGGTAGTTAAAATTGCTAACTATTATAAAATTCCCGTTACCACCTGGGGTGCAGGCGGCGGTACACAGGGCGGCGCCATCCCCGTTTGCGGCGGTATTATTCTTGATACAAAGCGTATGAACAAAATTTACGAGGTTAATACCGAGGGTATGTATATTGAGTGTGGCACAGGTGCTATCTATAAGCATATTGAGTGGGCCGCTAACGAGGTTGGCAAGGCAACAATGCACTACCCCTCATCCCTTACCTGTTCTACCGTGGGCGGCTTCCTTGCTCACCGCGGTATCGGTGTTTGCTCAACTAAATACGGCAAGATTGACGATATGGTGCTGCAGATGGAGGTTGTTCTTCCCAACGGTGATATTATAAACACCGCCTCTGCTCCAAAGCACGCCGCAGGCCCCGACCTTAACCAGATTTTTATTGGTAGCGAGGGAACCTTAGGTATCATCACCAAGGCTCAAATTCGTATATTTGACCAGCCTGAGGAGCGCCGCTTCCGCGGATTCTTATTCCAGGATATGACAGGCGCCTTTAAGGCAAGCCGTGAGCTTTTACAGAAATTCAAGCCCTCCGTTATGCGCCTTTATGACGAGGCCGAAACCGCATCCCTTATTAAGAAAATTGTTGGTGTTGAGCGCAAGGGCGCCTTTATGAACATAGCCTACGAGGGTGTTAAGGAAATGGTTGAGGTTGAGGAGAAGATACTCCTTGAAACCTTTAAAAAATACGGCGCTGAGGACTTAGGCAGCGAGTACGGTGAGAAATGGTGGAAGGAGAAGATAACCTTCTTCTATCCCGGTCATATGATGGATATTCCTCAGATGTTCGGTACAATGGATACCATTGCCCCCTACGGTAAAATTGAGGAAATTTATTGGGCTATGAAGGAAGCCATTGAAACCAACTTCCCTCAGGCAAAGTTTATTGCCCACTTCTCACACTGGTATGAGTGGGGCGCAATGATTTACGACCGCTTTATTATTGAGGGTAAGGACGTTCCTCAGGACCCTGTAGAAGCACTTCGCCTTCATCAGGCAGTATGGACCTGCGGCGTAAGAACTGCCCTTGCACACGGCGGTGTTGTTAACGATCACCACGGTGTAGGCATAAAGCTTGGCCGACTTATGAAGGAACAGTACGGCCCTGCAATGCAGGTATTTGAAGGACTTAAAAAACAGCTTGACCCCAACGGAATTATGAATCCGTTTAAGCTGGGACTTTAAGAAAGGGAGGAAAAAGTTTATGTTAATGTCAGAAAAAAGTAAACAGCACGTTGATTCCTGCCGTTTCTGCTGGATGTGCCACCACATCTGTCCCGTGGGAAATGCCACAGGTCAGGAAAGAAATACCGCCCGTGCCAGAGCACTGGGCATCTCCCTTGTTAACCGTGAGGCCGTTGACCTTAGCGAAATAATGGATAATATTTACGAGTGCGCCACCTGCGGCGGTTGCGTATCGGTTTGCGTAACAGGCTGGGACCCCGTTATGTTCACCAAGGAGACCCGTCTCCTTGCCGCTATGGAGGGCAAGACCCCCGATTACATAAACACCCTTATTGATAACTGCCTTGAAAAGGGCAACGCTTACGGTAAGGCCTCCGCTAAGTTTGAAGGTCATTCTGATAAAACCGATATTCTTTTCTTCCTTGGCGCCGATGCACGCTGTATGGAGACTGAGTCTGCAAGCAAGGCCATTAAGGTAATGGAAAAGGCAGGCAAGCCCTTTACCGTCCTTGAAGATGAGCCTGCCTCAGGTGCACAGCTTGACTTCCTTATCGGTGCTGCAGAGGAAACCAAACAACAGATGAAGACCTGCGCCGAAGTGCTTAACAACTACAAAACGGTTGTTGTGTTTGATCCTACCGATGCCAAGGCAATGAAGCGTGAGTATAAGGAGTACGGTGTTGAGCTTACCGCTGAAATTCTTACCTTTACACAGTATTTAAGTGAGGCCGACCTTGCCCTTAACAACACAGGCAAAGCAGTTTGCTTTCAGGACCCCTTCCGCCTCGCCCGTGACCTTAAGGAAACCGAGCCTGCACGTCAGATTATTGCAAAGTGTGCCGATTTAAAGGAAATGTGGCTCAACCGTGAGGAGACCGTTTGGGCAGGAGATATCCTTATGGCACAGTACACCCCCACCACCATTTTAAAGGTGGCTGAGCGCCGTCTCACCAACGTTACCTCTATGGGCTACGATACAGTTGTTACCGCAAGCGTTGGCGAGTATGCGGCATTAAAGGCCGTAAATCAGGATAAGGTAAAAATTATGTCCCTTGAAGAGCTTGTTCTTGAGGCCGCAAAATAGGGGGAAGCAAAATGTTGGTAAATTTAAAACAGATAATAGGAATGGCTGAGGAGGGCGGTTACTGCGTTCCTGCCTTTAACGTTTATAATATTGAAACCGTTATGGGCGTTATCAAGGCCGCAGAGGAGCAAAGGGCACCTGTTATTATTCAGGTTTACCCCCGCCTTATAAATGAGGAGGTAGGCTACTACCTTGCCCCCGTTATCCTTGCCGCCGCTAAAAAGGCAACCGTTCCCGTTTGCTTCCATTTGGACCACGGCCCCTCTGAATTAGAGGCCCAAAGGGCCCTTTATTGGGGTGCTACGGGCATTATGTATGATGGCTCGGTTCATCCCTTTGAGGAGAACGTTGAAAACACAAAGCATATAGTTGATATTTGTAACGCTATAGACGTTGGCGTTGAGGGTGAACTTGGCCACATAGGAAGTGTTAACGATGAGGCT
Organism: Acutalibacteraceae bacterium; assembly: GCA_045531585.1. GTDB lineage: Bacteria > Bacillota > Clostridia > Oscillospirales > Acutalibacteraceae > SIG587. Next base: position 18,106 of record JAZSEH010000004.1, read on the forward strand.
ATGGATGAGTTCACCAATCCTGCCGAAGCAGGGGAGTTTGTAAAGAGAACGGGTGTGTGCTGTCTTGCCGTGCTTATCGGTAATGCCCACGGCCACTATAAAAAGACCCCTTGCCTTGATATTGAAAGGGTAAAGGCCATAAGAGAGGCTACAGGGGGGCTTCCCCTTGTGCTTCACGGAGGCTCAGGTATTCCCGACGAGCAGGTTAAGGCCGCCATTAAGGCAGGTATACGTAAAATGAATATTGGTACCGACGTTTGCTGTGCCTTTGCGCAGGGTACCCTTGAAACCCTTAACGACCCCGACAGAAGCATTGCTGTTGACCTGTTTATGAAAAAGCCCATTGATACGGTTAAAGCACTGGCCGTAGAAAAGATTAAGCTTGTGGGCGCAGACAATAAGGCGTAAAGCTTAAGGAGAAAAGTATTACTATGATAAAAATAGTAGGAATAGGCGCCAACGTTTTTGATACTCTTTATAATATTCCCACCTATCCTTCAGAGGACACTAAAATGCGTGCCACCGCAAGCAAAACTGCAGGTGGCGGCCCCGTTGCAACAGGCCTTGTGGCGGCAAGTAAGCTTGGTGAGCAAACCGCATATATAGGCGTGTTATCCGATGATAACGGAGGTAAATTCCTAAAAGAGGATTTTAAGAAATACGGCGTTAATACAGACCTTACAGAGATAAAATCGGGTTATCGCTCCTTTGCATCGGTTTTGTGGCTTTGTGCCGATACCGCCACCAGAACCTGCGTTTTTGATAAAGGAGATTTGCCTCCCCTTGTGCTTAATGATAAGCAAAAGCAGGCCATAATTGATGCGGATATTCTTATGGTGGACGGCAACGAAATGAATGCCGCGGTTGAGGCGGCAAAAATCGCAAGGGAAAACGGCACCAAGGTGCTTTATGACTGCGGAGGACTGTACCAGGGGGTAGAGCGGCTTCTTGCCCTTACCGATATTATGATTCCCTCTGAGGAGTTTTCCATCGGTCACACAGGCGAAAAAAACGCCGAGGCGGCAGCCAAAAAGCTTTTTGATACCTATCACCCACAGGTGGTTGTTGTAACTCAGGGCAAAAAGGGCGGACTTATGTATATGGGTGAGGATGTAATCCATTATCCTATTTATCCCGCCAAGGTGGTTGACTCCAACGGCTCAGGTGACGTGTTCCACGGTGCCTTTGCGGCGGCCATCTCCAAGGGCTATGATTTTGAAAAGGCCTGCCACTTCTCCAGCGCGGTTTCTGCCATTAAATGCACAGGGGTTGGCGCAAGAGAAAGCGTGCCCGATTTTGATACAGTTAAAAATTTCTTAAAGGAGGACGGTTATGAGTTATAATTATAAAAAGACCTACGTTCCTGCAAAGGGCTATACCCCCATTTGTAAAATAGGTGAGTGCTCCCTTAAAAAGCTTGAGTTCGGTATTATTGAGCTTGATGCAGGGGAGACGCTTTCCTTTGATACACAGGATAAGGAGACCGCCTTCATTATGCTGGAGGGTCACTGCAACCTAGAGGCAGATGGTGAAAAATGGAAAAATATAGGTAACCGCAATACGGTATTTGAAAACCGCAAGGCCGAAAGCTTTTATATGCCTAGGGAGATAAGCTGTGTTATTGAGGCTATCGACCACATAAAAATTGCCGTTTGCGCCACCCCTGTAGCCGAAAAGACCCAGCCTCAGGTGCTCCGTGAGGACCATGTTGTGCTTAAAATGCTTGGTGAGGTACCCTTCCGGCGTGAGACCAGCTTTCTTATTGACGGCACCACCAACGCTAAAATTTTAACCATTGGCGAGTGTTACTGTACCGAGGGCAACTGGGCAGGCTTTCCACCCCATAAGCATGATGAGGATAATATGCCCACCGAGTGCATTGCAGAGGAAATTTACTACTTCCTCTTTGACCCCAAGCAGGGCTTCGGCGTGCAGTGCCTTTACACCGCTGACGGTGAGCTTGACGAGGCATATCGTGTAAAGAACGATGAGCTTGTTGAGTTCCCATACGGCTTCCATACCACCGTTGCCACCCCCGGTTATCAGACCTATTTCCTCTGGCTTATGGCAGGTGATTATCAGGGCTTTAACCGCAGTAACGACCCTGAGCATGACTGGATAGCCCACCGTTAAAATAATGGTATCTTTTTCCGCCTTTTTATGTTAAAATGTGGTGGGGTGTCCTCACCCCGCCACTAATTTTTTTGGAGTGTTTAATATGTTGACCTTAAAAAATGAATTTATTACCGCAAGCTTTAAAACTATGGGCGGTGAGCTTACAAGCCTTGTTTATGAGGGCAGAGAATATATCTGGCAGGCTGACCCTGCTTATTGGAACGGCGGCTGTCCCGTAATGTTCCCCATTTGCGGCGGCCTTAAAGAGAATTCCTGTATTATTGACGGCAAGGAGTATTCCATACCAAAGCACGGATATGCCCGTCATAAGGAATTCTGTGTGGAAAAGCACACAGAGAACAGCATAACCTTTTTACATAAGAGTGATGAGGAAACAAAAAAAATTTACCCCTTTGATTATGAGCTTAGAATTATATATACCCTTGACGGCAAAAGGCTCAGCGTTCGTAACGAGGTTACCAATAAGGGCGCTGATACAATGTATTTCTCCATTGGCTCTCACGAGGGCTACGCCACACCCGAGGGTATTGATGAATATGAAATCGTTCTCCCCCAAAAGGAGGAGCTTTATTCCTACGGTGTTGAAGGCACCCTTTTAGGCGAGGAAAAAACCCTTATCTTAAATAATGAAAACGTGCTTCCCCTTGATTATAAATATTTTGAGATTGATGCCCTTATCTTTAAGGATATAATTTCCAGAAGCGTTATTTTAAGAAAGCGTGATAATTCGGTTAAAATCCGTGTGGAGTTTGACGGTTTCTTTAATATGATGCTTTGGACCGTGCCCGGTGCAGGTTATATTTGTATTGAGCCCTGGAACGGTATTCCCGACCGCACCTATTCTGACAGAAACTTTAAAACCAAAGAGGGAATACAGCAGGTGGGGGCAGGCTCTACCTATGTGCGTACCCATTCCATTGAAATAATGTAGAGGTGAAAAAGGTGCTTGAAACCTTAAAAAAATTAAACCCCAAAATAAATTTTTTCAGTGTTAATGATGCTGAATTTAATACCTACGGCAGAAAAATATCCCTTGACACAGACGAAATAATTAAGGTAGCCGAGGGAATTGCTCTACCTGATGCAGGCTCCAAGTATGAGCCTGCAATGCCTTCCTTTGAGACACTGCCTGTAGCTAAGGAAATAACTCAGGAGTATTTCGGTCAGCTTGATGCACAAATAGGCTACTGCTGGGGTTATTCCAACCGCCTTAACGCCCTTGAGTGGCACACAAGCAGTGAAATAAACATTGCCGTTACCGATATTGTGCTTATTCTTGCACGCCGTCAGGACCTTGTGGATAATAAAATGGATTCGGCGGATACCAAGGCCTTTTACCTGCCTAAGGGTACCGCGGTGGAGGTTTACGGCGACACCCTGCATTTTTGTCCATGCATGGTAGCGGCCTCGGGCTTTGGCTGTGTTGTTGCCCTGCCCAGAGGCACCAATACTCCCTTACAGGGAAGACAGCAGGGCCTGCTGTGGGCAAAAAATAAATGGCTTATTGCCCATAACGATAACGCTCCACTCCTTGCCCGTGGTGCCGTGGCAGGTATTTCGGGTGAGAATTTTGAAGTAAATTTTTAAGGAGTAAATGATGAAATATTTACTTGGCATAGATTTCGGCGGAGGTGCATCAAAGGCAACCCTTATAAGCACTCAGGGAGAAATAGTTGCCGAAAACACGGTGGAATATCCAACTCTCCACCCACAGGAGGGCTGGTGTGAACAGCATCCGCAGGATTGGATTTCCGCTTTAAAAACAAATATTAAGGCCTTGCTTCAGGGCTCAGGCGCCAAGGGCGAGGATATTATGGCAGTTTGTATTGATTCCGCAACCCATACCGCCGTGCTTTGCGACGGTGACGCCGCACCCTTGCGTGACGCCATTCATTGGACCGATACAAGAAGCATAAAGCAGGCTGCTTTTCTTGCAGAGAATTACGGTGAGATGATATTTAAAAGGGCATACCATAAGCCCGAGACCATCTGGACACTGCCTCAGCTTATGTGGGTCAGGGAAAATGAACCTGAGCTTTTCAAAAAGATAAAATACATATTCTTTGAAAAGGATTACATCCGCTATTTTCTAACGGGTGTCTACTGTACCGACCCTATTGAGGCGCAGGGTAGTATGCTGTTTGATTTTAATGAAAACAACTGGTCTGAGGAGCTTTGCCGCCTTACAGGCCTTGATATGAGCATATTGCCGCCCCTTAAAACCCCTACGGATATTGTGGGCACGGTAACAAAATCGGCAGCGCAGGAGACGGGTCTTAAGGCAGGCACTTCGGTTGTTCAGGGCAGTACCGATACCGTAATGGAGGTTTTTGCTTCGGGAGCAGTAAAAAAAGGGGATATAACCGTTAAGCTTGCCACCGCAGGCAGAATATGCGTTATTACCGATAGGGCATATCCCCATAAATACCTTATAAATTATTCCCATATAGTGCCCGGTCTTTGGTATCCGGGTACCGCAACAAAGTCTTGTGCCGCATCCTACCGCTGGTACAGGGATACCTTCGGCGGAGCTTATAAGGAGCTGGACGAGGGTGCCGCCGCCATTCCCGAGGGCTGTAACGGTCTTATGTTCCACCCCTATTTAAACGGTGAGCTTACCCCCTACGGTGACCCTCAATTAAAGGGAAGCTTTACGGGAGTTAGCGCAGGTCACACCAAGGCACACTTTACCAGAGCGGTAATGGAGGGTGTATCATTGTCCCTGCTTGACTGCAAGCGTGCCCTTGATGAAATAGGTATTGATTATTCCAATGAGGCTACCGTTATAGGCGGTGGCGCCAAGGGTGAGCTTTGGCGACAGATAACTGCCGATATTCTTGGAATTTCCCTTACCACCACACGAAGCAGTGATTCCTCCCTTGGCTCTGCAATGCTTGCAGGCCTTGCGGTGGGTGTGTGGGACAGTGCAGAAAAGGCCGCGCAGTCCTGCGTTAAAAAGGTAAGCGTTACCCATCCAAATCCTGAAAAGACCAAGGCTTATTCTAAAATTTTTGAAAAGTACAAAAAGATACACGATGCCCTTGCGCCTATTTACAGAATGGACTAAAGCCTATGAAAATTGTAGTATGTGTAAAACAAAGCGCCGCAGGGGAACTTAATCCCTTTGATGCCTGCGCCTATGAGGCGGTGCTGAGAATACCCGATGCACAGGTGATGCTCCTTTCAATGGGCCCTGAAAAAAGCGCCGATATGCTCGAATCCCTTACAAGACTTGGGGCAAAAAGGGCAGTGCTTCTTACCGATAAGGCCTTTGCAGGGGCTGATACCCTTGCAACCTCCTACGCATTAAGTCTTGTAATAAAAAGGGAGGCGCCCGACCTTGTTTTCTGCGGACGCCAGACTATGGACGGGGACACCGCACAGGTGGGCCCAAGTCTTTCAAGACTTTGCGGTTATTCCCTTATAACCAACGTTATGGGTATAAACTCGGTAAGCAATGAGGAAATTTTCTGCACCACCCGTTTAGGTGAGGAAGGTGCAAGACTACCTGCGGTCTTAACGGTGGAGCGTATAAATGACCTGCGCCTGCCAAGTATTCGCTCTAAGGTTGGTCAGGTTGAAAAACTGACAGCCGCCGATATAGGAGCAGACCTTTCCCGTTGCGGCCTTACAGGCTCCCCCACAAGGGTTATAAAAACCTTTGAAAATGAGGAAGGTAGGCGAAAATGCCGCTTTATTTCGGCAGAGGAAATACCTTTAGCCATAGAGCAGGGACTGAAAGCCGCTAAGGAGCGGTTGGCACCTGTAAACCTTACGGGTAAAAAAATGAATAGGGTCTGGATAGTGGGAAATAAGCCCATGGAAATGGCAAAAACCGTAAGCGAGGATATTACCGTTATACAGCCTGATGAGCCTGAGAAAATTGCCGCCCTTATAGAAAAGGAAAACCCCCGTGCGGTGCTGTGGGCAAGTGATATTTATGCCAAGCGCACCGCCCCTCAGGTTGCGGCAATTCTTAAAACGGGACTTTGTGCCGATTGCACCGCCCTTGAGAGTGACGGCGAAAGCCTTTTTATGTACCGTCCTGCCTTTTCGGGCAACGTTATTGCCAAAATAGCCTGCACCACTTCTCCCGCAATGGCAACGGTAAGAACGGCGGAGGATGAGGTCTGCGATATTATCGTGGCCGTAGGCCTTGGTGCTAAGGAGGAGTTGGAAAGGGTACAGGCCTTTGCAAAGAAAATAGGGGCTGAGCTCGCCGCCACAAGAGCAATGGTGGATGCAGGCAATCTGCCCTACAGTATGCAGGTAGGCCTTACGGGTAAAACTGTTAACCCTCCCGTTTATATTGCGGTGGGCGTTTCGGGTGCGGTGCACCACATTGCAGGAATGAAAAACTCAGGAACGGTTATAGCAATAAATTCCGATAAAAATGCACCAATCTTTGATTATGCGGATTACGGAATAATCGCCAAGGCAGAGGAAGCTTTTGCTTAAAAATTATAGTGGAAAAAATAATAATTATAGGTTATAATATAGGTGCATACAAAGGATATGCGCCTATATTTTTTTTAAAGAGGGATGTGTAAAAATGTCAGTTTTAAAAGTAACTAAGGAAAATTTTACCGAAATTCTAAAAAGTGATAAAAAGGTACTAATAGATTTTTATGCCGATTGGTGCGGCCCCTGCCGTATGGTATCCCCCTTGGTTGACCAGATAGCGGAGGAAAACCCACAGTATCTTGTTGCAAAGGTTAACGTGGATGAGCAGCCCGAGCTTTCCGCAGAATTTAACGTTTCAAGCATACCTATGCTTGTTGTTATGAAAAATGGTGAGGTGATCGGCACCGCCCTTGGTGCCAGACCTAAGCCCCAAATTCTTGCCCTTTTAGAGGACTAAAAAATGTCACATATTTATGATACCGTAATTTTAGGCGGTGGCCCTGCAGGGTACACCGCGGCGCTTTATGCCGCCAGAGCAGGTCTTGACATACTGCTTATCGAAAAAATGGCTCCGGGTGGACAAATGACCCTTACGGGAGATATTGATAACTATCCCGGCTTTGACGAGGGGATAGACGGATTTACCCTTGGAATGAAAATGCAGCAGGGCGCTGAGCGTTTTGGAGCCAAAACCGAATACGCTGAGGTTTTAGAGGTTGATTTTTCACAGCAGTTAAAAAAAATAATCACCACAAGCGGTGAGCTTTTTTCCAAAACCGTTATAATAGCCACGGGAGCCGACCCAAGAAGGCTTGGCCTCTCAAAGGAGGAAGAGCTTTTAGGTAAGGGTGTGCATTATTGCGCCCACTGTGACGGAAGATTTTATAAAGATAAAGTCGTAACAGTTGTGGGCGGCGGCAACTCCGCCGCGGCGGATGCCCTTTACCTTTCACGCCTTGCAAAAAAGGTGTATCTTATACACCGAAGGGATACCCTGAGGGCAACTAAAATTTATCACGAGCCACTTATGAAAGCAGAAAACGTTGAGTTTGTATGGAACAGCACGGTGGATGGGCTTGAGGCCGACCAAAGGCTTACAGGTGTTAACATTAAAAACACCAAAACAGGACAGATAAGCTCCATAATCTGTGACGGTGTTTTTATAAGCATCGGCAGAAATCCCACTACACAGTTTTTAAAGGGTGCGGTGGCATTGGTTGAAAAGGGCTATATAGTTGCGGATGAATCCACGAAAACCAACGTGGAGGGTGTATTTGCCGTAGGTGATGTACGCACCAAGGCTCTGCGTCAGGTGGTTACCGCCGCCGCAGACGGCGCTGTTGCAGTGCATTATATTGAGGAATATTTGGGGTAATTTCAATAAAACCGCTTATACCGAAACTTATGCAGCAATTGCAATGGTTTTCTTCTGCCGTAGAATGTTAGAGCTTACTGGAGAGTCAAAATACGCTGATATAATTGAAAAGGAAATTTATGACGACCATTTTGGAGCAAATGTTATTATTGCTGAGGGCTTTAAAAAGATAAACAGCGGCCTTTACACAAAATATGATAAAAACAATTTTGAAAAAACAAGGCTTAAATTTATACCCTACTTTGGCTTTGCTAACCGAGGGGAAACCGATATGCAGGTATTTGTAAAGGTGAAATAAAAAAAGCGCATCTTCCAATTTGGAAGATGCGCTTTTTGTTTAACTTAATTTTTTGGGCTTGCCTATACTTTCGTAGAAGCGTTCGGCGATTTTCTTTTCTTCATCGGTAAGCTCATCGCGATATTCAATATCCTTGAACCTATCGTAGGTATAGTAATTAAGGCCCATATTATTTATGGTCCACATCATCTCTTTATCGTCAAGAGGTAATGCTTCGTGACCGGGGAAGGTCACGTATCTATTGCATCCGGGGAAGGCAAGATGCTCGTAGGTGCCCACACCGTAGCCGTGATAAGGACGGATAATAACTCCACGCTCCATAAGAGCTTTAAGCTTATCAAAGTGGGTGGTGTAAATGTCTCTTGGCAGGCAGTTTTCCTTTGCACAGATTCCTGCCGCAAAGCCAACAACCTCACCTAAAACACCAAGAGTTCTCATAACGCGAACACAGGAGAAGGCAACGTGGGTGGTGGAAACAATTCGTCCGCCAAGGAACAGGTTTGAAATATCTTTAGAATAAAGTGCACGGTAGGGCACGGGATAGTGCTTGCCAATGCCGCGGTGAACGGCACAGGAGCGGAAGGGCTCCGGGAACAGCTTCATATTTCGGGGATCGGGGAAATGAATATCAATATCCCAGGTCATAGAAGCGGTGCCATCTTCATAAAGAACGTGATTCTCGATATCATTCTCGGTAATAACAAGATCACCCTTAACGCGGTAGCTTTCACGTTTGCCGCCAAGGGGGGATACCCACTTGAGATAACGGTGAGCATATCTTTCCTTTTGGGAGTAACGGTTCTTAAGGAAGGACCAGTTACCGAAAATGGTCATAAGTGAGTAGTCACGGATGTACTCGGTTTCGTCAGCCATATCTCTGTACTGGCCAACCTCCCATTCCCAGTCACCGCCGAATACCTTGTAGCTGCGCTCCTCGTCAAACTCAATACCCCAATCAATATCAGGGAAGGTATCAAGTTCCTGCGTTTCGCCTGAGTGCCAGGTAATGGTCATACCCATAACCTGATTGTCGGCCTCAATGGGAGCAAGCTGCTCGTTATACTCGCTTCTTGCCTCTCGGCCATACATAACCTCGGCACCGCCAAGACGCGCAAGCACTGCATCACCGGTACAGTCGGCAAACAGCTTGCCGCGGTACTTCTTCATTTTACCTGTGTAGATGTTTTTAACGGTAACCGATACTATCTTGTCTCCGTCCTTCTCAAGGTCAATAACGCGCTCATTAAGGGAAAGGGTGTATTTACCTTTTGCCCATTGTCTTGCCGCCCAGAAGGCGTTGGCTTTTCGGTCATCCTCATAAACGTGGTTGGCAAAGGAGCCGGGCGAGCCGAAAATGGGGGAAATATCCTGAAGCATATTACCAAGGTTGGGATAAGGCTGGGAGCGAATCTGTCCGCCAAGACCTACCTTAATCTCAGAGCTGTTACAGCCGCCAAGTACGGGACGGTCCTGAATCATACAAACGTGAATACCTTCGCGGATTGCAGTAAGGGCAAGACAGGTACCTGCTATACCGCCACCGCAAACAATAAGGTCGTAGAAAGTTTCGTCCTCCTCCACGGTAAGGTCACAAACCTCACGGCGGAATTCCTCGGTATTTTCGGGGATGTCCTTTTCGTCGGTGGTAAGGTAAATGGCATCACAACGTCCGTTAAAGCCGGTAAGGTCGCAAAGGGATAGCTTAATCTTTTTGTCGCCCTCAAGCTCTAAGGCGCCTGCATACTGCCAGTCCCAAGCCTCGCCGTTGTTACCAAGGGTATTTTCAAAATAGGTATCGTCCACCTTGATTTTAAATATACCGGGGGCTGTGCCGCGCTTCCACACGGCAGTCCAGTCACGGGTACGGGCATAGGCGTACCATTTTCCACCCTCGGGCAGGGTAATCCAGGTAGTGGCGTCAGGTACGGGAACACCCATACCGTGAGCCATTACGTAGGAGGAGCCCATAATGTTCATAGACTGCTGATCAACTACCCAGCCGCCTAAATTACTAAAGCTTTCAGCCTCAATAAATAATCTTGCCATTTAAAGTCACTCCTTTAAAACGGGGAAATAATCACCTATTAGAGGGGGCAGATTTCCTTGTCAATACCAAATACGGTAACGTCCTCAACAACAGCGCGCTGGGGAAGGTTGCAAACGTAAAGAATGGTATCTGCAATATCCTCGGTCTTGAGCCAGTCGGTGGTCTCGTCAACGCCGGAAGCCTTCTGGAAGCCTGTGCTTGCAGAGGAGGGGATTATGCAGGTAACACGAACGTTGTGGGGCTTAAGCTCAAGATAAAGACCCTTGGAGAAGTTAAGCACGCCTGCCTTTGCAGCGGCGTAGGTGGTCCAGGTGGGCCAGCACTGACGGGCACAGATAGAGGACATATTGATAATAGTACCGGTTTTCTGAGCCTTGAACTGATTTGCAAACTGACGGCAACCGTAGATAACGGAGTTCAGGTTTAATTTGATAATGCTGTCAATCTCTTCAATGGTCTGGTCAGCAACCTCTTTAATAGAGAGTCCTGCGCCTGCGTTGTTGATAAGAATATCAACGCGGCCGTACTTATCCATAACGGCATTAAAGAGCTTTTCCCAATCTGCAGGAACGGTAACGTCCATAACAACGGTCATAGCACCGCCGATTTCTGCACAAGCCTCATTAAGCTGAGCCTCGTTGTTGGAGGTCATAACAACGGTATCGCCGTTTTTAATAAATGCCTTTGCGGTAGCCTTTCCGTAACCGCTGGATGCGCCTGTGATAACAACAATTCTTGACATAATTTTTTCTCCTTTAAATTTATTTATTTAATAAGAAACGGGTAAATTTACCGTCTAAGTGGTCAATCATACCTGCACAAAGCAGTTTGGGTGTGTTAAGGAAGGCATCCTTACTGCCGCCTGCCATATGGGGGGTAAGAGTAACGTTGGGAAGGGTAACAAGGGGATAATCAACCGGTGGGGGCTCAACGTCAAATACGTCAAGGGCGGCACCGGCAATTTTACCTTCCTTAAGAACCTCATAAAGAGCCTTTTCATCAACAAGACCCGAACGGGAGGTGTTGATAAGGTAGGCGGTGGGCTTCATAAGGGCAAGCTGGTCCTTGCCGATCATACGCTCGTTATCCTTGGTGAGACGGGCGTGAAGGGAAACGAAATCACTTTCCTTCATAAGTGTCTCAAGGTCTACAAGGTTAATATCGTCGCCCTTATAGTAGGGGTCGTAAACCAGAACGTTTACGTCAAAGCCCGAAAGCTTCTTGGCAACAAGGCGGCCTATTTCGCCGTAGCCTACAAGACCAACGGTCTTGCCTGTAAAATCAGGAATAGAGTCGCTGTTGGGATAGGTGCGAATCCACTCGCCGTTCTTAATACCGTAGTGACCGCGGGCAATGTTTCTTGCTTCGCTAATCATAACGCCTACCGCAAAATCACTAACGGCGTGGGCGTTACGGCCAACGGTGTTAAATACCTTAATGCCTTTTTCTGCGGCATACTCAAAGTTAACGTTTTCATAGCCTGCACGAAGAACGCCTATGTACTTAAGGTTCTTACAGTTATCAATAAGCCATTTACCAACAGGGAAGAACTGGGTGATTATAATATCGGCATCCTTAACAGCCTCATAAATATAATCGGGAACCTGAATTTCCTCTCTGCCGCCCTGCTCAACAAGCAGGTTTATATTCTGCAGTTCATCAAAGCCCTTAAGCTGCCACTCAACGGTGGAAACCTCAATGCCCTTATCGGCAAGGGGGGCCATACCCTTTTCAATATATTCGCAGGGGATAAATAAATCACCAATACCAACTAATTTCATTGTCTTTTCCCCCTTGAATTATACTCTGCCGTTGGAGCCGAAGGTGCGAATCTTATTGCGGATAACCTCGCGCATACGCTCGTTAGCGGTCTCATATACGTAGATGGGCCACATGGACATATTCTGAATGTCATTAAGCTTATCCTTAAGGCCTGTGTTAAGGCCGTTAAGAACCTCAGAATAGATGTTAATCTTGGTGATACCAAGCTCAATGGCCTTTTTAACCTGATCGTCGGGAGTGCCCGAGCCGCCGTGGAGAACAAGGGGGCTCTTGCTTATCTTATTTATCTCATCAAGACGGTCAAGACGAAGGGTGGGGGTGCTGCGGTATACACCGTGAGCGGTACCAACTGCTACCGCAAGGGCATCAACGTCGGTAATCTCAATAAACTTCTCAACCTCTTTGGGATCGGTAAGACTATCCTCAGGATTCTCCTCCTTAGCCTCGGTGTTGCCAAGTAAAGCATCCTCGCCAGTGCCTGCAATGGCGTCGCAAACGTGACCAAGCTCGGCCTCAACGCTTACGCCCTTGGCATGAGCCATATCAACAACAATCTTTGTGTTTTCGGCGTTCTTCTCAAAGGGAAGCACACTGCCGTCATACATAACCGAGGTAAAGCCGTTATCAATAGCTTCTTTAATGTCGGCAAAATCGGTAGCGTGGTCAAGATGAATACAAACGGGAACGGTATAGCTCTTGGCAGCCTCGTTAAGCATAGCGGTAATAAAGCCAATGCCTTTATTCTGCATATCGGGCTTTAAGCACATGAACAGGGCGGGAGAGCGCTCCTCCTCACATACGTCAATGACCGCTTTGATCATTTCATAGTTGCTTACGTCAAAAGCAGGAATAGCGTACTTCTTTGCTCTTGCGTCGGCAAGCATTTCCTTCATTGTTACTAACATAATTTTTCGCTCCTTTATAATTCAACCTTTCGGTTTTATTAACTATCTCATCAGCATACCGCCGGTAACGTCCATTGTGGCACCGGTGATATAATCGGATTGATTTGAACAAAGATAAAGCACAGCGGCGGCAACCTCGCTTGCATCGGCAATGCGGCGCAGGGGAATACGCTCTAAATAACTGTCCTCACGCTCACTTAAAGCATCCTTATTCATAGGTGTGCGCATCATACCGGGGGCAACTGCATTTACATTGATGCCCATAGGCGCAACCTCACGGGCAAGAGAAATTGTAAAGCCCACAAGACCCGATTTTGATGCGGCATAGTGTGCGTGACCCGAGGTGGAGCCGTGGAAGGCCGCCTGACTTACCATATTAACGATTTTACCCTTCTTGCCCTTTTCCATCCAACGTTTTACCGTATTTCGGCAAAGAATAAAGGGTGCAATAAGATTTATGTCGAGGGTCTTTTTAAATGCCTCAACGCTCATTTCCTTAACGTAGGCGGTGGGCCATATTCCTGCATTGTTTACAAGAATATCAATGTCACCTGCATCCTGTGAAAGCTTTTCAACTGCTGCTGCATCGGATAAATCCGCGGTTAAATAACTGCAGCCATTTCCCAGCTCCTCCACATTGGCCTTGAGCATATCCTCCTTAAAGCCGATGTCGTGCAAAATTACCTTGGCGCCCTCATTAGCAAAGCACTTGGCAATAGCCTTTCCGCAACCGTCTGCCGCACCTGTAACAAGCACGGTCTTTCCTTTTAGTCCGTAATCCATACTCATATCTCCTTAGAATTTTAGCCTAACTTATTTACAGCCTCTTTAAAAAGCTGGAATTTATGTTTGTAATAGTCGGTGGCGCGCGGTTTGTAGCAACGCTGCACCTCCACCATAGCCTTGGCGGCATCGGACACGTTTTTGTGCAAGCCTGCCGCTACCGAGCCTATTATGGCGCCGCCCAGAGCACCTGTCTGTGACTGGGAGGTGGTGTATATCTCAAGACCTGTGCAATCGGCAAACATATGGCAGAAAACGCTACTGTTTGCGGCACCGCCCGTAAGCACGGCGCTATCATACACAATACCCGCTTTTTTCAACTTTTCAAGACGGTAGGTGTGGTCAAAAACAATACCCTCAAACACGGCGCGGAGCATATCCTTGTAGGTGTGGTCGGCCTTAAGACCTATAAAGCTGCCGCTTATGTTTATATCCATAGGTGTGTAAATGTAGGGCAGATACAAAAGCGTAGGGTCACCCGGTTGCTTTTCCACTATCTCATCGGCCTGACGGTAGGTAATATCCCTCAGCACGTTTTTGGTAAACCATTCAAGGTTGGTACAGCTTGTGGGTGCCGAATCAATGCACATATATTCACTGGGGTAGGAGAAGTTACAGCACTGCGTTATCTCCTTGCAGGAAACGGGGCCTTCAACCACTGCGCTGTTTATGCCCCAGGTGCCTGCTATTATACAGTACCTGCCCGGCTCGGTAACACCTGCACCAAGCATACAGCTGTTAACGTCAAACAAACCGCCTACAACCTGTGTTTTAACCGAAAGACCGCTTACCTTTGCAAATTTTTCGCTTACAGTACCAATGGTATCGGTGCAGTTGCAAAGGTCAGGCAGAATATCAATATGCCCGTCAAGGTCGTAAATTCTTAGAAGGTTTTCGTCATACTGTGCCGTTTTGCAGTTAAGCAGTCCTGCGGCAGAGGCATCGGTATAGTCGGTACAAATGCGCTCGGTAAGTATGTACTTTATAAGGTCCTTGCAGAAAAGTATCTTTCTTATCTTGGTGAAAAGCTCCGGCTTTTCATGCTTAATGTGTGAAAGTATTGCAAGGGGCTGTCCGCTCCAGGAGGATTGCAGGGTGATGGGGAAGGTGGAATCGGTTGGAGGGGTGTATTTTTTGCTTTCGGCATACATACTTGAAAAGCCATAGGGCAGTATGCCGTTATCACCTATAAAATAAAGTCCGTTTCCGTGGCCCGAGGTGGAAACTGCCAGAATATCTTCAGGGTCTATTCCAGAGGACTTTAAAATATCGTCTATCAGGGTAACCACCGTTTTATGCAGAGCGGCGGTATTTATCTGGTTGCTTTTTCTCGGTGTATCAAGCTGGCTTTCAAAAAGCATTTTTCCCGTGCTTTCAAACAGCACAGCCTTGCTTTTGGTAAGTCCGCAGTCAATGGATAAAAAATACTTCATGCTATACCTCCCCATAGTTATCTCATTATGTCTTTATTATACAGCATAAAGCAAAAAAAAAATAGTAGATAAATCGCAAAATAACTATAAAAAAATGCAAACCTGACAGGGTATCAGGCTTGCATTTTTTTATATAAGCTTCTTTACCATTTTTTCCTTTCGGTACTCGGTAGGAGTAATGGAAAATTCCTTCTTAAAAAGGTTGGTGAAATAGTTGCTGTCGGAAAAGCCTATCATCTCGGCAATTCCCGAAATAGGGAGGGAGGTATCCAGCAGCAAGGTTTTTGCCTCGTTAAGGCGCAGGGAGTTTACATAGCTTTTAAGGGTGGTGCCGTTTCGCCTTTTGAAAAGATGGGAAAGGGTTGAAGGGGAGCATTTGCAAATTTTGGCAATGGATTCAAGGGTTATATTCTGAAAATAGTTGTGCCGTATGTAGGAAAGGGCAATGGCGTATATATCCATACCCTCGTTGTAATTTTCGTTTCGCACAAAAAGCTCGTAAAGCTTTGCAAGCATATGGCAAAGGGGCTTTATAAGGGTGCGAACGTATTCGAACTCAGGCACCTCGTCTATAAGACCCGTTTTATAAATATTACACATTACGTCATATTCAAGACAACTTTTTTCACACAGGCGGCGTATTTTTGTATCGGCCCCCTTAAGGGAGGTGCCGTAGCCGCCAACGCTGACGAAGCCAACCACGCTGCCTGCATATTTTATGGGGAAGGTAAAACTTTCCACCCCTGCGTGGCAGGTGCCGAAAAAGGCCCCGTCACGGCTAAGCTTTTCATATACCTTTTGCTCACATTCATCACAAAGGCATTTAAGCTGCATATCGGAACGCAGGGCAAAGCAATAGGGATTATCGTGTAGATTAAAGTCAATAAGCTGTTTAAAATACTTATTGAAGAATTCGTGGTTCAAAACGTGTACGGTAACGTTAAGACCCTGATTACCAAGATAGCTTAAATAAAGCAGTACGTCACGCTTGGTCTCACATATCACGGCAGCACACATCCTTTGCATTTTTTTAATAATTTTAAGTTAAAAGATTAAGGCATATCTTTCTCGGTTATTATATACTATAAAGGGATACTTTGTCAATATTATATAACGCTAAACTACTAAAAATAACGAGAGGTGATAGGCTATGATATGTGTTCTTGCGCAACAGGGTGCGCCCCAGGGTTTTTCCTTTGAAAATAAAATAGCAGCCATAATGAATGTATGTGACAAAAAGCGTATCCCGTTTAAAAGGGTCACCTCCCTTGATGCCGCTCAGGAATTAAGGGTGGAGGATGAGGTTATAAGCATAGTTGTAATGGGTTTTTCCAGCCGTTGGATTTTCAGCATTGTTGAAAAGGCACGTTCTCTTGGTGGCTTTAAGGTAATTGTTGCAGGTAACCACTCAATTCCTTCCTATATGGGTCTGTTTTCAGGGGTCTCCTACGATATGTCTATGGCCCTTACCGATGTTTTTACTTATCTTGACAATCATAAAAAAACCAACGTTGCCGTTTACGGTATATCCCCTTCTGTGGAGGAGGAGGTTGCCGCCGCCAATCTTACGGTTAAGTTTATGCCTTGGCGCCGTTGTGACGGGGAACAGGTTTTCCCCCTTTACACCACCCTTTCGGATTGTTGGCAGTCCTTCTCGGTGTCAATGGGCAACTTTGATGCAGTTATTTGCCCAAATGATCTTGTGGCAATTTCTCTTATGCAGCACATAAAGGCCTACCGTCCTTCAAAGCTGCACGATATTTTTATTGTTTCCCTACAGGAAGCGGTGCTGGGTAAAATATATTCTCCCGGTGTTACCACCCTTTCCTGTGATATAAAGCGCTTTGCCGAGGAAATACTTCAAATACATTCATCACCAAATTCCGCTGCCTGTCAGGTGTTCCTCAATAGGACACTTAATGTGGGTGCATCTACCGGAAATCAGCCTGTAATACAGCCGTCAAGACTGTTCTCCTACAGTGAGATGGTTAGTGAGAATATAATCGCCTTTGATTCACCCGTAATTCAGGTGGCCCCTGATACCGAGTATATTGAGGTGCAAAAGCTTAACAAGCTTTTCACAGGCTGTAACGATTACGAGCTGGGTCTGCTTATAATCCTTCTTGAAAGGGAAAATTATAACGATATGGCCAACATTATGGGTACCAATCCTGAAACGGTCAAGTATTATATAAGAAAATGCTTTATGCGCGCAGGGCTTAAAAATAAGGTAGAGCTTAAAAATATACTTGAAAAATATCTCACCGCCCGTGACCTTAGACGTTACAGGATAGCCTGCGGCGGAAGCAACTCAAGAAAAAGCAGATAAAAGAAGATGCACTTTGAGGCACACTCCGTAAGGAAGTGTGCCTCAATGATATCCGTCCCTATCCAGAACGGGTGATATATCTTCGATATGATATCGCACTTTGTGCGATGATGTATGCCTTACGGCATATTATGGAACGGATATTATATCATATTTTCACGAAGTGGAAA
>JAZSEH010000044.1:0-16470 GCA_045531585.1 Acutalibacteraceae bacterium
AGATTATTTACATAAAACCGCTACACTTAGCGGTTTTTCGAAAAGCTTTGATTGAAAGCTTTTCGACTACCTATTATCATTATAACGAACTGATTTGAGCAACACGCCGGGCCATATCCTCGGCAGAGAATATGTAGTTTCCGGCAACCAGAACGTCGGCACCTGCCTCTACTGCAAGAGGAGCTGTTTCGGCGTTTATACCTCCGTCAACCTCCAATAGAATATCAAGGCCTTGCTTTTTAATCTCTTCTTTAAGGATTTTAAGCTTTCTTAAAGCGTCGGGCATAAATTTCTGGCCGCCAAATCCGGGCTCAACCGACATAACAAGCACCATATCGCAAAGGGGGAGTACGCTGAATATCTCCTCGGGCTCCGTGCAGGGTTTGATGGTTAAACAGGACTTGCAACCAAGCGCTCTGATTTCTTCAAGTGTCTCCTTTACAGGAGAGCCGGCTTCATAGTGGAAGCCTAAATAATCGCAAACGGCGGCAAACTCCTTTAAATATCTGTGGGGACGGTCTATCATAAGATGAACGTCAAGAATCATATCGGTACAAGCACGAATGGATTTTATAACCGGAACACCAAAGGAAATGTTGGGAACGAATAATCCGTCCATAACGTCTAAATGGAGCATATCAATTCCGGCGTCAGCCAGGCGCTTAATATCATTTTTTAAATTCATAAAATCTGCGGTAAGTACAGAGGGCGCAATCTTAGCCATTTTTTCTCTCTCCTTATTTAACGGTTTTTATAAAGCGTATAAAGGCCTGATTGCCTTCATCGGTTCTTTTGAATACGCCTGCGTGCTCAAGAACCTTTGCAAAAACAATACCGATTTCTTGCTTTAATATTTCGTCAACGTTATCCTCACGGATGTTTTCGTGTCTGGCAATAACCTCTTTGGCCCAGTCAGCGTGCTTAGAAAGCAGGTCATCCTTTGAAATATCTCGGTTTTCTATAATTGCCTTGCCAAGCTCTTCCATTTCGTTTTTAAGGCGAGAGGGAAGAACGGCCAAGCCCATTACTTCAATAAGACCTATGTTTTCCTTCTTTATGTGGTGCAGCTCCGCGTGGGGATGGTAAACGCCTAAGGGATGCTCTTTTGTTGTGATATTATTTCTAAGCACCAAATCAAGCTCGAATTTTCCGTTTGCCATTCTGGCAATAGGGGTTATTGTGTTGTGAGGCTCGCCGTTTGTATTGGCGTAAACAAAGGCGTTGGGGTCTGTGTAAATGCGCCAGGCAGAAAGAATCTTGTCTGCAAGCTGAACCAGCTTATCCGGCTCACTGTGTCTTATTCTTATAACAGACATAGGCCATTTAACAATGCCTGCCTCAACGTCCTCAAAACCTCCAAAAACAACGTCGGTTTCAATGGGTGCCTTAGCCATAGCAAAATCATAGTGGCCGCCCTGAAAATGATCGTGGCTTAAAATGGAACCGCCAACAATGGGCAGGTCGGCGTTTGAGCCTACAAAATAGTGGGGGAAAAGCTTAACAAAATCAAGGAGTTTTTTAAAGGTATCCCGATTTATAGCCATAGGAGTGTGCTGACTGTTAAAAACAATGCAGTGTTCGTTATAGTAAACGTAAGGGGAGTACTGCATAAACCAATCGGAGTTGTTTATGGTAATGGGAATTATTCTATGATTTTGTCTTGCAGGTGAATTTATTCTTCCTGCATAGCCTTCGTTTTCGCGACAAAGCAGGCACTTAGGGTATCCACTTTGAGGTGCGGCCTTTGCGGCTGCAATGGCTTTGGGATCCTTTTCGGGCTTTGAAAGATTTATTGTTATATCAAGGTCACCGTACTCTGTGGAGGTTATCCATTTAACGTCCTTACAGATTCTATACCTTCTGATGTAATCGGTATCCTTACTGAACTGATAGTAATAATCGGTAGCCTTAAGAGGAGATTCCTCATAAAGCCTAAAAAATTCCTTTGTTACAAAACTTGGAAAGGGAAGCATAAGTCCCATAAGACGTGTGTCGAAAAGGTCGCGATGAGTTTGCGTATCCTCAATAATTCCTTGACGTACTGCATAATCACAAAGCTCCTTAAGGGTTTGCTCAAGGTCTATGCATTGCACCGCATCAAGGGGTGTTTCGTACTCGTCAATATGTAACGCTTCAATTATTCTGTTGGTGATAAAGGTTATATCCTGTTTCTCAAAAAAATTCTTGCTCAGTCCATATTGGACAAGCTTGTTTATGCTGTCGTTAATCATAAAAACTCCCCAAAACATCTATTTATAGGTACATATTACCAGTAAAATATTATACTTATTTTTATATATAGTGTCAATACAAATTACCTACAAATATACAATAAAAAAATAAAACGTAATTATTAAAAATAAGTCCTTGACAATTGAGAACTATCTGTAGTATAATAGCCTTTGTAAATATACCCCTGCACGATTCGCGGAGGGAGGGAATGTAGATGAGTCAGGTAAAAATTAAAGAGAATGAGTCTCTTGATAACGCTCTTCGTCGCTTTAAGAGACAGACCGCAAAAGACGGTGTTATTCAGGAAGTTCGCAAAAGAGAGCATTATGAGAAGCCCTCTGTAAAGCGCAAGAAGAAGTCGGAAGCCGCCCGTAAGCGCAAATTCCGCTAAACGAATTTATTTTATTTAAAAAGCGGTTACACTTTATTGTGTAACCGTTTTTATTTACAAGGGTAAAAGAAAGATGATTTTTAAACCTAAATTCAAACTTAACGTTGTTACGGATATACGTCCGGATTTTTTAAGTGAAAACGGCATTAAGGCACTTATTCTTGACGTGGATAATACCTTGTCTACTCACCACGGTCAGCAATTAACAAATGGGCTTGAAGAATGGATTTCCTTAATGCAACAAAAAAATATAAAGCTAACCGTTCTTTCAAACAGTAAGGAAAAAAGGGTAGAGCCTTTTGCAAAAAAGATTGGGCTTGATTATTTATCCTTAGGTCTTAAACCGTTGCCCTTCGGATACCTTCGTGCCATAAAAAAACTTAACGTTAAAAAAAGCGAAGCGGCCATTGTTGGTGACCAAATTTTTACCGATGTTTTAGGCGGCAATCTGATAGGGCTTAAAACTATATTGCTAACTCCTATTTTACCCGAAAATGGATGGAGCTTTAAACTTCGCAGAAGAATGGAAAAGATTTTACTTAAAATATATAAAATGTAGGGTGGGTGAATATTATGGCTGCTATTTTTGGACCGGCAGGTAATTCCCAAAGCTTTACCGATATGGGTTATAAGCACAGCTTGCAGGTTCCCGAGTATCTTGAAAAAATGGGTCTTAACGCATTTGAATATCAGTGCGGCAGAGGTGTTAATATAGGGCTTGATAAAGCACAACAGCTTGGAGCAATAGCAAAGGAAAAGGGAATAGCGCTTTCCCTCCACGCCCCATATTATATTTCCATGTCCTCTGTGGAGGAGCAAAAGCGCCTTAATTCTGTTAATTACATCTTAAGCAGTGCAAAGGCAGTAGATGCTATGGGCGGTGACCGAATAGTTGTCCATACAGGCTCCTGTGGTAAAATATCCCGAGAGGAAGCCCTTAGATTAGCCATTGATACAATGTATATTTCGTTAAAGGCTCTGGATGATAATGGTCTTGGACACGTGCATATTTGTCCCGAAACAATGGGGAAAATAAATCAGCTTGGAACTCTTGAGGAGGTTATTGCCCTTTGCGAGATAGACGAGCGACTCATACCCTGTATTGATTTCGGACATCTTAATGCAAGAACGGGCGGAGGCCTAAAAACCCTTGAGGATTTTGAGGATATATTTAATAAAATTGAAAACCGTCTGGGCGAATATCGTCTTAAAAACTTTCATTCTCATTTTTCAAAAATAGAATACACCGTGGGCGGTGAGAAAAAACACCTCACCTTTGCGGATGACGTTTTTGGTCCAAACTTTGAGCCCGTAATGGAACTAATATACAAAAAAGATTGTTCACCTACGATTATATGCGAGTCTGACGGAACTCAGGCGGAGGATGCAAAAACAATGAAACAATATTACGAAGGGTTGTGCGAATAATGTTAAACAAAAAAATTCTTGTAATTAACGGTCCCAATCTTAATATGCTGGGTACCCGTGAGCCAACGGTCTACGGAAGTAAAACCTTAGCCGATATAAACTCAAATATTCAAAGCTATGCTCAGGCAATGAAAATTAGCTGTGATTTCTTTCAATCAAACTGTGAAGGCGAGATAATAGATAAAATTCACAGTGTGCATACCGATTATGCAGGTTGTATTATAAATGCGGGAGCTTACACCCATTACAGCTATGCCATACGTGATGCCATTGCTTGTATTGATAAACCCTTTATAGAGGTTCATATGTCAAACGTACACTCACGTGAGGAATTCCGTCATACTTCGGTTATCAGCCCCGTATGTAAGGGAGTTATTGCAGGCTTTGGTACAGCAAGTTATTTGCTTGCCGTAAGTGCAATAAGAGATTTAATATAGTTTTTTTACAGTTATTCTTGACAAACTGATTAAAACACTTTATAATTCAATATGTAATATATTGTGGTAGAAATTGGCTGCCACACAATGTATGTAAATTTTGGAGGAATTTTATTATGGTAACTGCTGGCGATTTCAGAAATGGTGTAACCTTCGAGATGGATGGTAAGGTTTATCAGATTATTGAGTTCCAACACGTTAAGCCGGGTAAGGGCGCTGCATTCGTTCGCGCTAAGATCCGTAACGTTATTGAGGGCTCTGTGATTGAACGTACCTTCAACCCGAATGATAAATATCCCACCGCTTTTGTAGAGCGTAAGGAAATGGAGTATTCCTATAGTGATGAAGGTCTTTACTATTTTATGGATCCCGAATCCTATGAGCTTGTTCCCGTTGGCGCCGATGATCTTGGCGATAACTTCAAGTTCGTTAAGGAAAATATGGTATGCAAAATCCTTTCCTACAAGGGTAAAGTATTTGGTGTTGAGCCTCCTACATTTGTTGAGCTTGAGATTACTGCTACTGATCCCGGCTTTAAGGGTGATACCGCTACAAACGCAACAAAGCCCGCTACTCTTGAAACAGGTGCGGAGATACGTGTACCTCTCTTCATCAATGAAGGAGATAAGATTCGTATTGATACCCGTACAGGTGAATACATGGAGCGTGCATAATTGCCGTTTTAATGTATAAAATACAACAGGAGGATTTTTAATTATGACAATTTGTGAAAAGGTTTCTTATATCAAAGGTCTTGCAGAGGGCTTAGGTCTTGATGACGCTACTAAAGAAGGCAAGGTATTAAACGCTATTATAGATGTTCTTACCGATATTGCTGAAGAGATTGATTATATCGAGGAAGATTATGCCGAGCTTTCCGAGCAGGTAGATGCTGTTGATGAGGATCTGGCTTCCGTTGAAGATTTCATCTATGAAGATGAAGACGAAGACGGTTGTGATTGCGGTTGCTGTGATGACGATGATCTTTATGAGGTAGAGTGCCCTAAGTGTCATGACGTTATCTATCTTGATGAGGATATGCTTGCAGAGGAAGGCATTACCTGTCCTAACTGCGGTACCGATCTTGAGTTCGACTTTGACGATGATTGTGATTGCTGCTGCGGATGCGATCATAAGGACGCCGAAGAGGAATAATTATTTTAAAATTTTGGGGCGTACTTTTGTGCGCCCTTTTTTTAATGTTTAATAAAGGAGCACGCTCAATGTCTGCTTTGGAATGTAAAATAGAATATGATACGGTGCCTGATAATACGGATAAAGACTCAATTCCTGTAATAATTGTTGCCGCGGGTAGTGCAAGCAGAATGAACGGAATTGATAAAATATTCTTTCCGTTATGCGGTGTTCCGCTTATCGTCCATACTATGCGCGCTTTTGAAAATTGCAGATATATTTCTAATATTATAATTGTTGCAAAAGAAACAGACGTTTTAAAATTGCAACAGCTTACAGAAAAATATAATATTACGAAGGTAACAGATATTGTCAAGGGTGGCGAAAATCGTCAGGAATCGGTTAAAAACGGTTTCTCCCGCCTTAAAAAAGATGCTAAGCATGTTCTTATACACGACGGTGCGCGGCCTATTGTAAGTCAAGAGGTTATTATAGGTGTTTATAAAGCGTTAAAAGAACATAAATGTGTAACCTGTGCCGTGCGGGTAAAGGATACCGTGAAGCGTTTGGACGAAAGCGGATACGTTTTTGAAACACTGAACAGAGACGAGCTTGTATGTGTCCAGACTCCACAGGGTGTTTGCGCTGAAGAATACCTCTCGGCCATAAATAATGCAGATATTTCACTCTTCACTGACGATACATCCATTATGGAAAGCGTTGGCATTAAAACGTATATTACAATGGGAGATTACAGAAATATTAAGGTTACCACAAGGGAGGACCTGGTGGTTGCGGAACAATATTTAAGAGAAGGGCAGGAGTAGATTATGCGTATTGGACACGGTTATGACGTTCACCGTCTGGTTCAGGGAAGGCGTCTTATTTTAGGCGGCGTAGATATACCCCATACTTTGGGACTTGAGGGACATTCAGACGCTGACGTGCTGCTTCATGCTATCTGTGATGCTCTTTTAGGTGCCGCCGCTCTTGGAGATATCGGTAAACATTTTCCTGATACCGATAATAATTTTTTAAATATAGACAGTCGTATTCTTTTAAAAAAGGTAGTTTCACTAATCAATAAAAAGGGTTATGAGGTAGTAAATATTGACGCTACCGTAATTGCTCAACGCCCCAAGCTTGCCGATTTTATTGAGCAAATGCGAAAAAATATTGCAGAAGATTTAGGAATACAGGTCGAATGTGTTAACGTAAAAGCAACCACCGAGGAAATGCTGGGTTTTACCGGTAACTGTGAGGGAATAAGCGCCCACGCGGTTTGCCTTATAGAAAACGTATAAAAAATCATATAACACCTTACTTTTTCATATTTATATATTGGAAACAGGGGTGTAAAAATGAGTGTATATACAGTATTAAACAAAAGAAAACTTTTGATTTTTATATCTTTTCTCGCATTACTGCTGCTTTTGTTTTGTGAAAGCTATACCGTATACGCAGGCCAAAGACCCAACGCCCAAAGCAATGCAGATAGGGTTGACTATATTTATTCCTTGGGCTTTTCTGTAAATGAAACTCCAAGGGCTGTTGAAAATATTACTATACCTATCAGCTTTTCTGATGTATATAAAAGTTATAATGAATTGCAGCTTTTGGCCGGCTTTGATCTCAGGGAATTTCAAGGTAAAAACGTTACAAAATATTCCTACATATTACAGGCAGACGAAACGGTTTTAGTTAATCTTCTGGTATATAAGGGACGTATTGTAGGCGGAGATATATGCTGTATAAGGCTTGACGGTTTTATGAAACCGCTTGTAAAACAGGAAAATAAGGAGCATTATGGAACAAATTCGTTTGGATAAATTTTTATCAAATCAACTGAATATATCCCGCTCTCTGGTTAAACAAATGCTAAAAGCGGGTAGGGTAAAGGTTAACGGAGCAACTGTGAAGCAAGGCGAAAATAAGATTGACCCTCAAGACTGTCAGGTTTTGGTTGACGGACAAGCGGTAAACTATAATAAATATGTATACATAATGCTTAATAAGCCAAAAGGTATTTTAAGTGCCTCCAATGATAAAAACCGAAAAACCGTTATTGACCTTGTCCCTGAAAATATGAAACGACAGGGCCTTTTTCCTGTTGGCAGGCTTGATAAGGATACAACAGGCCTTCTTATAATTACAGACGATGGCGATTATGCACACAAAATAATATCTCCTAAAAATAAAACAGGCAAGGTGTATTTAGTCGACCTTGACGGGGATATTGATAAAAAATTGATTGATGAATTTAAGCAGGGTGTTACTCTCGCAGACGGAACCGTTTGCAGGCCTGCAACCCTTGAAATAATAGATAACAAAAAAGCAAAGCTTATTCTTTTTGACGGTAAATATCATCAGGTAAAAAGAATGTTCGGTGTATATGGTTTGGGTGTTGTTGAGCTCCACAGAGAATCAATAGGCGACCTTTCGATTCCAAAAGATCTGAAAACAGGAGAATGTAGGTTTTTGGATGATTTAGACATTAAAAAAACCTTTTAAATTCGTTGTTTTTCGCTATATTGCAAAACGCTTGGACATTTTAAACAAAATAGACAATTTATCTTTGGATAATGTAAATGTTGTAATTTAATGCAAACTTTGTTATAATACAGAATAGATTATGGTTTGCTAATGGAGGTCAAATTTTATGGCAAGTTTATCACTTCGTAACGTTTATAAGAAGTACCCCGGCGGCGTTGTTGCCGTTTCGGATTTCAATCTTGAAATCAAGGATAAGGAATTTATAATCCTTGTTGGTCCTTCCGGTTGCGGTAAATCTACAACTCTTCGTATGGTTGCAGGTCTTGAAGAAATTTCTGATGGTGAGGTATACATTGGTGATCGTCTCGTTAATGACGTTGCACCTAAGGATCGTGATATTGCGATGGTTTTCCAGAACTACGCTCTGTATCCTCACATGACTGTATTTGATAATATGGCATTTGGTCTTAAGCTTCGTAAGACCCCTAAGGATGAGATTAAGCGTCGTGTTGAAGAGGCTGCTCGTATTCTTGATATTGAGCATCTTCTTGAGCGTAAGCCTAAGGCTCTTTCCGGTGGTCAGCGTCAGCGTGTTGCTTTAGGTCGTGCTATCGTTCGTGAGCCTAAGGTTTTCTTACTTGACGAGCCTCTCTCCAACCTTGATGCTAAGCTTCGTGCACAGATGCGTACCGAAATTTCTAAGCTTCATCAGAGACTGGGTACTACATTTATCTACGTTACTCATGACCAGACCGGGGCTATGACAATGGGAACCCGTATCGTTGTTATGAGGAGCGGTCTTATCCAGCAGGTAGATACTCCTAACAATCTTTATAAGTATCCCTGCAATCTGTTTGTTGCCGGATTTATCGGTTCACCTCAGATGAACTTTATTGAGTGTAAGCTTCTTGAAGAGGGTGGCGCTTACTTTGTAGAGTTTGGTTCTGAAGATACCAAAACCCGCGTTGGCGTTAAGTATAAGATTAAGCTTCCTGAGTCCAAGAATGCTAACGATTGCCTTAAAGAATATGTTGGCAAGGAAGTTATTATGGGTATCCGTCCTGAGGATGTTCATGATGAGCCTGCTCTTATCGAGGCTAACCCCGATGGTATCGTTGAGGCCGATGTTGAAGTTACCGAGCTTATGGGTGCTGAGACCTATCTGTATATGAACTGCGAAGGTCAGACTATTAATGCCCGTGTTAGCCCTACTTCTACTGCTCGTCCCGGTGATAAGATCAAGATCGCTATCGAGACCGGCAAAATCCATCTCTTCGACAAGGATACCGAGGTTACCATTACCAACTGATTATAAAAAAATATTAGACGGAGTGAAAACTCCGTCTTTTTTTATTTTATTTTCATTTGCTATTGACAAACATTGTATAATTGTATACAATTATACATATTGATGGATAGGAGGCAAAGCTAATGAAACGATTGGAAATAAATCCGTCAACAAATCTTCTTGAACAAACCGAGTTTGAGTATGAGCTGCAGGATGTTGAAAATCCCAATTTATATAGAAAGATTTTCAACTACAGTGAAATACCAAAACTTGCTTTCAACCGTAGAATTGTTCCTATGTCTATGCCAAAGGATATATGGATAACAGATACAACATTTCGTGACGGTCAGCAATCCCGTGAACCTTATACTACACAGCAGATAGTTCGTCTTTATGACCTTATACATAAGCTTGGCGGCCCTAATGGTGTTATCAGACAAAGTGAATTTTTTCTTTACAGCGAAAAGGATAGAAATGCAGTATACAAATGTCTTGAAAAGGGCTACGAATTTCCTGAAATTACAAGCTGGATAAGGGCTTCAAAGAAAGATTTTGAAATGGTAAAGGAAATAGGTCTTAAAGAGACAGGTATTCTTGTTTCCTGCTCAGACTACCATATTTTCTATAAGCTTAAAATGACAAGACGCCAGGCCATTGACCATTATCTTGGCGTAGTTAGGGAATGTATTGAAACGGGTGTCAGACCCCGTTGTCATCTCGAGGATATTACCCGAGCAGATTTTTACGGTTTTGTTGTTCCCTTCGTGCTTGAACTTTCAAAGCTTATGAAGGAATCGGGAGTTCCCATTAAAATTCGTGCTTGCGATACGCTCGGTTACGGTGTTTCCATTCCCGGTGTTGCTCTTCCAAGAAGTATTCCGGGTATAATTTACGGCCTTAACCACCACGCCAGAATACCGTCCGAGCTTATTGAATTTCACGGTCATAACGATTTTTACGGTGCCGTTACAAATTCTGTTTCTGCTTGGCTGTATGGTGCATCGGGAATTAACTGCTCGCTTCTTGGTATAGGTGAGCGCACGGGAAATTGTCCCCTTGAGGCAATGGTTATTGAGTACGCCCAGCTTAAAGGTACGCTTGACGGTATGGAACCACTTGTAATTACTGAAATAGCAGAGTACTATAAAAAAGAATTAGGTTATGACATTCCTCCCAGAACACCCTTCGTCGGTGAGGATTTTAACGTGACACGTGCGGGCGTTCATGCAGACGGACTTCTTAAAAACGAGGAAATATATAATATTTTTGATACAAAAGCAGTTCTTGGAAAGTCTCCTAAGGTTATGATTAGCAATACCTCGGGTGTTTCCGGAATTGCAGTATGGCTTAACGGTAGATACCGTCTTAAAGGTGACAAGGCTATCAATAAGCAGGATCCCCTTGTAGTATATCTTAAAGAATGGGTAGACAACGAGTACGCCGCAGGACGTGTTACCGCAATATCCGATGGTGAGCTTGATGAGCGAATTGCCGAATACTGTGCAAATAATAACAGAACTATAATTTAGAGGTGAATAAAATGGGTTTAAATATTACTCAAAAAATTATTAAAAGTCATTTGGTAGAAGGTGAAATGATTCCCGGCGAGCAGATTGGCATTAAAATTGACCAGACCCTGACACAGGACTCTACAGGTACAATGGCATATTTGCAGCTTGAGGCTATGGAAATTGACCAAGTTAAAACCTTACGTTCAGTAGCGTATATCGACCATAATATGCTTCAGCAGGGCTTTGAAAATGCCGATGACCATAAATATATTCAAACCGTTGCCAATAAGCACGGTATATTCTTTTCCAAGCCTGGAAACGGAATCTGCCATCAAGTACATCTTGAGCGTTTCGGTGTTCCGGGACAGACACTGCTTGGCTCCGATAGCCATACTCCCACAGGCGGCGGTATAGGTATGCTGGCAATGGGTGCAGGTGGACTTGACGTTGCTGTTGCAATGGGTGGCGGAACCTATTATATGAATATGCCTAAGGTGCTTAAGGTTGAGCTTACAGGTGCCTTAAGACCCTTTGTAACCGCAAAGGATGTTATTCTTGAGGTACTGCGTGTTTTAAGCGTTAAGGGCGGCGTTGGCAGGGTAATAGAATATTGCGGCGAAGGCGTTAAAACTCTAACTGTTCCCGAGCGTGCCACCATAACAAATATGGGTGCAGAGCTTGGCGCAACTACCTCTGTTTTCCCAACTGACGACACAACACTTGCCTTTTTAAAGGCACAGGGCAGAGAGGCTGATTTCACCGCCATTACCGCCGATGCTGATGCACAGTATGACGAGGCTATTACCGTTAATCTCAGTGAGCTTGAGCCCCTTACAGCACTACCTCACAGCCCTGATAATGTTAAAAAGGTTAAGGATGTAAACGGCATCAAGGTGGATCAGGTTATGATTGGTAGCTGTACCAACAGCTCTTATCTTGATATGATGAAGGTTGCCCGCATTTTAAAGGGCAGAACCGTTCCTGCACATGTTAGTCTTGTTATTGCCCCGGGTTCAAAGCAGGTGCTTAATATGATAGCAAGAAACGGTGCCCTTGCCGATATGATTGATGCAGGCGCAAGAATTCTTGAATCAGGTTGCGGACCTTGTATCGGTATGGGACAGGCTCCTGCAAGTAATGCCGTTTCACTCCGCACAATTAACCGTAACTTTAAGGGACGTTGCGGAACAACTTCAGCAGGCGTTTATATTGTTAGCCCTGAAACTGCCGCTGTAAGCGCTTTAGAAGGCGTTTTAACCGACCCCAGACTTTATGCTGACAAGGTTGATTTAGACATTGCAATGCCCGAAAAATTTGAAATAAACGATAATATGATTGTTTCTCCTGCAACTCAGCCAGAAAAGGTAGAGGTTGTTAAAGGCCCCAATATCAAGCCTTTCCCTGTTAACGTTGCAATTTCTGAGAAAATAAATGGTATTGCCCTTATTAAGGTGGAGGACAATATTACCACCGACCACATTATGCCCTCTGATGCAAAGCTTTTGCCCTTCCGTTCCAACGTTCCACATCTGTCAGATTACTGTCTGACCCCCTGTGACCCCGAATTCCCTGCACGCGCAAAGGCAAACGGCGGAGGATTTATTGTAGGCGGAGAGAACTACGGTCAGGGCTCCAGCCGTGAGCACGCTGCACTTGTGCCCCTTTATCTTGGGGTTAAGGCTGTGCTTGCCAAAAGCTTTGCCCGTATCCATAAGGCTAACCTTATAAATTCGGGTATATTGCCCCTTGTGTTTGCAAACCCTGCTGATTACGATGCCATTTCCCGTGACGACGAAATTGTAATTGAAAATGCTATTGAGCAGGTTAATTCAGGCAAGGTAACGGTAGCTGTAAACGGTAAGCCTGTTGAAATGATAATTGAACTTACAAATAAGGAAAGAGAAGTTCTTTTAGCAGGCGGAAAAATAAACTCTATAAGAATGAAAGGATAACTAAAAATGAGTATTTATGCAGAAACCTTAGCAAAATTTGAAGAAATTTTAAAGCAGCAGGCCCAGCGTGTTGAGCGCCTGAAAAATGAAGGCGATTTCGTTGACTACACCAAGCTTGATAAAATTGTTATCGGCGTTGTTGGCGGTGACGGAATCGGTCCTATGATTACAGGTCAGGCTCAAAGAGTATTAGAGGTTCTTCTTGAAGATGATATTAAGGCGGGTAAGATTGAAATAAAAACTATTGAAGGCCTTACCATCGAGAACCGTGTGGCAAAGAATAAGCCCATTCCTGATGACGTTCTTGCTGAACTTAAAAAGTGCGACGTTATCCTCAAAGGTCCCACAACCACACCCCAGAAGGGTGATCCCTGGCCCAATATTGAAAGCGCCAACGTTGCTATGCGCAAGGAGCTTGACCTCTTTGCCAATGTTCGTCCCGTTAAAATTCCTGAGCAGGGAATTGATTGGACCTTTTTCCGTGAAAACACTGAAGGCGAGTATGCCCTTGGCAGTCAGGGTGTTAACGTTACCGAGGATATGGCTTTTGACTTCAAGGTAATTACAACACAGGGTGCAGACCGTATTGCCCGTGCCGCCTTTGATTTTGCAAAGAAAAATGGCAAAACTAGAGTCACCGCCGTTACCAAGGCCAACGTTATTAAAACCACTGACGGTAAATTCCTTGAGTGTTGTAGAAAGGTTGCCGAGGAATATCCCGAAATAACCTTTGACGAGTGGTATATTGATATTATGACCGCAAAGCTTGTTGATGAAAAGCGTCGCAGAGATTTTCAGGTTATTGTTCTTCCTAATCTTTACGGAGATATTATCACTGATGAGGCCGCCGAGCTTCAGGGCGGCGTAGGTACTGCAGGTAGCTCAAATCTTGGTAAAAAATACTGTATGTTTGAGGCTATACATGGCTCTGCACCCCGTATGGTAAAAGAGGGTAGAGCACAGTATGCCGACCCTTCCAGTGTAATTCGCGCAGGTGCAATGCTCCTTGCCCATATTGGTTATGCTGAAAAGGCCGAAAAATTGTCACAGGCCCTTGAAATTTGCGGACAGACCGAGAAAAAACTTGTAATGACAGGAAGAAGCGACGGCGCCACCGGTGAAGAGTTTGCTAACTACATTCTTGAAACCGTAGCCAAGCTTTAAGGTGTGTTATGACCAGTGAGAGTTCAAATCTTACAGCAAAGGTATATGCCCATTTAAAAAATGATATATTATCGGGAAAATACGAAAAAGGAACGGCCCTTACCGAAAACGCCGTAGCTGAGGAGTTAAAGGTAAGCCGTACCCCTGTTCGTGAGGCCCTGCGCCAATTGGAATTGGGTGAGCTTGTAAGAATAGTTCCCAATAAGGGTGCCATTGTTGAAGGCATTTCCATTGATGATATCCGCAGTATTTATGAAATACGCTCCCTTATTGAAGGCATTGCGGCTGTTCACGCGGTTAACAATGCAACTGATGATGAAATTGAGCAGTTAATCGAAATTGTTGATTTAACCGAGTTCTATCTTGAGCGAGGGGACAATGCAAAGCTTAAGGATATGGACGGCAGATTCCATCAGTGCCTTTACAGTATTTCAAAAAACAGAATGCTTGAGCATATTTTAAACGAACTTCACGGCTACGGTGTACGTTTCCGTGATAGGTCAATGCAAAGCAAAGGGCGAATGGAAAAAACTATAATTGAGCATCGTGACATTATGTATGCTATTAAACAGCGTGATGCCGAAAAAGCAAAGCAGCTTGCTACCTTGCATATAGATAATGCATTACATAATATATTGCGAACCCAAGTGTAAAGGGTGATTGTTAAGCATTTCTACCTACGCTACCGCTGCCGAAACCCTCACAACCTACCATAATCTTGGTATGAATATGATTACCACAGGTGCGGATTATATCTATAGCGCTGAAAATGCTAAAAAGACCCTGGAAACAATAAAAAAGGTTAGAGAAAAGTAAAATACTGAATGTTAAAAAGGGTGATTGAATTAAAATAATTCAATCACGCTTTTTATTACTTACAAAAGTTTTCAATATAGCTGTCTATCGCTTCAGCAATAACCTTTACCGCTTCGTCTCTGCCTTGAATTTCATTTACTGCCGTTTCTTTGTTTTCAAGATTTTTATAAACCTTAAAAAAGTGTTTCATTTCGTCAAATATGTGGCTGGGAAGCTGGTCAATATCTGTATAATGATTATAGGTGGGGTCGCTAAAGGGAATTGCTATTATCTTTTCATCACTGTGTCCGTTATCTATCATTGAAATAACACCTATGGGATACGCACGAACCAGCGTTAAGGGTTCAATAGGTTCAGAACAAAGAAGCAGAACGTCAAGTGGGTCAAGGTCATCGCCATAGGTTCGGGGAATAAAGCCATAGTTTGCTGGATAATGAGTTGAGGTATAAAGAATACGGTCAAGCATAATAAAGCCTGTTTCCTTATCGAGCTCGTACTTTTTCTTGCTGCCTTTAGAAATTTCAACCACGCAGACAAAATCCTCAGGATTTATTCTTTTAGGCGAAATATCATGCCATATATTGGACATTTGCCATCACTCCTAAAATATTTTTACTTATTATACAACAAATTAAAAATAATTACAAGAAAAATGCCGCTGAATTTACAGCGGCTTAATAATTTATATGCTTTTGAACAACTCTAAAACGGGTTGTATATCACGAACTGCGGTTTCAAAGTCAGGCTTCATACCGCCTTCAAGACTCATTCTGCCTTTATAATGGCATTTTTTTAGTGCCTCAGCCCAAGGACGACAATCCTCAATATCTGCGATGGTTGGCATATTCCGATCAGGATTAGGTCTTGCAATATGAGTATGTATCAGCATACCGTTTGAATTTTCAATAGCCTCAAGACCCTCATCGTTCATAAACACGTGGAAGAAATCAGCAAGGCATTTAACGTTCTCGTGACCGGCCTCACGGCAAATTTCAATACCCTCGGCAACTGTGTTTATAAAATTTGTTTCACCATATCTAAGAGGTTCTATTGCTATCATTGCTCCATATTTTGCAGCAGCGTCACCACAAATTTTTACTGTTTCAATAAATTGCTTTCTTGCAAGAGCTTTATCGTAGCCCTCAGGTATCATTCTGACACCGCCGCTACCAAGAACGGCAACCTTGCCGCCAAGGCTTGTAAAGCGTGAAAAACCTTTCTCGGCAAAGGCTTTGATTATTTCACGGTCAAATCCATCATATATATTTATATTATTACTGAAAAAACCGTTACAGCTTTCAACCAATAAGCCTGTTCTTTCACTCTCAGCCGCCATTTTTGCAATGTCAGCATCACTCATCGTAACAAGCTGATTAAAGCAGCTTTCATAATAATCAAAATTATATTTTTTAAGAAGTTCAAATTTACTGATATCATTACCACAACAAACGCCTATTTTCATAGAAACACTCTCCTTCAATTAAAATTATAATGATAATCGGTAGTCGAAAAGCTTTCAATCAAAGCTTTTCGAAAAACCGCTAAGTGTAGCGGTTTTATGTAAATAATCTCTGATTATTTACACCGACATCATTGCAATGAATTAGGTGAAATTATTTATATA
>JAZSEH010000018.1:0-68539 GCA_045531585.1 Acutalibacteraceae bacterium
AATTATATAAATAATTTCACCTAATTCATTGCAATGATGTCGGTGTAAATAATCAGAGATTATTTACATAAAACCGCTACACTTAGCGGTTTTTCGAAAAGCTTTGATTGAAAGCTTTTCGACTACCGATTATCATTATAAGAGCAAGACCTAAAAGCCCACCCTCAATAAGCTCATTTATCCACATATTGTGAGAAACGTCTATTGCTTTTCCCATACAATTATTCCCCATCAATTGTTTTTTAGATATGCTTTAAATGAATGGTGAGTTACCTGCTTCTCCTTAGGAGGAAGCTTCATATAATCTCCATACAGAGTTGAAAGATATAAATCATAATCTTTTACTCCGCTGAATTTGATATTTTCAAACTCGGTATCACACAACTCATTCCATATGGAGGATTTTTGTATTTCGCGTTCGCGATATGCACCCATAATAGCACCAACATATTTGCAGTCTTCAAAATATACTTCTCTTAACGATTTCTGAATATCATCAATAATTCTATGCGGTTTACAAAAGCGACTTAATACAAAAAATGCAAATCTTATGGGCTCGATATACCAGGCACGGGTTTTACTCCTGAAAAATTTTTTCCAATTAGCGGCAACCAAAATCTCTCGTTTGAATCTTGTTTTATTGAGTTGATGTTTTGCTTCTTCATAGGTATTGCCAAGACCGTCAATTGGAAAAATATCGATATATATACCACATTCCGTTCCTGTAGCATCCTCTACCAACACTGTGCTACGATCGCATAACTTTGCAAAAAGATATTTATATTCATTATTTGTTTCTGAACAAAGCAGTGAAAATGGAGTATTATTATGTTTACAATATTCAATAAACTTGTCGTAATCAGGTCGTGGCATCATTAAATCAATGTCATCATCCCAGGGAATAAAGCCTTTATGCCTTATGGCACCAAGCATAGTACCTCCCGCCAAAGAGTATCTAAAATTCTGTGCTTTACATATAGCATCAAATTCACAAAGATTTCTTAGTTCGATCTCCTTAATTTCTTCTAAAGTTAACTCTTTCACACCGATTCTCCTTTTGTCATCAATATAATTTTATCCCCAACATTCCGATAAATAAACCCATACCGTAGCTTATATGAAAGATTGGATAAAGGATAAATTTCAAAAAAATATTTTAATTTGCCGCTAAAAAAGAAAAAACAAAATCCAAAAGAAAATATAAAATCATTTCAGCAAAGAATACCCATTTAAAAAAATCAATAAAAGAAAAAGCAGGCAAAACAATAAGTGACAATACGAACAAAATGGGATATAATGCCTTAGGCTCATTGCCGAAGGATTTTTCCTTATTGTAAGAAATAAAGCATTTCCGTTTTTTATTGCCTGGCCTAAAAGACCCAAAACAGTGTCTCGGCAGTAATATTTAAATTTTATATCGCAAGCCATATACACTTTTCCGCCGTTTTTTCTGATACGGCTGTTAAAATCGTTATCCTCGCTGCGAGGCAAGTCAACATCAAAAACGCCGATTTTATCAAATACTTCCCTTTTGAATGCACCAAAGGGAACAGTATCGGTATAATCGCTTTTATCGCTTGTTCTGAAATTAGAATTACCCACTCCGGAGCGCGAGGAAAGACCGCCGTTAGGTTTGTGAATAACCTTTATGCGGTTATCCTTTTTTGCATATTGATCGCAAATAATACCGCTATTGTCGGTAGACCCGTCATCCACAAGGATTATTTCAATGTCTTTATAGGTCTGAGCAATAACGCTTTCAATACATTCAGGAAGGTACTGCGCTACGTTGTAGATCGGTATTATTACAAATACCATAAAAAACTCATCGACTGATATAATTTTTTGAATTCAAATTACTGCCAGTATTCAGTGGTTTGCTTTCAAGTAGCAGTATGCAAAAAGCAATTACAAGGAAGAACATACTTGAATCAAACAAACTTAAGGATGAAAATCCTATTAAAACAACAAATGTAGGCAAAAGACTCACAATGGATATTTTTGTTGTAAATTTTTTTGTTTTGAAATTATAAATCCAAGCATACAAAACAAAAGCAAAAACGAATACCCCGATGATTCCCCAGGAAAGAATGATATCAAGATAGGTATTATGCGCCTGCTGTCCTGTTATGGTTGTAAGCAACTCAAAATATATGAAGCCTTTTCCAAAAATCAGAAGAGAGGGATTATTTGCAAGTATCTGCAAATAATCTTTTGCAATACTGTATCTGTTACTTGTGATAGAATCCAAGGTTGCATAATCTCCGCCAAAGCGATCAAATATATTATCCAAAAACCGAACAATAACATCCCACATCAGGAAAGCGCTGATAGCCAGAACTGCAAAAACAGTCACCTTTGTGAGCAATCCCTTTTTGTGCTTTTCTTTTCTCAGCACAAAAAAAGCCAAGCATATTATCAACAATATAAATCCCATTTTTGAGGCGGTTATAATTCCAAAAGCAATAAGAATGAAAAAAAACAAGAAATCCACCGCCTTGAATTTTTCTTTTATTACAAATGCAGAAAGGGCCATATAAACATACATAGAATAGGCATTGGGGTCACTTGCATAGCCCTCAAACCTATGACCATCAATAACCAAGTCTATAAGGTCCCCTGCCATGGCAGGATCATTTATAAGATATATCACACCCGAAAAAACAACGCCGATAGCCAAAGCATGGACGAGGTCTTCCTTATCTATATTAACATCCTCATCCAAGGTTATCATACAACACCAAATGAAGGCAAGAACCCAGCCTAAAAGGTCAAAGGGTAACCTCTGATAAAAAAACAGATGAATAAGCTCCATAAAGAAAAGAACTATTGCACCTAAAATAGGTAATCCCTTAATTTTTTTACCATTAAATAGTAAAGAAAAAATCAGGGGAACCGAAAATAGAAGACTGACTATCCATGTGGGACCGAGTATATCAAAAAGTCTTACATTCGGAACAAGAAACATGGACCAGCAGAATTTATATTCTACAGGCATTATAGCCATACAAAACACTATTACTACAATTGCAATATACGAAAAAAATACACTTGTATTTGACAGGGCACACAAAGCGGATACTATTGCTATAAATATAATATTATTGCGTAAAAAACCTTTTTTTGATGAAACGTTTTTCAATTACTGATCACTTCCAGAAAATCACACTATATTGTTATTTAAAAACTCTTTATACTTTTCTATCGTGCCTTTTGATATATCAGTCCATGAAAAGTGCTTTTCTACCAGAAGGCGCGCGTTTTCAGATTTTTTTTGAAAACTTTCTTTTTCCTGAACCGCCTGTTCTATTTTTAACGATATGGCTTGGGCATTGGTTTCACAACACCAGCCCGCATCACTTTCTTCTATAATATTGCCAATTGTGGTCCCTGTTGTCACAAGACAGGGCAATCCATAACTAAGCGCTTCCAAAATTCCTGTTGGCATTCCTTCTGTTCGAGAAGTTTGAATAAATGCATCCGCATTAAGTAATACCGCTATTTTTTCCATCTCGAATACTGCGCTATTTAATTTAACAATATCGGATATGTTTTTTTCTTTTATTAGTGCGGAGATACTTGCAAAACTTCCCTGATAATCGGGACCGTAAATACTGATACTTACGTTGTTTTCACGAAGAAACTTTGCCGAAGTTCCAACCGCATCAAGCAATAAATCGATACCCTTGATATGTGTTTCAAGTCTTCCTATATAAACGAAATTTGTTTTTTTTCTGTTAAAATCAGTCTTTACTTTCAGCGGCAGGTCAACGCCGTTTGTTCCTACAAATTTATTATTATGGAATTTTGTAGCATCAAGTTCTCTTTTGGATAGCATCTGAAGTGCAGCTGCACCGTTTATAAATTTGTTAAATAAAAGGATGTTGGCAACACTCTTTTTAAGCCATTTCTTTTTTTGTGCCTGCTTTGTTAGTGAACCGTGAGGGATAATGATATACGGAACACCTGAGGCTCTAAGCTGCTTTGATATTGACAAAAAGGCGGGTATATAAATTTCATGAAAAACCACTAAATCAGGCGCTGAAAAAGGTTCCGGCAAAGATTTTATGGGATTTTTCGAATCATATATAAACTGATTGCTTATACCCTCAACCTCTATATTTTTAATATTGATAAATCCCACATTTTGAAATTTATTTTGCGTTGTTATGTGTTTTGGTACCGCCACGCAAACTCCGTTACAGGGATTTTGAGTTATTGAAGCAATATGCAAAATATTCATATCATTCTCCATTTTTTAAAATTTCATTTGTAGCAAAAGTTTACAGAAATAAACAGGAGCAGCAAAGAAACTTAACCCTCCGTTTTTTATCGCACTACCAAACTTTTTCATTCTTAAATATGCAAAAGCCAGGACTGCATAGTGCCGCATCTTTATATATCTTATATCCTGTGCCGAAAGATTATTGAAATATTTTTTCTTATATTCATAAAGGTCATTTTCGCCCTTGATTTTTCCCTCACCACTGGAAAGGCCTCCACTTTCTGTATGAATATATGCTTTAATGTCACTTTGCGGAAGATAACCGAAATTTCCTTTACCATTAATCGCCCTTAGCATCAAATAAAACTCATCACCTATATCAATAGGGGCAAACCCCCCTATGTTCATCAGATATTCCTTCCGAAACATCATAGCATCCGTTCCTGTAAGGTGATATTTCAGGTGATACCCAAGCAAAGAATCAGGCGCGATATCTTTAATATAGTTTCTTACTCTTTTATCAATCAATTTATCATTTTCATTATATAAGTTAAGATCCGTAATTGAATAATCATAATTGCCGTTTTCCATAAAAGTGATCTGTCTCTCGATTTTGTTAGGAAGATACAAATCATCATCATCAAGAAATGTCACATAATTACCTTGCGATTTAACAATCCCAATATTCCTTGTTTTCGCTGAACCGAGATTTGATTCATTAACAATATACTGTATATTAATATCAGGAAACTTTTTTTGAAAATCATTTACAATAACTGCTACTTTTTTATTCCATTCCTCGTTTGCATTGTCATCTACAAGAATTATCTCAAATTCCTTGTATGTTTGATTCACAATAGACTCTATCGCTTTTTTTAAAGAATCCTCTCTCCTGTATGTTGCTATTACAACGCTTACTAATGGCTTCATTATTTATTTACCTTTTCCCTTCCCGTTCCCTTATTCCATTCGATATCTGTATTCGCACCTGTGCCGCCCTCAACAACACCTTCTGATTTGAGCACTGAACGTACAGTTCCAAAAAAGCATTTACAGTCAAAACCAAAGCTCATTTTTTCAACATAATCTCCGTCAAAACGGGCTTTAAGCTCTATTTCCAATTCGTCCCTGCCGTTTATTTGTGCCCAGCCTGTAAGACCTGGGCGCACAGCGTTAGCTGAATATTTATCACGCTCTGCTATCAAATCATCCTGCGTCCAGAGTGCAGGTCGCGGACCAATGATGCTCATATCGCCCTTTAAAATATTCCATATTTGAGGGAGCTCATCAAGGCTTGTTTTTCTTAAAAAGGCACCAACCTTGCTTATGTACTGCTGAGGATCCTTAAGTAAATGGGTTGGAAGCTCAGGTGTGTTCACCTTCATACTGCGGAATTTATAAAGCCAAAAATGTTTTTTATCTTTTCCCACACGCTTTTGCCTGAAAAAGGCGGGACCGGGGTCATCAATTTTTATTGCAATTATAACAATTAAAAACAACGGAAACAGTATTACCAATCCAACAGCGGATAAAAAAATATCAAGTATCCTTTTTAAAAAGTTACAATACATTTCATCACCGTATTTCCCCTAAAAATAAACACAAATATACATATCAAGTCTACCACAAAACACATAATGTGTCAACTTAAAGTAGCCAATTTTTATGCTTTTTACAAAAAAAGAACCGAATTGTCGGGACAATTCAGTTCTTGATTCTTTTTAAATAAATATAATATGTGAAGGTACAAACCTGCATACACAGGACTGCTATTACCGCCGTAAGTGTTGCGCCTAAGCTTTCCACCATATTCATTACAGCGGCACTGGATAATGCTATTCCCATCGTGTGAAGCAGCATTCTGTAAGAGGAATACTGTCCTATATACTCATAATCCACCATTTTAACAACCGAAACCGGTACACAGTAATCAATAAACACGTTAAAGAAGTTTGCAAAGAAATACATTGCATAAAACAAAAGCTTGGAGGAGGATACAAACATAACAGGCATCGTCACCCCAAGAGCTATTCCCGCAAAAAGGAGAATTTTGCCCTCTTTTCCAAATTTTGCTATTACGGAATAAATAAAACAACCTATAAGTGTGGCAAGCTGAAGCAGGGTGGTTAGTACCGCACTGGAGGAGTTATCGGTTATCCCCTCCCCGTGCCCTATGGTCATACTTACAAGAAGGATTCCGCTGCAAAAGCCGCGAAGCAGATTGGGGATAATAAACCTATAAAACGGTTTGTACCTGAATATATTTATTCGTTTTTCTTTCCTCGTTTTTTCAACGGGATCTATAGGCTTAATACTGAGAATTATTATAAAAGCAAAAGTGAGTAGCGCTATACCGATAATAAAGAAAACAAGCATTGCCGCGTTGTAGTCATATTTTGCGGTAAAATATGACATACCGGCTGAAAACGCGGTGCCTAAAATGCCTGTTACCACGCCTGCCCGTGCGGTGTTCTCACCGTACTCCTTCATAGAGAAAATATGGTATGGCACCTTATAGCATAATGCGTTATATACTGCCTGAACGGCATTTACCGCCAAGCCCACGGTAAATAGCACCGAGTAAAGCACACCCACAGACGGTGCAGGAACAATACAGAAAAACGCCTGTGCAAAAATGAGCGAAACGGGAAAAAACAGAGTAAGGGCAAAGGTGCGTAAAACGTTTTTCACCCTGTCCACAAAAAGCGAGAACAGCAGCATTACCGCGACCTGAACTATTTGCACCACCGAAAGGTATGCTGTAACCTGCTTTTCCCCTACCCCGTTATTAAGCATAAAGGCCTGTATTATTGAGCCCGTTACCATAACAAGGGCAACGGTGCTAACTGTATGTAAGGAAATATATTTTGTACTGTTTTTCATTTTCAAAATCTCTTTCATGCTTAAAAAACGTATTTTGTGTATCATACTCATATTATATCAAAAAAAGAAAGCAGACAATACTTTAACACGACAAATTGAAGCACTCTATGTCGTTTGAGGAAATATTTTAGGTATATTGAATTCGGCACCCGGCATAACGCAACCAAAAAAGGTTTTGTACGTACCGAGTGTTCATCACACTAAGGCTTTTTTGCTTTTAATAAGCGTATAATAAACGTAGGCCACAAGGTAAATAAGGCATACTATTACGGCCAACGCCTTACCGCTGAAATCTATGGTTGCAAATGGCAGGGCGCCGAAATATTCTATTACTGAAAGACTGTATTTTGAAAGCAGACCTGCAAGGAAAAAGCAGGGGTATGCAATAAACTTTATTTTGCCTGTCAGAGTACCTACAATTCCCAGAACAAGCATTGCCGAAACCGCGTAGCTTATAAGAATATTGGTAATAAGTGACACCGCCGATACCCACTGGTAGGTGTAAAGGACTATAGGTAGTGTTAGAATATTGGCGCTTATCGTTACCGAGACGGCGTCAACCATTTCCTTTAAAAGGTATACTTTTTCGGTACGCAGTACGTTATTTACTTTACCCGAAAGCATTGGTGCCAAAACAAGTATGCCGTAGGTGGCCGAAAGAGTTAACTGAAAGGATACGCTATAGGCGGCAAAGGGGTCTATTAACAAAACTAATATTACGGTCAGGGAAAGAGCAGAAAGAGAATCGTGGTCTCGGCGGAAAAAGCTTGAAAGGCTAATAACAATATATGTTATTCCTGCACGGAGCACAGATTTTGAGAATCCGCAAAACAGCATTATAAAAAACACTACCGCCAGCATTGTTATATTTTGAATATACTGATTTGGCAGCACACGGCGCAACACGTATATTAAAGTGGCACAAACAATTGATAAATGCATACCAGAAACCACTATCATATGAGTAACGCCGCTCGCCTTTATAAGGCCGTAGGCCTCATCGCTTATGTCACTTCTATCCCCTGTTATAACGGCAATAATCAGCTGACCCAAATCCCCTTGAATATAATTAAGCACCGTTTCTTTAACGTATTGCTGTAAAGAAAAAAGCTTATATCTAAAGGTTTGCCTTCCCTTCTGTACCGAATCAGGCTCATCGGCAGAGGCTTTAAGAAAAACCTTGTCTGCATAAAAGGAAGGACTTTCCTTCGTAGATTCAAGCTCTGCGGTAGCGGTTATGCGGTCCCCGGGGAAAAGATTATCCTTAAATGTGATAAAAACTATATTTGTGCCCTTTATCTTTCTGTTTCCTATTTTTTCAAGCCTTGCATTGTATGAATGAGCAACGCCGTAATCCGTTTCAGGGGTGGTTATAACTGCAGTTATTTCACGGGTCTTGCCGTTATAGGCCTGTGCCCTTTGGGATATAGCTATATTTGACAGTGTAACGGGAATAAGTATAACCAAAAATAAGGCCGCAAATAAAATTTGCGGCCTTTTGCATTTTAAAAAATATAAGACTAAATATGCCACAACCACGCACACAGCCGTTATCATATACAGCACCGTGCTTTCAAGCGCTATAAAGGAAAGCAGCATTGCGGCAAATCCTGCAAAAAGGAGTGGTGCACGCACTTTTTATCAGTCCTTAAAAAAGAGCGGAAGGGGCTCTAAGAATATAATATCGTCACGCCTTGCGGCATCGCCTTCGGCAAGAACCGCGCAGGCGGCAGACACGGTAGTCTGAGCCTTTTCCATAAGGGCATACATAGCCTCAAGGGATTCACCCGTGCTTATTACGTCATCCACAACAAGCACCTTTTTACCCTGAATTTTCTCAACGTCCTCCATACCAAGGTACAGCTTTTGCACATGGTCGGTGGTGATGGAACGCACCTGCACCTCAATGGGGTCACGCATATAAACCTTAACACCCTTACGGGCAACTATGTAGGGCTTACCCGACTGCCTTGCCATTTCGTAAGCAAGGGGTATACTCTTGGCCTCAGGGGTTACAATGGCATCAAACTCGGGTACCTTTTCAAGAAGCTGTTTGGCGGCGGCAACGGTAACCTCAACGTCACCAAAAAGTATAAATGCGGCAATATCAAGCTTGTCGCTAACAGGGAATTTTTCAAGTTTCCTGTCAAGTCCTGCTATTTTCATCTCATAGTATTCAGACATTGCTTTTCATTCCTTTCTGTATTTTAGCCGGGAGGCCACTGAAGATTTCTTCTTGCAAGCAGGTGAAAATGGATGTGACCTACGGTTTGTCCCCCATCCTCACCACAGTTATTTACAACTCGAAAGCCCTTTTCAAGGTTTTCCTGCTTTGCAATTTTTGCAACGGCCTCAAACACCTTGGCTATAAGACCGCTGTTTTCCTGAGTTATCTCGGCAGCACTTGCAATATGCTCCTTAGGAATTATAATAGCGTGAAAGGGTGCCTGAGGGTCAATGTCGGCAAAAGCATAGACCCATTCATCCTCATAAATTTTTGTTGAGGGAATATCTCCCGTAACTATTTTACAAAATAAGCAATCCATTTTTTATGCTCCTATCATTTGGCCAAGAAGCTGTGCGGCGGCGCTGATAGCCGACTGGGCCTTATCAACGCTCTTACCGCCCGCCATGGCGCTGTCGGGCTTACCGCCGCCGTTACCGTCGGCAAGCTTGGCAATCTCACGAACCAAATTACCTGCATGGGCACCTGCTTTTATAGCGTCTGCACCACAGGTTACACAGAAGGTAAGCTTAGCACCGTTTATTGCCCCAAGCACTGCAACAAAATCGGCGTGGTCGCCCTTAATGCGCTCACACATATTGCGAAGCTCATCAGGTGTAACGTCCGTCATAACGTCGGTTACAAGGCTTAAAGCGCCAACCTTTACGGCATTCTTTATAATCTCATCTATCTTACCGCCTGCAAGCTGAGCCTCCAGCTTTTCAAGAGACTTCTCCAGCTC
This sequence comes from Acutalibacteraceae bacterium, assembly GCA_045531585.1. Classification (GTDB taxonomy): domain Bacteria; phylum Bacillota; class Clostridia; order Oscillospirales; family Acutalibacteraceae; genus SIG587. The sequence goes on from JAZSEH010000018.1 coordinate 10,075, forward strand.
CTTAATTTCGCCGTTTAACTGTGCGGCCTTTGCAGGAATATCTGCAATGTTGTTAACCTTAAGCTGTGCGGCGGTATCTGCCATAAGGGCGCGGTCCTTATTCATAAGCTCAATTACGTTAAGGCCTGTATAAGCTTCAATTCTGCGCACACCTGCGGCAACGCTGGCCTCGGAAACAATGCGGAAAAGGCCTATCTTTGCGGTATTATCAATATGGGTACCACCGCAAAGCTCTACCGAGCGGTCCCCTGCGGCAACAACACGAACTACCTCACCGTACTTTTCACCGAACAGAGCCATTGCGCCCATTGCCTTAGCCTTATCTATTGCCATTTCCTCGTTAACAACGGTAATACCTGTGAGAATGCTATCGTTTACCTGGGCCTCAACTGCTGAAAGCTCTTCGGCAGTAAGGGCTGAAAAATGGGTAAAGTCAAAGCGCACACTCTTTTCATTTACAAGCTGACCTGCCTGTTCAACGTGAGTGCCAAGCACCTTACGAAGTGCTGCCTGAAGAAGGTGGGCCGCGGTGTGGTTACGTCGGATAGCCATACGGCGAACATTATCTATTGTAGCGGTAACGGTATCACCAACCGATACGACACCTGTTTTTACGGTACCAAAGTGGGTGAACACGCCGCCTGTGGTTTTTTTAGTGTCGGTAACAACCATTTCAAAGTCTGAGGAAGAAATAACACCCGTATCTCCTACCTGACCGCCGCTTTCAGCATAGAAGGCGGTTTTATCAAGCACAATTATAGCCTTTGAACCCTCACCTGCTACTGCGGTATGCTCTCCGTCAATAACAATGTCAAGCACCTTTGCGGTACACTGTGTCTCAGTATATCCCACAAACTCGGTAGCGCCTACACCGTCGAAGCTCACTCCCTCACTCTTCCAGCTTTCACCGTCACTTGCCTTTCGGGCATTTCTTGCACGGTTCTTCTGGTCCTCCATAAGTTCCTTAAAGCGGTCCTCGTCAAGGGTCATTCCCTTTTCCCCAAGAATATCCTTGGTTAAATCAATGGGGAAGCCATAGGTATCATAAAGCTTAAATGCATCCTCACCGGAAAGGGTACCGCCGTTTTTGGTAAGGTCGGCAAGCATATTAAGGCCCTGGTCTATGGTCTTGTTAAAGTTTGCCTCCTCGTTATTTATAACCTTGGCAATAAGCTCACGCTTTTCGTCAAGCTCGGGATAGCCTGCTCTGTTCTCACCGATAACGGCATCGCAAAGCTCCATAAAGAAGGTGCGGTTAATACCTATAAGCTTACCGTGACGAACTGCGCGGCGGATTATACGGCGCAGAACGTAGCCTCTGCCCTCGTTAGAAGGAATAATACCGTCACTTATCATAAAGGTGGAGGCTCTTGCGTGGTCGGTAATGGCACGGATGGATATGTCAACATTTTTATCCTTGCCGTACTCCTTGCCTGAAATTTCGCAGACCTTGTTTAATATATTGCGGATGGTGTCAACCTCAAACATATTATCAACATCCTGCATAACGCAGGCAAGACGCTCAAGACCCATACCTGTATCAATATTTTTATGCTCAAGCTCGGTATAGGTACCGTCTCCCATATTATTAAACTGGGAGAAAACGTTGTTCCAGATTTCCATATAGCGGTCACAATCACAGCCAGGCTTACAGTCGGGTGAACCACAGCCGTACTTTTCACCGCGGTCAAAATATATCTCAGAGCAGGGGCCGCAGGGACCTGTACCGTGCTCCCAGAAGTTATCGGCCTTACCAAGGCGAACAATATGTGCCTCAGGCACACCTATAACGTCACGCCAGATGGCATATGCCTCGTCATCCTCCTCATAAACCGAGGGCCAGAGTCTATCCTCAGGTATCTCAAGAGTCTTGGTTAAAAACTCCCAAGCCCAGGGAATAGCCTCATTCTTAAAGTAATCACCAAAGGAGAAGTTACCCAGCATCTCAAAGTATGTACCGTGGCGTGCAGTATGACCAACACGCTCAAGGTCGGGGGTACGGATACATTTCTGGCAGGTGGTAACGCGGTTTCTGGGGGGCACTACCTCACCTGTAAAATACTTCTTCATAGGTGCCATACCAGAGTTTATAAGAAGAAGGGAGTTATCGTTATTAGGCACCAATGAAAAGCTGGGCAGACGAAGGTGGCCCTTGCTTTCAAAGAAGCTTAAATATTTTTCTCTAAGTGTGTTAAGTGACATCCATTCCATTTTTTAATACTTCCTAACTGTTTATTTTTAAAATCCGCCACGGGAGGCTCCACCGCCGCCGAAACGACCGCCGCCACCCGAAAATCCGCCGCCTGAGCCGCGACCACCGTGGTGCCCTCCCCTGCCGCTAAAAGCAAGAAGGTATAGGAAAAGCCGTGGATTACGGATAAATATTATTACCACTATAACAAGCAAAACTATTCCGCCAATAACCTGCAAGGGGGAAAGCTCCTCCTCGTCAAGGTCGGCATTATATTTTTCATCAATATTTTCGGTTAAATTAAACTCGGTATAAACCTCATTTATAAGGGCGCTGTAAGCACCCTTAAGACCTGTGGAAAATTCATCTACCCTGAAGTAGGGAATTGCATAGGTATCAAGTATTCGACCTGCCTTGGCATCGTTAACGGCGCCCTCAAGGCCGTAGCCCACCTGAATGGTGGCCTGCCTGTCCCCTACACTTAACAGCAAAACTATTCCCGTATCACTTTTTGCCTCACCTACGCCCCATTTGTTCCCCAGCTCAAGGGCATAGTCGTTAACCTCCATACCCTCAAGAGAATCAACGGTAACCACCACAACCTGAGCCTTGGTGGCCTTATAAAGTGCAGCTCCCTTGTTTAGCATTTCGTTTTCATCCAAATCGGAGATAACGTTTGCAAAGTCGTTAACAAAGAAATTGCTTGTGGGGGATGGATAGGAAACGGCGCCTGTCAAAACACCGATAGCCGCTATCAGCAAAAGGCAGATACCGGCTATTTTTAAGGTATATTTTTTAATCAAAGCTTACCTCGGGAACGTTCTGAGCATCCGCATCGGCCTCAAAGAAATCAGCCTTTTCAAAGCCGAACATTCCGGCAATGATATTTTTGGGGAATTTACGGATGGAGGAATTATAGTCCTGAACCGCTTCGTTATAGGTCTTTCTCTCCTGAGCTATACGGTTTTCACTGCCTGCAAGCTCATCCTGCAGGGCAATAAAGTTTTGGTTAGCCTTTAACTGAGGATAATTTTCAACCACAACAAGAAGTCTTGAAAGGGCTGAATCAAGGGCTGCATTTGCCTCCCCTGCTTCCTCAACAGTTTTAGCACCGCTAAGTGCAGCGCGCGCATCGGCAATGGCGGTATATACCTCCTCCTCGTGGGCGGCATAGCCCTTAACGGTGTTAACAAGGTTGGGTATTAAATCGCTTCTGCGCTGAAGTACGTTTTGCACCTGAGCAAACTGACTGTCCACCGCAGTTTGCTTTTCAACAAGGCCGTTATAAGAGCCTACAATGGACGAAATAAGAATGATAACAACAAGGGCAATAACGCCTAAGATTATCCATAATTTTTTATTTTTCATAAAGATTTCTCCTTTTTAATATGCCTTACCCCAATAAAGCATATGCTTTGCAGGCTTACCGCAGCAAACGCAGGTTCCTGTAATTTCCTCCTGCTCAAAGGGGATACAGCGTGAAGATATGCCTGCAACCTCCTTAAGCTTTTCCTCGCACTGGCGGTCCTCACACCACATTGCGCGGATAAAGCCGGGCTTGTTTTCGGCAATTTCTATAAGCTCTTCCATATTATGTGCATCATAGGTCATTTCATTCCTATGGTTGAGCGCTTTGTTATAAAGACCGTCACGAACGGCATCAAGAAGCTTTGGAATTTCGGTCTCAAGTTCATCCAGCTTAACAATTGTTTTTTCTCTGTTATCACGGCGAACAACAACGCAGCAGCCGTTTTCAATATCACGGGGACCGATTTCAATTCTCAGGGGAACGCCCTTCATTTCATACTCCGCAAACTTCCAGCCGGGGGACTGCTCGGAAAGGTCAATTTTTGCACGGCAATACTTTTTAAGTCCCTCATAAACCTGTGTTGCCTTTTCGGTAACGCCTTCTTTGTGGGCGGCAATGGGAACAACCACTACCTGAACGGGGGCAACTGCAGGAGGCAGTACAAGGCCGTTATCGTCACCGTGGGTCATAATTATTGCGCCGATTAAACGGGTGGAAACACCCCAAGAGGTCTGGAAGGGTGTGGAAAGCTTATTATCCTTATTGGCAAACTGTATACCGAAGGCTTTGGCAAAGCCATCGCCAAAGTAGTGTGAGGTGCCGCTCTGCAAAGCCTTACCGTCGTGCATCATAGCCTCGATAGTATAGGTATCCTCAGCACCTGCAAAACGCTCCTTCTCGGTTTTAACCCCCTTAATTACGGGGATTGCAAGATATTTTTCTGCAAACTCGGCATAAATGTTAAGCATCTGCACGGTTTCCTGTCTTGCCTCAGCCTCGGTAGCGTGGATGGTGTGACCCTCCTGCCAATGGAACTCACGGGAGCGAAGGAAGGGGCGTGTGGTTTTTTCCCAACGAACAACGCTGCACCACTGGTTATAAAGCTTAGGTAAATCACGCCAGGAATGAATTATATTTTTATAATGGTCACAGAAAAGGGTTTCGGAGGTGGGGCGCACACACATACGCTCCTCCAGTTTTTCATTACCGCCGTGGGTTATCCAGGCGGCCTCGGGAGCGAAGCCCTCAACGTGGTCCTTTTCTATCTGTAAAAGACTTTCAGGAATAAACATAGGCATAGAAACATTCTCGTGCCCTGTCTCTTTAAACATACCGTCAAGTATCTTCTGAATATTCTCCCAGATAGCCCAACCGTAGGGACGGATAATCATACAGCCCTTAACTGAGGAATAATCCATAAGCTCCGCCTTAGATACCACGTCGGTATACCATTTCGCAAAATCCTCATCCATACTTGTAATGGATTTTACCATTTTTTCATTGTTAGCCATTTTCATCACCAAACATTATTATATTTTAATTTCCATATTTTTTCAATGATTATTTAATTCAATTTCCTTATAGTTTCCAAGGAAGGTAAAATCGGGAAGCTCAGCCTGAAGGGTAGATACCAGAGAAATGGTCTGGCGGTCATTCATATTGCCTGAGAAATCCAGATAAAACTCATACTCAAACCTACCGTTTCTTGCCGTTCGCGACTCAATTTTAGTAAGATTAAGGCCCTTAAGAGCAAAGCGGTTAAGTATCCTATACAGGGAGCCTGTAACGTGAGGCAGGGTAAACACAACGCTTACCTTATTGCTGTCATCAGGAATAATAAGCTCCTTTGATATGGTTATAAACCGTGTGGAGTTTGCCTTAACGGTTTGAATATCGTGAGCCAGCACCTCAAGCCCAAAGGACTGTGCCGCCTGAACCGAGGCAATTGCACCTACAGTTTTATCCCCTTTCTCTGCAACCATCTTTGCCGCAAGGGCTGTGTTGCTGTACTGAACGGGGGTAAAACCGTGTTCCTTTATGAATTTATCGCTTTGATTTAGCGCCTGCGGGTGGGAGTATACGGTTTTTATGTCCTCAATACTGCTGCCTTTAACACCTAAAAGGTTTTCGTTTACCTTAAGGGCCGCCGCTGCAACTATGTAGTGGCGGTATTTAAGTATCAGGTCATAAACCTCCTGTACCGAGCCTGCGTTGGAGTTTTCCACAGGTACTACGCCATAGGTGGCCTCACCATTTTCAACCGCCCTAAATACATCGGCAAAATTTCCGTAAAAACGGATGTCACCTTTGGGGAACAAATTACTTGCGGCCATATGTGAAAAGGCACCCTGTGTGCCCTGACAGGCAATTACTGTGTCACTTTTAAGGTCGCTTTTAGCGTGGACAATAGTTCCTGCAAGGTCGTGATGGGAAACCATTTCATTTTGCTGAAGCTCACGGCTGGTGCCCATTATCTCACGGTAAACTGCGGCAATGTAGCTGCCGTGCTCACCCCCTGCCTTCATAACGCTTTCTATTATCTGCTCTTCCCTTGCGGTATTAAGTATGGGCAGATTATTAGCCTTTTTATATTCCGCAACGGCTAAGGAGCAATCAAATCTTTCCTTTAGCAGAGGGACAAGCTTAGCATCAATATCATCAATTTTTACCCTAATATCTTTAAGCTCCATTATAGCCTTCCCTCCTGTGCAAGAAGATCAAGAACGGCCACGCTGAGCATTGCCTCAAGGGCGGGCAGAGCTCTTGGAACTATGCAGGGGTCGTGTCTGCCCTCAATTATAAGCTGAGCATCCTCCCCTGTTTTAAGGTTGACCGTTTGCTGCGGCTTTGATATGGACGGGGTGGGCTTAAGAGCCACCTTTATGATAAGGGGCATTGAATTGGTTATGCCGCCGCAAATACCTCCGCAATGGTTGGTTTTGGTTTTAACGGTATTTTCACCGTAATACATTTCATCGTTAGCCTGACTTCCTCTCATTGCGCCGAAGTCAAAGCCCTCACCAAAGGCTACGGCCTTTACTGCAGGTATGCCGTAAAGTGCCGAGGCTATTATATTTTCAACACCTGCAAACATAGGATTTCCAAGACCTGCAGGAAGACCCGTTACGGCAAGCTCAACAATACCGCCTACGCTGTCCCCATCAAGCCTTGCGGCCTCAATTTCCCGACGCATAGCTTCTTCTTTTTCAGGGCTGTTTAATGAAAACAGACTGCCTGACAGCCTCTCAAGCTCATCACCTGAAACCTTAACGGCATCAAAAGGAGTATCGCAAACGCTACCAATTTGGGCAATGTGCCCACCAACAGTTATCCCTTTATTTTTAAGAATACTGCGGCATACAGTTCCTGCGGCAACTATGGGCGCAGTAAGTCTCCCTGAAAAGTGACCGCCGCCGCGAATATCATTAAAGCCTGAATACTTAACGTATGCAGGATAATCGCTGTGGGATGGCCTTGGGCAGGCAGCTAAATTATCGTAATTTTTCGACCTTGTATCGTTATTTCGAATTATAAGGGCAAGGGGAGCGCCTGTGGTTTTACCGTCAAGCACACCTGATAAAAATTCAGGTATATCCGCTTCCTTTCTTGTGGTAGCGGTTTTATCCTTGCCGGGTGCACGGCGTGCGCCCTGTGCGGCAATATCATCATAGGGTATTTGCGCCCCTGCAGGCAGACCCGTAAGCACGGCGCCTATAGCAGCACCGTGGCTTTCGCCAAAAATATCAAGGCTTATTTTACTGCCGAACCTAGAGTTCATTTACTATTCCTCCGATTTTGCGAAGATCCTTATAAAATTCGGGGTAGGATTTTTCTACCGCACCTGCGAAGCTTATATCACTTTCCCCTTGCGCATAACAGGCCGCAACGGCAAAGGCCATTACTATGCGGTGGTCGTTAGCACCGTCAATACTTCCTGCCTTTACTGTGCCCCCGTTTATTGTAATTGTATCAGCCGTTTGGATTACGTCAACACCCATAGCAGTGAGGGCGTTACAAACGGTTTCTATTCTGTCACTTTCCTTGAGCCTGAGTCTTGCGGCGCCTGTAATTTTTGTTGTGCCCTTGGCAAAGGCCGCCGTTGCGGCAATGGCAGGCACCATATCGGGTATCTGCTCCACGTTAACCTCAATACCGCGAAGCACACCCTTCCTTACAAACAAGGTGTTGTTAAGGGTAGAAAGCTCAGCGCCAAAGGCGGCAAAAACGTCAAGGGCCGCCATATCGCCCTGAGTGGAGGCAAAATTAAGTCCCTCTATTGCCACCTCACCGCCAATGGCCGCCGCCGACATAAAGAACGCCGCCGCAGACCAATCAGCCTCAATTTTTATATCACGGGCGATATATTTCTGACCGCCCTTTACAAAATATCCCGTATCGGTTTTTTGAACCCTTACGCCAAAGGCAGACATAACGTCAACCGTCATATCAACGTAAGCTGCCGATTCCAAGGTACCCTTAATATTCACCGTAACGTCATTTCCCATTAGTGGTGCGGCAAGAAGTATACCGCTTATGTACTGGGAGCTTACGTTACCGGGAACCGTAAAGACCTCTCCCTTAAAGCGGCCGCTTATATCCATAGGCAGTTGGTCGCTGTTTACCTTAACTCCGTTTTCACGCAGAACGTCACACAACACCGAAAAGGGACGCTGTGGCAGCCTCCCCTCGCCTATAAACTGAGCGTTTATTCCAAGGGCGGCAACCACGGGAATGAGAAACCGTGCGGTAGAGCCTGACTCAAAGCAGTTAAGCTTAACACCGTTTTGCCATTTACCCGTTGTTACGGTATAGCCGTTTTCGTCAGCGCTTATCTGCGCACCCATTGTACGAAGTGTGCCTACCGTGGCATTTATATCACGGGAGGTGCAAAAGGGACGGATAACGCTTTTGCCCTGAGCCAAGGCGGCACAAATAAGTACGCGGTGTGCCACACTTTTGGAGGGAGGAAGCTGAACCTTACCCGAAAGGGTGTGTGGTGTTATTTTAACACTATTCATTTTTCACACTCCAAAAAAAGCTTCAAGGTCATCAACGGGTATTTTATGGGTATACGCCTCACCTATACGGTGGAGCAATACAAGATTTATATCCTTTACGGTGGATTTTTTATCCCTGCGGCACAGCTTTAAAAGCTCATCAAGGGGAGCATCCACCTGAGTTTTAAGGCCAAAATCACACAGCAGGTCTTTAATTCTTTGGGCTGTACCTTCCTCAGTAAGGCCGTTTTTCTCAGAAGCCTCTGTTATCATAAGCATACCAACTCCCACAGCCTCGCCGTGGGTTATACCGCGAAAGTTATAATAAAGCTCAATAGCGTGGGCCAGGGTATGACCGAAATTCAGGTGCATACGCTCCCCTTTTTCACGGAAATCATTTTCCACAACTATACGCTTAATATCTACGCAGGAGCATATAACGTCCTCCAGGCGTTGCTGGGCATCGGGAGTGCTAAGGGCATTAAAAAGCTTTTCACTTCTTATTGCGCCTGCCTTTATTATCTCACCCATACCGTCACAGAAAAATTCACTTGGCAGGGTGTCAAGGGTGGCAGTATCAATAAGCACAAGGCGCGGATTATGAAATGCACCAACAAGATTTTTGCCATAGGAGGTATCACAGCCTGTTTTACCGCCTACGGAGGAATCTACCTGAGATAACAGTGAAGTGGGTATCTGAATAAAATCAATACCACGCAGATATATGGCCGCGGCAAAGCCTGCCATATCACCTGTAACACCGCCGCCTACCGCAATTACCAGATCCTTACGGGAAAGGCCGAAGCGGCTCATGGCATCCAGCATATTTTCAACCGTTTTAAGGTTTTTGTTTTCCTCCCCTGCAGGGAAGGTAAACAGCGACGTGTCATAACCCTCCTTTTCAAGGGCAAAAAGTATTTTCTTTGCATAAAGGGGCGCCACGTTGCTATCTGTTATAACAAGTATTTTTTCAGCCTGTGTGACCTGCTTTATATATTCACAGCAGTTATCCAAAATATCCCTTTCAATAAGGATATCATAGGGCTTTTCGGCGCCTACCGTCATTTTAAGCATAGGGAAAACTCCTAAACGTTAGATTTCAGAGCATTTAATTTCTTTGCAAGGTTATCAAATGCAGCGGGTGTTATGGACTGAGCACCGTCACAAAGGGCGTGTGCAGGGTCGTTATGTACCTCGATTATAAGACCGTCTGCTCCTGCGGCAACTGCGGCGAGACACAAGGGCTCAACCAACCAGGATATACCGCCTGAATGGCTGGGGTCAACCACTACAGGAAGGTGAGACAGCTTTTTGAAAATGGGAATAGCCGAAATATCAAGAGTATTTCTGGTGTAGGTTTCAAAGGAGCGTATTCCGCGCTCACAAAGGATAACCTGCTCATTACCTTGACTCATTATATATTCGGCACTCATAAGGGTTTCCTCAATGGTATTGGCAAGACCGCGCTTTAAAAGAATAGGCTTGTTAAGCTTTCCAAGCTCCTTTAAAAGCTCAAAGTTCTGCATATTACGAGCACCAACCTGAATGACGTCTACGTTTTCGAATAAATCAAGGTGGGAAACGCTCATTATCTCGGTAACAATAGGCAGACCCGTTTCCTTTTTGGCCTCAAGAAGAAGGTCAATTCCCTGACCTCGAAGACCCTGGAAGGCATAGGGAGAGGTGCGGGGCTTGAAGGCACCGCCACGAAGAAGTGAAGCGCCGCTTTCCTTAACAGCTTTTGCAACGCCGGTTATCTGAGCCTCACTCTCCACAGAGCAGGGGCCTGCAATAAGGGTAAGTCCCCCACCGCCTATGGTGGCATTACCAACGGTTATTTTGGTATCATTGGGATGGAAAGCGCGGTTTGCCTTTTTATAGGGCTCCTGAACACGCTTAACGCTTTCAACTATCTCCTTAGCCTCGATGGCCTCGGAATCCACAAGGTGGGTATCGCCAAGCAGACCCAAAACTGTGGAATGTGTACCGTACCAGGTATTTACCTGTATATCATATTTTTCAGTGAGCTGATTTGAAAAGACCTGTATCTGCTCATCTGTTACGTTTGATTTTAAAACTATAATCATATTTAGGACCTCCGTATCTAATTGATTATACTATATTTTACCTAATTATTCAAGGTTGTTCTTTGCCAAAAGCACGGTTTTTGCAAGGTTTTTTGCATCATCCGCGGCATTTAAAGTAAGTTTTGCCACGCTTTTATATATGGGCCCGCGCAAAGCAAGCAATTCCTTAACCCTTTGCTCCTTATCCGCACCCTGTAAAAGAGGACGGGTGGTATCACCCTCAAGGCGGGAAATAACGGTCTGAGCGTCCACCTCAAGATAAACTGTAAGGCCCTTTTCAAAAAGTGACTTGTCCTCACAGAATATTGGCAGACCGCCACCTGTGGAAATTATCCTTTCCTCCCCGCCTTCCAGCAGCTCACAAAGAACCTGTTCTTCGGTTTTGCGAAACTGTGCCTCGCCGTATTTTTCGAAAAACTGCGAAACGGTTATGCCGAACTTTTCCTCAATATAAGCGTCGGTATCTACAAGGGGAAGACCCGATAGCTCACTTATAGCCCTACCTACCGTGGATTTTCCGCAGCCCATAAAGCCTATTAAAATTATATTTTTCACCTTTTCATCAACTCCTGTGCGGTAAGGGTAACCACCCCTTCAAGCTGCTCCCTTGAAAACTGCACACCGCACAATATTGTCTGTGCCTGAGCCGCCTGACAAACAAGCATTGCAAGCCCATTGGCGCAGGGTACTCCCTGCTGCTTTGCATATTTAAGCACAAGGGTTTCAAGGGGGTTATAAATGGTATCAAACACGTTTCCCATAAGGGCAACCTGCTTTTTAGTTAAGGGGGAAGCATCACAGCTCGGATACATACCAATGGGGGTTGCGTTTACAAATAAATCGTATTTCTTGCTAATCTCGTTAACCTCAATAACAGGAACGGTAATGCCCGTTGCTTTTTTAAGCTCCTGTGTAAGGGGGATTGCCCTTTCCCTGCTACCCTGACGGGTACAGATGGTAAGTGAACAGCCCATACGCAGCGTTTCAAAGGCTATGGTTCTTGCAACACCGCCGTAGCCGTACATAAGAACGCTTCCCTTAAGAGGAATATTATTGAACTCAAGGCCGCTTAAATAGCCGTATGCATCGGTATTAAAGCCCGAAAGGCTGCCGTTTTCGGTTTTTACGGTGTTTACCGCACCAAATCGGGTTGCAGCGGCATCCATAGAAGCTAAATATTTTATTATGTTTTGTTTATGAGGTATGGTGATATTAAAGCCGTCAAGCTTTTTAAGGGTATCTATATGCTTTGAAAATTCCTCCACAGGGAAGGAGTAAAGGGAATAATCGGCATCTATCCCGTTAACCTCAAAAAGGCGCGCCTGAATAAATGGCGACATAGTATGGGTAAGAGGATAGCCTATAAGGCCGAAATGTTTTTTCATAAATACCACCGCTTTTAAAATTTCGATATTGACAAATATGTGATTTTATTTTATTATTTCTATAGTTGAACTTGACTTATGGGAGAATATGTTGTATTCTAAATATGTATTTAAATATACCATATTTGTCTTTTTATGTCTACTTTTAATGTTGTTTTTTGGAGGTTTTTTTATGGTATTCGAAAAAGTTAAAGAGATTTTGGCCGAGCAGCTTGACTCAAATGCAGAGGAAATGACTATGGAAACCCGCATTGTTGACGATCTTGGTGCAGATAGCCTTGACGTTGTTGAAATGCTTATGACCGTTGAGGATGAGTTTGAGATTGAAATTCCCGATAGCGTTATTGAAGATCTTAAAACCATTGGCGACGTTGTTGGATACATACAGAACAAATAAGCACGTAAAAAACATAATGCCTTGTAAAGATTCTTCTTTACAAGGCATTTTTTTCATTGAAAAATCCCCTTTCATGATTTAAATAAAAAATAAGATTTTGGGAGGTTTGTATTATCTGCTGACCACAGAGAAAACAATGCTCCGCTTTCTTTGCACTAAAAAGCGAAAATAATGTCCCATTTAAACATTGTAAAATGGTTATTATAACTATATTATAAACCTTTTGTTATTTTTCAATACACATTAGACGGACGATATGGACATTGTTATTTTGTTTTTAATCCATTATTAAATAAATGAGCTAAACAGGAAATATTTTACTGAATTTTGCAGGCAATATTACCCACCTATAAAGAAACACCAAAGGCACCGCATATACATACGGTGCCTTTGGTGCAAAAATAAAAAAGAAAGGAATTAAAAATGAAAACGTATTAAATTATACTTTGGCAAGCTTCTTTTTAATCATACGGATAACGCGCCTTTCCATAGCGATAAGACGGCGCTCATTTAAAAAGCCCCAAAGCACAAAGCCTATTAAAACAACCTCTACTAAAGTTTGAAAGATAGCAAGTAAACCCATAATTTCCTCCGCCGAACATTTGTTCTTTTTCTTTATTATACTCTTTTTTCTGCATTTGTCAAGTATTTTTTTAAAATTTTTTTCTGACCTTGTAAATACATTATAAAAAAACAAAAGTCCCCAAAAAGGGACTTTTAAAATTATTTTTTATTCATCTTCAAAAAAGTATATATCCGACATATTTTCAAAATCGCTATAGGTAAATTCGCCGCCCTCGGTTTGGGCAAGGTTTATAATACGTCTTCCCTTCTTGGTGGCGTAGCGCAAGGTTTGTGCGGTGCCGCCGGGGGTACCGTCAAAGAAGGTGAGAACTATATCACTGTTATCCACCATAAATTCATTACGCTTAAAGTAACAGCCCTTATAGTAGTGGTCGGATATAAGAACGGCCTCGTCGGCCTGCTGCATAATATTTTCATACCGCTCCTGCCAGTGGGGGTCCCAGCCCTTTTGCTGTTCCTTAAAGGGCAGGCAGCATACAAGCTTTATTTTTTTATTTGACCTACCTTTAAGCAGTAGCACCAGCTCGGCAGCCAGAATATCAAAGCCCATTGCCATACCGGTATAAAAGGTCAGGCAATTTTCCTCAGGCAAAGAAAATATTTCCTTTATTAGTTTGTTTTCAAGGTCAAGGTACTCCTCCCCCTCACCAAAGGTGAATGGAAATTTGTTGGGACGGTAGCCTGTAAAGCAACAGGCAAGATTTTTGCTCATATAACTCCTCACAAGAAAATCAAGGGCGCAAACGCGCCCTTGTAAATTTATTTTAATACATACCGCCTGCGGCAGCAGCGGCTGCGGCTGCATTAGCATCTGCGGCAGGGTCCTTTTTATCAGCAACAAGGCTTTCGGTGGTAAGAACCATGGATGCAACGGAAGCGGCGTTCTGAAGTGCAGAACGGGTAACCTTTGTAGGATCAACTATACCTGCTTCAAGCATATCGGTATAGATTTCATTGTAGGCATCAAAACCGTAGTTAGGCTTACCTGCGCTTACAATCTTATCAACGATTACTGAGCCTTCAAGACCTGCGTTGGCGGCTATCTGACGGATAGGAGCCTCAAGGGCTTTAAGAACAATGGCAACACCTGTTTTCTCATCACCCTCGGTATCGTTAAGGAGTGCCTTAACGGAGCTGATAGCGTTTACAAGTGCAACACCGCCGCCTGCTACGATGCCTTCCTCAACGGCGGCCTTGGTAGCGGCAAGAGCGTCCTCAATGCGGAGCTTCTTTTCCTTCATTTCAATTTCGGTAGCAGCACCAACCTTAACAACGGCAACACCGCCTGCAAGCTTAGCAAGACGCTCCTGAAGCTTTTCTCTGTCAAAATCAGAGGTTGTAGTTTCTATCTGATTTCTTATCTGACCAACACGGTCATTAATTGCGGCAGCATCACCTGCACCGTCAACAATAATGGTGTTTTCCTTGCCAATTTTAATCTGGCGGGCACGGCCAAGCTGCATCATAGTGGTATCCTTAAGCTCAAGGCCCAATTCCTCGGTAATAACCTCACCACCGGTAAGAATGGCAATATCACGGAGCATTTCCTTTCTTCTATCGCCAAAGCCGGGAGCCTTAACGCCTACGCAGGTAAAGGTACCACGAAGCTTATTGACAATAAGGGTAGAAAGAGCCTCGCCCTCAATATCCTCGGCAATTATAACAAGCTTCTTGCCTGACTGAACTATCTGCTCAAGAAGGGGTAAAATTTCCTGGATGTTGGAAATTTTCTTATCGGTGATAAGAACAAGAGCGTTATCAATAACAGCCTCCATCTTATCGGTATCGGTAGCCATATAGGGAGTGATATAGCCACGGTCAAACTGCATACCCTCAACAACCTCGGTATAGGTTTCGGCAGTTTTGGATTCCTCAACGGTGATAACACCGTCGGCAGAAACCTTTTCCATAGCCTCAGCAATAAGGTTACCGATGTGCTCATCCCCTGCGGAAACGGTGGCAACACGGGCAATATCTGCAGAGCCTGTTACCTTCTTTGAATTGGAGATAACGGTGGCAACGGCGGTATCAACAGCCTTTGCAATACCCTTTTTAACAACCATGGGATTAGCACCTGCGGCAACGTTCTTCATACCCTCAAGAATTAAGGCCTGAGCAAGAACGGTAGCGGTTGTGGTACCGTCACCTGCAGCATCGTTAGTTTTTACGGAAACTTCCTTTACAAGCTGTGCGCCCATATTCTCAAAGGGGTCGTCAAGCTCGATTTCCTTTGCGATTGTAACACCGTCGTTGGTGATAAGGGGAGATCCGAATTTTTTATCAAGAACAACATTTCTGCCCTTGGGACCTAAGGTCACCTTTACGGCATCGGCAAGCTGATCCACACCGGACTGAAGAGCTTTTCTTGCCTCTTCGCCGAAAATTATTTGTTTAGCCATAATAAAACAACTCCTATTCTAAAATTACTCAACTATTGCCAGAATATCACTCTGACGGATTATACTGTACTCCACACCGTCAATTTTAACCTCGGTGCCGGAATACTTGGCAGTGATAACCTTATCTCCAACCTTTACATACATTTCAACCTCATTACCGTCAACCATTCCACCGGGGCCAACAGCCACGATTTCTGCAATCTGTGGTTTTTCCTGTGCAGCAGAGGTTAAGATAATACCGCTTTTTGTGGTTTCCTCAGCCTCTACAAGCTTGGTAACAACACGGTCTGCCAAAGGTTTGATAGTCATTATAAAACGCCTCCAAAAATTTAAACTTGAAAGATTTAGCACTCTTGCCTTTTGAGTGCTAAATCTATTTTAACCTATTTTTTCCAAAAATCAAGTACTTTTTATTATATTTAATAGTTTATTTATATTTGCGCCGCAGTGGGTGTCTTGAACTTTTGTGCAAGAGTTGCGGGTATGATGAAATTAAGTGCTTTTTCCACTATTTCAAAGCGGATGCTTTTCATCCTTACTATTTCACCGTCAAAATTCACGGGAATAGGTTTATCAGACTCAATCTCCATAACCGAGCACTTACCCATTTTGCAATATTTCTTGCCCTCCTGTGTTCCCTTTGAGTAGACCTTTAAAAAGGCCGGAACCTTGAAGCGGGACATAATATCTATTATGGTATATTCAAGCTTACCGTCAGTAGGGTCGGCGTGTGGTGCGCTGATATATCCGCCGCCGTATACCGGGCCATTGGCACACACTGCAAAAAGACAACGCACAACGCCCCTTGATACACCGTCTATTTTAAGCTTTACGGTAATGCCCAATTTCCTTAAAAAAGTTTTTACCACAGCCATATTATAGGCGGCAGGTCCCGAAACACCCGGCAGGCGTTTAAAAAGCACCATATCGTCAGCAACCATAGCATCCATTCCGACGGAGCACTGATTTATACAGTAGTTCTCCCCTGCCTTTATAAGGTCAATACTTACGGGTGTGCCGTTAACCATACTATCTATATTAAGGAAGTGGGATTTATCACCGAAGTATTTAAGGAAATCATTGGCGGAGCCACAAGGAATAACACCGAAATGCACATTTTCGTGACCTACAACGCCGTTTACGGCCTCAAAGCAGGTGCCTTCACCGCCACAAGCAAATATTACTACCTCGTCACCAACGTCCGCCTCTGCCTTTGCAACGGTTTTGGCCTCACCCGGAGCGGAGGTCACAACTATTTTATACTCTGCCTTATTTTTGGCAAAGTATTCCTCAATAAGGGGGGTAAGCATTTCCACTCCCTTACCTTTACCTGCTGTAGGATTAATTATAAAAACGTAGCGCATTTATTTGTTCTCCTTATTTTTAAAATACATATATGCCTGACATTTAATCATTCCGTTATAAAGCTTCCGGCGCTTATCTGCGGTATCGCCAAAGAATTTTTCAAACTCATCATGGGGACTGATTATGCAGTACTTTTGTCCCTGACCGCGGGTAAAGCGCTGACCCATTGTTTTGTAAAGCTCCTCCGCGGCACGCACGTCAAGAAGGCGCTCTCCGTAAGGAGGATTTGTAACGGTGAGGCAACGCTGTGCAGGAGGGGAAAAGTCCTTAATATCGGCAACCCTTACGTCGATATAGTTTTTTACTCCTGCCTTGGCGGCGTTAGCAAGAGTAAGCTCCACACAGGCAGGGTCTATATCAGAACCATAGGCCTTAAAGTCAATACCGTGGAGTATTAAATCCTGTGCACGCATTCTTTCCTGCTGCCACACCTTATCGGGAATGGCGCCAAAACGTTCTGCCGCAAAAAAGCGGCGAAGTCCCGGAGCAATTTTAGCCGCCATCATAGCCGATTCAATAAGTATTGTACCCGAACCGCAAAAGGGGTCAAACAGCAGGGTATCGGGGAAAATACGGGATAAATCGCACATAGCCGCGGCAAGGGTTTCCTTAAGGGGGGCGGCATTGGAGTTTCTCCTGTAACCACGCTTATGAAGTGCATCACCTGATGTGTCTATCATAAGGGTAGCGGTATCCTTCATAATGGAGAATTTAATTTTATATTCAGGGCCTGTTTCGTTAAACCAGGAAATATTATATTTTGATTTAAGCCGCTCAACAACAGCCTTTTTAATTATGGACTGGCAGTCGGGTATGCTGAAAAGGGCTGAGTTAATGCTGTAGCCCGTAACGGGAAAAGCGTCCTCCCTACCGATAAAATCCTCCCAAGGCAGAGCCTTAACACCATCAAAAAGTTGGGTAAATGAGGTAGCCTTAAACTCACCCATATTTATTAAAATACGCTCACAAAAGCGGGAGTTTATATTGGCGCGGGCCAGCATATTAAAGTCACCCTCAAGGAGCACACGACCGTTTTCAGCCTCAACCTTTTCAAAGCCCATTCGGCGGAATTCGTCAGCGGCAATACCCTCTATGCCCAAAAGGCAGGGCGCCACCATTTTAATATTGGTCATTAAAAATTACACTATCCTTACTGTTTTATGTCTTGTTATATGACAGCCTATATTCACCGCTACGGGAAGTCCCGCAATGTGGGTTGGTGCCGTTTCTATGTTTACCGCAAGGGCGGTGGTAGCACCGCCAAAGCCCTGAGGGCCAATACCGAGTTGATTTATTTTACCGAGAAGCTCAGCCTCAAGCCTTGCGTAGTACTCATCTTCATTTCTTTTGGTTATATCTCTGCATAAAGCCCGTTTTGAGAGGAGAGCGCACTGCTCAAAATCTCCGCCGATACCTACCCCCACAACAATGGGAGGACAAGGGTTGTTCCCTGCTTTTTTTACACAGTCAAGAACGCTTGCTATAACTCCGTCACGCCCGTCAAAGGGAGTAAGCATATAAACACGGCTCATATTCTCACTGCCAAAGCCCTTGGGGGCTACGGTTATCTCCACTTCCTCACCGGGTACTATATCGGTATGTATAACGGCAGGGGTATTATCCCCTGTGTTGGCTCTGTTCAGCGGGTCGCCCACGACGGATTTCCTAAGCAGGCCCTTATCATAGCCAATGCGAACACCCTCATTTACAGCCTTATACAGGTCGCCCCCCGTAAAATGCACGTCCTGTCCGATTTTAAGGAACACAACCGCCATACCCGTATCCTGACAGACGGGAACGTCCAACTGTTTTGCCACGGCGTTGTTGCGGTCAATATCCAGAAGTATTTCCTTGGCAAGGGGATTTGTTTCGTTACAGGCGGCGCATTTTACCGCCTGAACAACGTCACACGGCAGGACCTTATTAGCATCAATACAAAGCTGTGCCACAGCCTGGGTTATGCGGGAAACTTCAATTTCTTTCATTTCTTTTCCTTCTAAAAATAAACGGCAGACTTTGCTTTGAGGACGCCCTTATGGGGCGCCTCGATAGGTCTGCCGCGTTTAGTTTTTTTATTTTACGCCCGCGCCGCGCTTGGTGCGCTTGACCTCGGGATTTTTGCGTTTAAGATCAGAAAACTTTTCGTCACTTGTTTGCTTGAATTTGTTCATCATATCCTCAAAGGAGGCAGGCTCACTCTTCCGTGGAGTCCATGTATAGGAGCTGTCTATTTTGTTTTCTCCCTGAACATTCTGACGACGGGGTGCACGCTCAGACTTTTTATCATTTTCCATTGCGCGCTTAATGCTGAGGCTTATCTTACCGTTATCTCCGATACTCAGCACCTTCATTTTAACGGTGTCGCCTTCTTTAACGTGCTCTTTGATGTCACTTACATAGGTCTGTGCCACCTCAGAAATATGTACCATACCGGTTTTCCCCTCACCAAGGTCAACGAAAACGCCGAAATTGGTGATACCGGTTATCTTACCTTCAATTAACTGTCCTACCTCAAGTTGCATAAGTGAAAAGCTTCCTCCCTCAGGAAAATTGTATACCGCCGGTTAGTTTCCGGAAATATCTATGTATACCTGTTCATCGGCATAAACATAACCAAGTCTCTCTCTTGCCGCTTTTTCTATGATTTTAGCATCGTCGCTGCTATCCAGCAGATTCATAAGCTCATTTATCTGCATAGCCTTTTCATCACGCTGGGCCTGCAGGGCTTCAAGAGAGTTACGGTCCTTAATAAGGTCACGCCAAAGTCCGCAAAGTGTAACCACCATATAAACGCAAACGCACAGAACAAGCAAACGAAGCACTATACTTTTTTTCTGTTTTTTTGCCGCCACAGGTGTTCACTCCTTTAAACTTACTTCTGTGTTAGTATACACTACTTTGCCCCTATGTTTCAAGCCTTTTTTTAATAAAAAAAGGATTTTTTTCAAGGCTTTTGCAAAAAAGACAAAAATTCTTAAAAAAAAGCCACAAATCAGGTTATAAAAACTGCGAAATGCAGTTTTTGCAGCTGTATAGCCACGTAGAAACATCCTAAAAAGATAGCTTAGAAAAGCAAAGAAAAGGTGGGATATGGTAAGGCGCGTAAATACTGCACCAATGGTTATTCCAACAAAGACAAAGCCACGGAGCATTCCTGCGGTAACGGCAAGGAGAAAACAAAAGGTAATAAAGGCGGCAAATACAGAAAATAGTATATCCTGAAAAAATACCGCTATATTTCCAAAGGTGCGAACACTTCTTAAGCTACGCAGAACGTCATAGCAAAGACAAAGCACCGCACCCAGCGCACAGGACAGCAGAAAGGCCAGGGACTGGTCCTTAACACTTATTTCCCACATTAGCGGAAAAGCTTTGAAAGAAAGCCACCGCTTCTTTCCTTATCTGTGGTATACACAAGGGCATATATACTACCGTCAAGAAGCATATCTCCTGTTTCGGTATTAAAACGGGTTATATGCAATTGCTCCCCACGTATGGTAAGCTGTCCAAGGCAGGTTTGAACACAGACCTCGTTCTCATCAAAATTATTGACCTTTGCTACGCCGCTTAAATCCAGCTTTTTTCTGTTTTCCATTATAAGATTATGGGTTTTATCTGTTATTTCACCCGACATAAAAAATCACCCCATACCAATATATTGGCACAGGGCAAGGTTT
This sequence comes from Acutalibacteraceae bacterium, assembly GCA_045531585.1. GTDB lineage: Bacteria > Bacillota > Clostridia > Oscillospirales > Acutalibacteraceae > SIG587. Next base: position 30,467 of record JAZSEH010000018.1, read on the forward strand.
ATTCAATTATTCTGTAGAGGGCGGCGGCATCATCCTTACGGACAACCTCGCTTACCTCGGTTATTTCAAATCGTACCGTACGGGTACCGAAGGTTATTTCAACCACGTCACCCACCTTAACGTCATAGGAGGCACGGGCCACCTTGCCGTTAACGGTAACACGACCTGCATCGCAGGCTTCGTTGGCAACGGTGCGCCGCTTAATTACACGGGACACCTTTAAATATTTATCAAGACGCATAAAAACATTTCCTCTTTAAAAAATAAAGCCGCCCAATACGGACGGCTTTAAATTATGCTTTACAAAACTTATTTTGCAACGGCATCCTTGAAAGCCTTACCGGCCTTGAAAACAGGAGCCTTGGAAGCAGCGATCTTAACGGTCTCCTTAGTTCTGGGGTTGATACCGGTTCTTGCAGCACGCTCACGAACCTCAAAAGTACCAAAGCCTACGAGCTGAATCTTGTCGCCCTTAACCATTGCTTCTTCAACAGTGTCGATGAAAGCAGCGAGAGCCTTCTCAGCATCCTTTACCTGAATTCCTGCCTTACCGGCGATTGCAGCAACTAATTCTTTTTTGTTCATTGTCTTTATACCTCCATTATTTTTTGAGTATCGGTAACAAAAAACCCGATGCATTATTGCGATTTACCAAATCGTACATACTAAATTTACCATATTCTTTTGAAAAAATCAATAGATTATATGCAATTTTCCGTAAAAAGTCAAAAATACGGCAAATTTACTTGAAATTACCACTGTTTTTAGTGAATAATATGCAATCTTTCAAGGACTTTGGCAATTTTTTCACCCTTAGGAAAGGCCATAACATCCTGCTTATCTATGGCTCTAAGGAGTACAAGCGCCACAAAATACACGATTACTGCCACCAAAACAGCCAAAATTGTGTAGAATCTCGAGTCACCCAAAAGAGCGGTAACGCCATAGGCGGCAGCACCGCAAAGCAAAGCAGCTATAGAGGGCTTTAGTATACTTGTAATTAAATCGGGCACCGTTTTGGTAAAGATTATAAGACAAATTAAATTTGCAATAGCGATATATACATAACAGCACAGGGTGCCTATTGCAGAGCCTAAAATATTAATATCACCATTACTTACCAATATATAATTCACTACTATTTTAACAACTGCTCCAATAGCAATATTTATAACAGGGACAATTTGTTTTCCTATTGCCTGAAGCATATTTGTAAGGGGCATTGCTATACCTGAAAATACAGCCGCAAGGCCAAATACGGTAAGCATTGGGCCGCCTATCTCAATAGCCTCCCTGCTACCGTAAACAAGGCCCATAATGGGGGTGCCCAAAAAGGCAAGTCCCAAACCTGCAGGCAGAGCGATAAGGCTTGTAAACTTTATCATACTGCTCATATTACGCTTAACTTCGGGCATATCACGGTTGGTCCAGGAGGTAGCAAGAACAGGCAAAGCACTAACACCCATAACCGATGTTATTGTGGGAACAAGGTTAAACAAAGTAAAGGCCTGTCCCCTTACGCCATACAGGTAATTGGCAACGTCAGCAGAGGTTTCAACATTTTCAGATATGATGGTGGAATAAAGAGAACGAATATACTCTGCATCCTTGGCGATAAGACCCTTAACCATTGTAACATCTACAAGGGAGGCCACGTTTTGCGCCAAAGAACCCAGGGCAATGGGGATGGCTATTGTAACAAGTATTTTAAGGGTTGCCCCACCGGATATAGCATTGGGAGAGGCTGAATATTCCTCATCACTAATAAGACCCTTATCTCTTTTGAATTTTATTATGAGATAAAGCGCTCCAAGGGCGGTACCCACGGTTATACCCAGCATTGCGCCTGCTGCGGCATAGGAGGCGGTTTCGGCAGAGTTATCTCCCCTGACGGCGATAACTATACCTGCAAAGCCAAGACCTAAAGCAAGCTTACCCAGGGCTTCTATAATATTAGAAACTGCGGTGGGTGTCATATTGCGCATACCCTCATAGTATCCGCGATACACTGACATTACACAGCAAAACAGTATTGACGGAGCAATTACAAGAATTGCGGGGAGAGTTCGCCCATCACCTGTTACCATAAAGGAAAGGTAGGTAACCGCCGCCATTATTACAAAACCCGCAAGGCCCGTTACAAGAAATGAAATCCTTGAAATACGCAGGGTTTGTTTTACGTCATTAAATCGCTTTTTTGCCACATTTTCTGCAACCATACGGGAAATAGCAATGGGGAGTCCAGCCATTGCAAGGGAATAAATAGGCAAAAAAATATCATAGGCCGAGGAAAAATAGCCAAAGCCCAAAGTTCCTATAAGGCTGTTTAACGGTATTTTAAAAACTGCACCGATAACCTTTACAAGCAGCGTAGCGATGACAAGTATCGTAGCTCCATATTCAAAGCTTTGGTGTTTTCTTTTGTTTTGTTCCATATTTACTCCTTAATTTTGTCAATAACCTGAAGTATGGCTTGTGACAATGAAACGTTTCCGTATGTATTCATATCTCTATAGCTTTCGCCTGCATTTTCACCTGCATCATCGGATATTTTACGGAGTGCAACAAAGGGTATGCCCGCACTGCGGCATATATCGGCAATCGCCGCCGTTTCCATATCACAGGCAATGGCACAGTAATTATCCCTAAGGCTATCCCTTAAGGCGGCGTTGCTTACAAAGCAGTCGCCTGTGGCAAGAGTACCCTCCTTAATACCCGGTAGCACCTGCTCAAAAAGCGCACAAAGGCCCGCATCGGCCTTGAGAACGGCATCCTGACCGGGCTTTTGGCAGGGGGCATAGCCAAGACCCGTAAGGTCAAAATCGTGCTCCAAAAAGGCGTTACCCAAAACAGTCTCGCCACGGGTAACCCCTGATATACCACCTGAAAGGCCAAAGTTAAGAATGGCCTCGCAGCCGCTCATTATAAGTGCGGCGGTACCTGCGGCAGCATTGGCTTTACCTACGCCGCAATAGAGGGAGTAAACCGTAACACCGCCAAAGGTGTATGTATGACCCGTTTTACCAAGCAGGGTTATAGGTTGGGGGTCGTACTTTTGTATATCCTTTAAAAAAGGAGCGTATTCCCCGTCATCAGCGATAATTACGCCCACAGTTTTATACATACTCATATTTAATCACTCCGAATAAAAGCGGCATTCCATGCCGCTTTTAGATTATTCTTCAATAATAAGTTTTTCTCCGCAGAAGTTGCAGAAAACAGATATTTTCTCAATGGACTGACCGCAGTTTGGGCAGATACGCTTATTGCGCATTTCGGCAAGGGCGGCGCGAGCCTCATCAATATCGTTTGACATTTTATCTATAACGGCAATGATACCTGCCATTTCTTCATTTTCGGTATCCTTCATTTCCTTGTAGCAGGCCTTACCAAGCTTTGCATAGGCTTTTTCCCTTTTAGCCTCCATGGAAGCAATATCAAACCGCTGTTTGGAAACCGAAACGGCCTCCCCTGTTTTTTTACAGGCTACGTCAAAAACTTCCTTTGCCTTATCAAGGGCGGTATCTAAAAACTCACTCATATTTTCATTCTCCTTTACAGGTTTGCTTTATTTTACCACATAATTATTATTTTTTCAAGCCGATAAACTCTCTTATAAGGGAGTTTTCGGGAATAACGCTTGTTGGGACGGGTGCAAAGTTCTCTGCCCCGCGGACAGTTTTCATAAAATAATCGTAGTTTTCATAGGTTAAATCGGCTCCCTGAGCCATTTTAAGAAACCGCTCACGGTACACCCCCACCTCATAGGCGTGGAGTGTGGCAAGAACTATATCTGCCTGATCCTTATAGGCGTAAAGATATTTTTCCTCTGCTCGGACAACTCCTGTCCAAAAATGGAGGGTACGCTTTATATCGGAATTACGGAATATTTCATCCCTCAGGGCACGGCGCATAAGGCGAATTTGACGGCTGGAAAGGATTTTTTCTCCCTTTTCGTTATAAATCCCCTCACTTACGCTGATATATATTTTCAGAATATTATCCTGCCCTAAATGCTCGGTAACTTTGGGATTAAGGGCGTGAAGCCCCTCCACAATGGCTATACCGCCGTTTGTAATATCAACGGTATTGGTTTTATCGCTCCGTGCGCTTTTAGTAAAATCAAACACGGGAGTGCAGGTTTTCCCATCTTCAATAAGCTCACCAAGACAGTTTTCCAGCAACGGCAAATCTAAAGCATTTACGCTTTCGGTATCCTTCCTGCCGTCAGGCAAAAGGGGTGCATCCTGTGCGCTTAAATAAAAATCGTCAAGGGAAACAACACTACTGCTTTTACCAAGGTCCAAAAGGGCGGCACGCAGCAGATTGGCAGTGGTGGTTTTTCCGCTGCCCGAAGGCCCTGCAATAAGAACTATTTTAACCTTTTCGTTATTGGCAACCCTTTGGGCGGTAGAGTTTATTATATTGTGGTATTTTCGCTCCTCCATATCCACAAACTGTTGAAGGGAGCTTGTTACCAGGTTATTTATCTGTAACAGGGTATTTTTCATAAAATTCTTTTATTCCTTCTTTACGGTTAATAAGCTGTTCAAAACGGGAGGTATACTCATAAGGATATTTGAAGTTAAATATTCTTGAAATATTACCGTCAACAGGGCTTTTAAGCTTAGTGACGGCCGAGGCACCGCACGCAAGTATTGTATGCGTTTCGTCCATAATGTATACATTGTAGAGGCACTCGGCACCCTTTACCGCATAGCCCACGTTTTCAAGGTTGCCCACCGTTTTGCTCTGTCGATACATATAATATGGTAAAATGCCCGCTTTTGTTAATGCGCTATGGGCGTACTCCACCATTTGGGCGGCCTGCCTGCCCTGCTGCGCATCATGCTGAACACCGCTTGTGCTTAAGGTTGAAGCCCTTTTCATTGCAAGAGAATGGACCGTTATGCTTTCGGGTGCAAGGGCTATAAGTTCATCAATGGTAGCCTTAAAGCTCTCGGGGGTATCCCCGGGAAGGCCTGCAATAACGTCCATATTTATATTATCAAAGCCTATTTCCCTTGCAAGGGCAAAGGCCTGCCTTGTATCTTTAGCAGTATGGCGACGGCCTATATTCTCAAGCACGGCATCGTTCATGGTCTGTGGGTTTATGCTTATTCTGCTAACCTGATGTTTTTTCAGCACCCTTAATTTTTCGGCATCCACAGTATCGGGACGGCCTGCTTCAACGGTAAATTCAAGCACACCGCTTAAATCAAAATTATCCTCTATGGAGGAAAGCACTCTGTCAAGCTGTAAAGCAGTTATGCTTGTGGGTGTGCCACCACCCATATAAACGGTTTTAAGTTTAAGGCCGCACTGCCTTGCATAATCCGCAGTACAGGCTAACTCTTTACAAAGAAGCTCCACGTAATCGGGTACTAATTTGCCTGCCTTATCAATGGAATGGGAAACAAAGGAGCAATAGGCACACCGTGTGGGGCAAAAGGGGATGGAAAGGTAAAGACTAAACCAATCACCCTTGGATTTTTCTATAATTGTATGCTCGGTGCCAAAGGTCTCACGGCAGAGGGATATTTTATTTTCCTGAACAAAAAGCTGGTTTTTAAAATATTCCTCGGTGCTTTGCTGACCCTCACTGCGGCAGAGCTTGGCATAAAGCTTTGCAGGGCGCACCCCTGTTAATATTCCCCAATCGGGCTTATAGCCCGTAAGGGTAACAAAGCAGTTAAACAGGCACTTGGCTATGGTAAGCTCACAAAGCTTATCGTCGGCATCGTTGGGGAGTTTTTCCTCCCTTTTATCAGTTTTGTCCTGAATGTAAAGCTCCGCTGAGCAAAGGGTTTCCTTTTCTCCCCTTTCAAGGCAGGTAACTGCGGTAAGCTGAGTAATTTCCACCGTGTCTATAATATTTATTTTTTCAAAGGGCAGAAAAATTCTGCATAGCTTTTCGGTCTCATAGCAAAAGCTATGGCCTATTGTGCAAAGGTTCATTTTTATACTCCTGCTAAATAGGGATTGTAGAGTTTTTCCTCATGCAAGGTGGTTTTATCCCCGTGACCGGGATAAAGAATATAATTCTCCTTTAGATTTTTTAAAAATCTTAACGAGGAAAGCATTGCTGCATTATCGCTTGTGGGAAAATCGGTACGGCCTATGGTGCCCTGAAAAAGGGTATCACCTGTAAACATTACCTCACCCATTACAAAGCAACTGCACCCGGGAGAATGTCCCGGCGTGTTGTACGCCGTAACCGAAAGGTCGCCCACCTTAAAGCTTTGCAGGTGGGTAAGTTTTACGTCGGCATTGAATGGAGGAATATCCTCCCCAAAATAGGAGCCCAGATTAAACACAGGGCTTGAAAGTGCGTAGTCATCGCTTTCGTTTATGTATATTTGAGCGCCGCATTCCTCACGGATAATGGGGGCGGCCTTAATATGGTCAAAGTGGCCGTGGGTTAAAAGAATGGCTATTTCATTTTGGCTGTTGGCGGCAACAAAGGCTTTAAGCCGCTCAGTATACTCATACGGGTCAATTATCAGCGCACCGCTTTGTCCCTGCACCATATAACAGTTTGAGCTTGTAACCTCTACAGAAATATTCATCACTTTTTCTCCCAAACATCGGTATCAAGTATTATGGTAACGGGGCCGTCGCCCTCCATTGATACCTGCATATCGGCACCAAACTCCCCCGTTTGCACCTCTTTCACACCGTTTGCCCTTAGCTCATCGCAAAAAAGTCGGTAAAGACGGTCGGCCTCCAAGGGTGCCATTGCACCGATAAAGGATGGTCGGTTACCCTTTTTGGTATCGGCACAAAGGGTAAAGTTTGAAACCACAAGGGCGCCGCCCTCCACCTGAAGGAGGGATAAATTCATTTTATCCTCCTCATCGGTGAATATTCTGAGATTTGCCACCTTTTGTGCAAGGAGGCGGGCCTGAGAATCAGAGTCACCCTCACCTACACCGAGAAGGATTAAAAAGCCTTTATTTATTGCGCCTGTAATTCGTTCCTCCACCGTAACCTTAGCGGAGGAAACACGTTGGATTATTGCTTTCATATTCTACTCCCTTCGTCACGGCTCACGCCGCGACACCTCCCTCAAGGAGGGAGGCCTCTATAGGAAATTAAATTATACCTACTGATTCATACGTTCAACACTGAATGCGCCGTGAATTTTTTCAAGGCGGGATATGATGTTTTTAAGATGCTCAACGCTTTCGGCACTAACGGTTATATTAACAACACAGTTACCGTTTTTAATCTGCCGTGCATTTATAGCGTGAAGAGGCACACGCAGATTTAGTATTGCTGTGGTAACATCCACAACAAAGCCCTCACGGTCAACACCCATTATCTGCAGCGAGGAGGTAAAGTTATCCTTACGGTCATCGGCCCAGTGTGCATTAAGCCACCGCTCAGGCTCGGGAGCAGATGATAAATCACGAGGTACATTATTACAGTCTCGCTTGTGAATTGAAACGCCGTGACCGCGGGTGATAAAGCCTATAATTTCATCACCCGGCAGAGGTGTGCAGCACTTGGAGAATTTAATAAGGCAATTATCAATGCCCTCAACAATAACACCGTCGGAAGATTTTGTGGAATGTGGCTTTACAACATCCTCTATCTCCACAGGCTTTGAACTTTTAACAAGCTTGTTGTAATCCTCCTTAATACGGGGCATTATCTTTGAAAGAAGCAGTCCGCCGTAGCCTATGGCAGCATAAAAATCGTCAACAGTGCTTATATGCTGCTTTTTGGCAATAGACTCCACAAACTCGGCAAGCTCGGTATCATTTAATGAAATACCGCTTCTTTTAAGCTCACGCTCAAATTCAGTCTTACCTGTAACGATATTTTCGGCTCTGCGCTCCTTCTTAAACCAACTGCGGATTTTAGATTTAGCCTGACTTGTAACGGCTATTTTCATCCAATCACGGCTGGGACCGTGACCTGCTTGATTGGTGGTAAGTATATCAATAATCTCACCGGTTTGAATAACGTGGTTTATGGGAACTATTTTTCCGTCGGCTTTGGCACCAACCATACGAATACCAACGGCAGAATGAATGGCAAAGGCAAAGTCCACCACCGTTGAGCCAACGGGCAGATTTATTACATCGCCCTTAGGGGTAACGGCAAACACATCCTCAGGGGCAAGATCCACCTTTATGGTCTGTAAAAGCTCGGTGCCGTCCTCGGTCTCACGCTGGCTGTCAAGTATCTGCCTTATCCAGGCAAGGCGTTCCTCCATTTTTTCATCACTGTCGTTAACGCCTTCCTTATACTTCCAGTGGGCGGCTATGCCGAATTCCGCCGTATGATGCATATCCCAGGTGCGTATCTGTATTTCAAAGGGTACGCCCTCACGGGATATAACGGTGGTATGAAGTGACTGATACATATTAGGCTTGGGGGTAGAAATATAATCCTTAAAGCGATTGGGAATGGGACGGAACATATCATGCATAATACCAAGGATATTATAGCAATCGTTCACGGTATCGGTAATTATACGTATGGCATAAATATCGTAAATTTCCTCAAAATCTCTGCCCTGAACAAACATTTTACGGTAGATACCGTTTATGGATTTAACGCGGCTCTGGAAGGATACCTTTACACTTGGCAGGCTTTCCTTAAGCCTTGCTTCAACACGGGCGCGGATATCACTTAATATCTGTTCGCGTTGATGCTTTTGCGTATCAAGAAGCTTTTCTATCTCCTCATATGCAATAGGGTCAAGATGGGCAATGGCCCTGTCCTCAAGCTCCTCCTTAACACCGCGGATACCAAGCCTGTGGGCAATGGGAGCGTATACCTCTAAGGTTTCAAGGGATTTATCCCTCTGCTTTTGGGGGGCAACGGCATCGATGGTGCGCATATTGTGGAGGCGGTCAGCCAGCTTAATTACAATAACGCGGATATCCTTACCCATTGCAACCAGCATTTTTCTAAGGCTTTCTGCCTGCTGTTGCTCCTTACTGCTAAAGGAAAGTCGACCTATTTTGGTGACACCGTCAACAAGCAGGGCAACGTCCTCGCCAAAATCACGGCGTATATTGTCAAGTGTTATCTCGGTATCCTCCACCACATCGTGGAGAAGAGCGGCGGCTATAGACTGAGTGTCCATACCAAGGGAAATAATTATCTCTGCTACATTAAATGGGTGATAGCAATAGGGTTCACTTGACTCTCTTTTCTGACCATCGTGGGCGGATACGCACAACTCAAAGGCACGGCGAACAAGCCCGTAATCATAAGCTTCGGACAGGCTTTCGTTGGCGCGCATCTGCTCTTCCAAGCGTTTATAATACTGTTCAAATTCAGCTAACACGGCTTTTCCCCTGCCCTTCTTAGAATTTGTGACCTTGAAAGGTCGGTTTTGGGGGCACCCTGCAGGGCACCCACTGTGATTATGTTATTATTTACTGCTTTATCCGCTAGACCCAGCTCACAAAGAGCGTCAACAGCGGTTTGGGTTTTAAAATGTCCAAGTGCAGGATAAAGGACTTGTTTTAGCTTTTCGTTGCTTATTCTGCCCTTTATAAGCCTTCGATACACGGCGCCTACCTCATCCCTTGTGGGGGCAATAAGGGAATAATCCCCTGCTTTGCCTTTGTGTAGGTCATCATAAAGATTTGCAGCCTTAAAATACTCATCATCGTTAAAGCCTGTTTTTCTTATGCCCTTTATCTGCACCGAAAGATTTTCCTCACCGTTATACAGATTGGTATCAAGGGTAACCGCAAGGTCAAGGCTGTCCTCCACCTCAAAGGGAAAGCGTTCGGGACCAACGCCAAACATAAGTGCCTGAAAAGAGGAATTATCCTTGGAAAAAAGCAATCTTAGATGCTTTCCTGATGAAAGGGACGTAACCCGTTCCAGTTTAACCTCAAAAATACCGAAAACAGGCTGAGGATTACCCATACCAAAGGGCTCCAAATCCCTTACAGACTGTGCCATTTCAACACACAGTGCCGCAGGCTTAAGATGACAGTCAAGGTTTAGCACCGGCACTGCAGACTCCTGCCTTTCGGCATATTCGTTAATTTTTTCTCTGAACAATTCAATACTGTTGGTACTAAGGGTTACCCCTGCCGCAAGAGAGTGTCCGCCGAAGCGCTGAGTAAGGTGGGCAACACTACAGATAGCCTCAAAAAGAGAAAACCCCTTAAAGGAACGTCCCGAGCCTGAGGCGGTATCATCATCAATGCTAAGCACAATGGCAGGCTTGCCGTAATACTCACTTATTTTTCCCGCAACTATACCCACTATTCCGTGGTGCCAATTTTGTCCTGCGGTAACTATTACTCTATCAAAATTATAGCCGTTTTCCTCAATATCCTTTATGGCATGAGCAAAAATTTGTTTTTCCTTTTCCTGACGGGCGGCATTATCGTCATCAAGCTGACCTGCCACGGTAAGTGCAACCTTAATATCATCGGTAAGCAGCAGTTCTACGGCGCGTGAGGCATCACCCATTCGGCCTGCGGCATTTATTCGGGGCACTATACCAAAGGCTATCCGCCCTGCGGTAACTGCATCCCTTGAAGTGCCCGATATCTGAAGCAGGGCCGAAACGCCCTTTCGTAAATGAAGACTTTTTCTAAGTACGCGCAAAGCCATTTTAACTATACTGCGGTTTTCTCCCGTAAGGGGCATAATATCCCCAACTGTACCAATTCCAACAAGGTCGGCATAAAGGGGCAAAAGCTCCTCTGCAGGCTTTTGTTCAAGGGCACAAACAAGCTTAAAGGCAACGGAAACACCGCATATTTCTTTAAAGGAGGAGGGACAGTCCTCACGGTGGGGGTCCACCACGGCCTGAGCCTCAGGTAATTCTCCTTGGGGTATATGATGGTCGGTAACCACAACCTTCATACCAAGGGCGTTGGCGCAGGCTATTTCCTCATTAGCGGCAATTCCGTTATCCACGGTGATTATCAAATCAACGCCTTTGGCGTGGAGGGCTTCAACGCTTTCCTTATGCATACCGTAGCCCTCACTAAAGCGGTCGGGAATATAATAAATTACCCTTGCGTTTCTTTTACGCAGATAGTCGGTTAAAAGGGCGGTGGCGGTAATTCCGTCACAGTCATAGTCTCCGTAAACGGCAATAAGCTCACCTGCGGCGATTGATGTGTTTATTATTCCTGCCGCTTTTTCAATATCGGCAAGCTCTCTATAATCGCAAAGCAAAGGCTCATCAGATAAAAATTCCTCTAATGAGGCGGCATCGTTATATCCTCTCGCACAGGCAATAAGGGCGGTAAAGGGGTCAATATCACATTCCTCACTAAGGGAAACCGCCAACGCCTTATCGGTATCAGCCGTTACCCATTTTTTCATTGCCATATTTACCACCTCGCAAAATATAATTATACATAATAATTATATCACTAAGTATATACATTTGCAAGAAAAAAAGAAAAGCCCGATGTGAAAACACATCGGGCATATTTTAAACTATTAAGTTCATATCATACGAACGCGGATAACGTCATCCAAACCTTCAATAACCTTTGCAATGGCATCAAAATCGGCTTCTCCAATATCAACCATTGTGTAGGCATTGTCGCCCTTAGATTTGTTAAGGAGATTTTCGATATTAACGTTATACTTACCAATCTCGGTAGTAATAGCGCTAAGAATGTTGGGAACGTTCTTGTGCATTACGCAGATACGCTTAACACCACTTCTGGGCATTGTAATTTCAGGCATATTAACGCTGTTAACAATGTTACCGTTCTCAATGTAATCAATAAGCTGGTCGGCTGCCATTTTGGCGCAGTTATCCTCCGATTCGGGGGTGGATGCACCAAGGTGAGGAATGGCAATAACACCGTCAACACCTATCATTTCATCGGTGGGGAAATCGGTTACGTAGGCTGCAACCTTACCGTCCTCAAGGGCGGCAATCATATCCTCAGACTTAACAAGGTCGGCACGGGCAAAGTTAAGAACTCTTACGCCGTTTTTCATTGCGGCAATGGCATCCTTGTTTATAAAGCCCTTGGTATCGGGAGTGAGAGGAACGTGAATTGTGATGTAATCACAGTTCTCATATATCTCCTGCAGGCTATCAACGTGGATAGCGTTATGGGTAATGCTCCAAGCAGCCTTAACAGAAAGGTAGGGGTCGTAACCATAAACCTTCATACCAAGAGCATTAGCGGCATTGGCAACAAGTGCGCCAATGGCGCCAAGACCGATAATACCAAGCTTTTTGCCACGTATTTCGGGGCCAACAAAGGCTCCCTTGCCCTTTTCAACCATTTTGCCAACCTCAGCACCGTTGCCCTTAAGGGTTTTTGCCCACTCAATAGCGGGGATAACACGGCGAGAGCAGATAAGAAGTCCTCCGATAACAAGCTCCTTAACGGCGTTTGCATTTGCACCGGGGGTGTTGAAAACAACGATACCCGCTGCAGAGCAACGGTCAATAGGAATATTATTTGTACCTGCACCTGCACGGGCAATAGCCTTTAAGGTTTCGGGAAACTGAACGTCATGAAGAGCTGCAGAGCGAACTATAGCGCCGTCAGGATTAGCAATGCTATCACCGATAGCATATTGCTCCTTATCAAAAACATCAAGACCTGCGGCAGAAATTTTATTGTAAGTTAAAATGTTATACATAGTAATCAACCGTTTTCCTTTTCAAAATTTGCCATAAACTCTACGAGTTTTTCAACGCCTTCAACAGGCATAGCGTTGTAGATGGAGGCGCGCATACCGCCAACGGAGCGGTGGCCCTTAAGATTTACAAAGCCTGCCTTTTTAGCCTCGGCAACAAACTTTGCATCAAGCTCCTCATTACCGGTAACAAAGGGAACGTTCATTAAAGAACGATCCTTCTTCTCAACGGTGCCCTTGAACATTTTGCTGTTATCAAGGAAATTGTAAAGAATAGCGGCCTTTTTCTCATTAATTGCCTTCATAGCCTCAAGTCCGCCAAGCTTCTTTATCCATTTAAGAACAAGACCTGCAACGTAGATTGCATAACAAGGAGGCGTATTGAACATAGAATCATTTTCGCTGTGTGTAGCGTAATTAAACATTGTGGGAGTAATATCCTGAGCATTGCCGATAAGGTCCTCACGGATGATAACAATGGTAAGACCTGCAGGAGCAACGTTCTTTTGTGCACCGGCGTAAAGAATACCAAACTTGCTAACGTCAATAGGCTCGGAAAGAATACAGCTGGAAATATCGGCTACAAGAGGAACGTTACCTGTATCGGGAAGCTGGGTAAAACGGGTACCGTAAATTGTATTATTCATACAAATGTGGAAGTAATCTGCATCGGGTGTGAAATCAGCCTTGTTAAGCTCAGGAATAAAAGAATAGGTCTTATCTGCAGAGGAAGCAATAGCCTTTGCCTCACCGTAGCGTGCGGCCTCCTTATAAGCCTTGTTAGCCCACTGGCCTGTAATAACAAAGTCTGCCTTCTTGCTCTTGTTAAGTAAGTTAAGCGGAATCATTGCAAACTGCGAGGAAGCGCCACCCTGAAGGAAAAGAACCTTATAATTATCAGGAATATTCATTACCTCGCGAAGGTCAGCCTCGGTTTCCTTAATGATTGCATCGTACTCCTTAGAGCGATGGGACATTTCCATAACGGATTGACCTGAAGTGCCATGCTCCAACATTTCGTTTGCGCAGGTTTCAAGTACCTCTAAAGGTAAGCAGGAAGGACCTGCACTAAAGTTATAAACTCTTGCCATAGTGATTTTATCCCCTATCTGAAAAAATTTTATTCCATTATATTAGAGTAATTTATAAAAGTCAATAGGTTTGTTAAAAAAATATCAAAGTTTTTTAAAATTATTTTTGTTTTTTCAAAAAGTTTGTTATTTTTTTGTCAATGTCTATTTGATAATAACCCTCACTTGCTGAAGTGAGGGTTATTAACTATTTGTTTTTATTTTCGTTAGCAGCTGTAAGCTTTGTCTGCCTACGCTCCTTAACGTGATCGGGAATGGGGTGTATTTCCCCTGCAGCTGCAAGGGCCTGACGAGTAAGCAGAGGTCCTACAAGCTCATAGATAAGAACTGCAAAAAGTGTAATGTTACGGATGAGGTTACCCTGAGCTCCAAGCTGCATGGCTGTGGTGCACATTCCAAGGGCAACACCTGCCTGCGGAAGCAGGGTTATACCCAGATATTTACATATTTTAGGCCCACAGTGGGTAAGCTTTGCACTGTAGAGAGTACCAAAGTATTTACCTGCGGAACGGGTAAGAATATATACCGCGCCTATTATAATGATAGCAACGTCGGTAAATACGCCCAGCTCCAGCTCTGCACCGCTTATAACAAAGAACAGGGCAAAAAGCGGCGAGGTCCATTTATCGGAGGCGGCCATAAGGTCGTGAGAAAGAGGACATATATTGCAGAACACTGTGCCAAGCATCATACATACAAGAAGGGAAGAAAACTGTATATGCACAGGGCCTACGTGGAAATCCATCATAGAAAGTGATGCCGTAAGGAACACCGCACCTATGGTAAGATTAAGGCGGTTGGTATTGGAGTTGAACAGTTTTTCAAGTTGAGTGAGTACCCAGCCCATAGCTGCGCCAAGCAACAGCGAGCATATTATCTCAATTATTGGATTTACGATTATAGATATAAGGTCTATCTGGCCGCTTACAAGGGTTTTGGCTATGCCGAAGGATACCGCAAAAACCACAAGGCCTACGGCATCATCAAGGGCAACTATAGGCAGAAGAAGCTTTGTAAGGGGACCGTGAGCCTTATACTGACGGACAACCATAAGGGTGGCGGCAGGTGCGGTGGCCGTTGCTATGGCACCAAGTGTTATTACCTGTGCAAGGGTGAATTTTTCAGGCATGGCAAGGTGAATTAAATAAAGACCGATATCAACAAAAAGGGTTGCTGTTATAGCCTGAAGCACACCAATGACAAAGGCCTGCTTACCTGTCTTTTTAAGGTCATCAACCCTGAATTCGTTACCTATTGAAAAGGCTATAAAGCCAAGGGCCACTTCACTTACAAGGGAAAGGCCGGAAACCGAATCTGCAGTGGGGAAACCAAGACCGTCTATCCCTAAAGCGCCGATGCAGTACGGACCTATTAAAACGCCTGCAATCAGGTATGCCGTAACAGAGGGCAGCTTTAAGGGCTTAAAGAGCCTTGTCATAAGAAGTCCTGCAAGCAGGGCGATGGATACTGATAATAGTGTACTCACTTGAAAATCGCTTCCTTAACAATTTATTAAAAAATCACCAATGAAGTATAACACAACTACATCTAAAAAACAAGGAATTTAAAGCACAAAAAACCAACCACCAAGGGTTGGTTTTTTGGTGATTTTAAAGCAATTCCTCAAAGGTTTTTTTAGCGCGTTGAGTCAACAAAGGTACCGTCAAGGTCAAAAACGTAGATATTGCTCATTAAAGCTTCTCCATTATCATTTCATCAATTCTATCGCGAACCTTTTGCATAAGTGCGGTATTATCTATAACGTTTTTAAAGGTTATTGTACCGATTAGCTCTTCAATTTCGGCCACTACGGCATCCTTACCGTAGAACTGCTCGCAAAGCTTTAATGCACGGATATCCTCAAGGCCTTGTCTGAAAGCAATTATTCTCAGAGACTCCCATGCCTCACCCTTTGAACCGGGGTAAACGCTTACGGCATCACCACCGCCTGCCCAATAGCCTGCGTTGCCGTTAAGGAAGGGGTTAACCTGATTTATGGAGTGCATACTGTTATAGAAGTTGTAACCCCATTGTAAAAAGCCTTCAATACCGTATTTATACATCTGATAGCCGATGCTTCTGGTTCTGGCTGAATGCATACACATAAAGCGGTTACTGTAGCTTACCCAAGGACTGCAGCAGTAGTATACCCAGCGCTCCTTTATGTCCTCCTTAGCAAAGTCCTCAATAACATTACTTACAGGAACGGGGATTTCGGTTATTCCCTGCTTATAGAATTCAACGTGGCTTAATGCATCGATAATTTTATAATCCTTTATAATGTCGATAATATTTCCTTTGTTTTTCTTATACTGCTCAAGATGCTCCTCCACAGGCTCATCAGAGATATGGAAATACACGTTTTCTTTATTAATACCTTTTCCTTCGATATAGGAGACGAACTCCTTAAGGAAGGTGCGTAAGAAGGTTACGTATTCTTCACCCAAGGCGTCGGTTTCCCAACCGAAAATTTTCTTATATTCCCCATCAACCGTTGCCATTACCTTAGGTGCGTGCTTTGCGCCCCACTGTGTAAACAGGTGGGAAATTTCGTAATACTTAACACCACAGCGCTTGCAAATTTCAATCCATCTGTCAACAAGAGCAAAATCAAAGGAATACTCGCCGCCGTTTACGGTAACACCCACAAGCTGTGTGGTGGTACGCTCGCCCCCAACCGCTGTATCAAGAGGAGGGGTGAAAACAGGCATAAGAATCATATTTATACCATTTTTAACTGCGGTGCGGATGAAGTTTTCGCATATTTCAAAGTGGCGGTCGCTCCAAACGTCCTGACAGTAGTAGTCAGCAAGACAATCGGCATAAAACCACTGTGTAACCTTGGTTTCCTGTTCAGGCAGGCAGGTGTTTATAACCTCTACCTCAACGGTATTTTCGCTAACGGTCTCCCCTGCTTTATTTATAACAGATACTGTAAGGGGATAACTGCCTGCGGCAAGGTTATGATCCTCTTTTATCTCAACGTAAATGCTTTGAAGTATCTGCTTAACAATACATATTTCATCTACATATGTAAGAGGCACAACAACATCGGGATAAAGGCCGGGTGTGGTGCGTACAAGACCGGCATCCTGTTTAAGTGCAGTTTTTGCGGTACAGCACACAGGCACATAATTGGGTACGCTCTCTACAGTGCGAAGAGTTACGGCAGAGGCAAGCTCTCCCCTGATTTCCACCTTATACTTCTCGTTAAAAATGAAGTAGTCACCTTCATCACCATTATAGGTTAAAAACTGAAAGGCGCCACCGGTGTTTTTATAAATACGCAGTTTTTTTATTTCCTCAAAATCTGCCGGTGTTTGGTCAACGAAGCATTTTTCCATGGAGGATACTATTTTGGTTTCAATCATTTTCATCATCCTTTAGATAATTATTTAAAAAATTAAGCACGCGCTTTTTGTCTGCCGACCAAAGCGGCGCTATAAGATGCTTTTTAGCACCGTCCCCCGTTATTCTGTGCACTACAACGTTTTGGGGAAGGATTTTTATACATTTTTTAAGTACGCGAGCATATTGCTCCAAGGTAAGGCAGTTGAATTTTCCTGCCTGATAGTCACGTTCAAGGTCGGTACCCTTGATAACGTATAAAAGATGAAACTTAACGCCGTTTGTTCCTGCAAGAACGGCCTGACGGGTGGTTTCCTCCATCATTTCGGCATTTTCACCGGGGAGGCCTAAAATTATATGGGTTACAACCTCAAGCCCTGCGGCCTTTAATCTTTTAACGGCATCAAAATACACGCTTGTTTCGTAACCTCTTCGGATATAGCGCACCGTTTCCTCATGCACGGTTTGAAGGCCAAGTTCAATGCTTACGGGCTTTATTTCATTTATCCGTTTAAGAAGTTCAATTACCTCATCCGGCAGGCAGTCGGGCCTGGTGCCAATGGCAAGTCCTACTATATAATCGGGCGCTATTGCCTGCAGATATAATTCCTCAAGGTAGTCTACGAGTGCATAGGTATTTGTAAAGGCCTGAAAATAGGCTATATATTTACCGTTTTTGTTTTTAGCCTCTACCCTTTTCTTGGCTTTTTCAAGCTGATTAGTAACGCTTTCGCACTGCTTCTCGGCAAATTCACCGCCACCAAGAGACGAGCAGAAAATGCAGCCCTTACTGCCTACGGTTCCGTCACGGTTGGGGCAGGTAAAGCCGCCGTTCAAGGACAGCTTATACACCTTGAAGCCGAATTTTTCCTTATAATACTGATTCAAAGTTTTATACATACCCTCATTATATCTACACAAGGTTTTAATGTCAATTATCAAATGTTGTTTTTTGGTTTAAAATTTGTTACAATATGGTAAAAAGGAAGTGAATGTAATGCGAAACACTACGCTGTGCTATATACAAAACGGAAAGGGTCAGACCCTGCTTTTACACCGTGTAAAAAAGGAGAATGACCTTAACAAGGATAAATGGATAGGAGTTGGCGGAAAGTTTGAGGATAAGGAAAGCCCTGAGGACTGTCTTTTAAGGGAAGTTAAGGAGGAAACAGGACTTACCCTTACAAGCTATAAATACCGTGGAATAGTTACATTTATATCTGATAAATGGGAAACCGAATATATGCACCTGTTTACAGCGGACGGTTTTACAGGGGACCTTATTCCCTGTGAGGAGGGCACCCTTGAATGGGTGGATAACGATAAGGTTGAAGGTCTTCCCACCTGGGAGGGAGACCGCATATTTTTAAGGCTCATAAAAGAAAATGTTCCCTTTTTCTCGCTAAAGCTTGAGTATGAGGGTGAGAGGCTTGTGAATGCCGCGCTGGACGGTAAAAAAATAAAATGATTTCATTTAAAAGAACAAGCAGAACGGGTTTCGTTCTGCTTGTTCTTTTATTCATATTTATTTTGTCACTAATTTTTACTGAGCTAATTGCTTAAAGCATCAGGTCGATAACCGCCAACAAGAAAATAATACGCTTTTATTCCGTTAACACAATATTTCTCTATTTAAACAGAATTTCATTAACAATGCTTTGAAGATATTCCTGTCTGCCGCTGGAGGGCATTTGAGGTGCGCCCATTTCTTCCGCCTGCTTTGCAAGCTCCTCAAGGGTGGTGCTTCCCTCAAGAATTTTCCTTCCGATTTCCCCCGATAGCGGACAAAAGGGGGCCGTTCCCGAAAGCATCACTTCTCGCTGTCAGGTTCTCTGATAAAGTGAAAACTGTCAATGCAAAGCTCGGTTCCCTTTTCCGGTCTTAATACGAGGACTACATCGGATGTATCATCAAGTTTAGTGTCAAAGCGGAAAAAATCATTGCGGCGACAGTACCATTCATAGGAATCTGTCGGATGTTCTGCCTTAATCATACCGAGGAGAGGTCCGTTTTCTCCACCGGTTCTCACCTCGATAACGGCTTTGCCTCCGACACAGTAGTAATCAAGAGAAAAGCCGGTTTTATCTGAAAGATTATGGAGCTTCGGATATGTCAGCACAGCTTTTTCAGTGCACGCAACCAGAAAGCCAAAGAGGCACCTGTTTTCTTTTTTTCTGACATTTACCCCTTTCATATACCACTCGGCTTCGATTCGGTTCCAATCAGAATCATATTGACCGACACCGTATTCTACAATAAGAGGGTCGGTAACCAATTCGCCGTTTTCCTTGATATGAACGTAGCAAAGACCGCTTGACCGATAGTATTCTTGCTCCTTTACGGTAATTGCCTGAAAAATTTGACCGTTCCACTCGCAGAAACTGCTGTGATCAATGGTTGACGCAGTATGTCCGATAAAATGATACGGGCCGTAAACACTGTCTGAAACCGCGTAAAATCCGCCGTAGCTGAGATAATACTTTCCGCCGAATTTATTGAGCGAAGCTTTGTCGTCTCCACAGTGATCAAGTGTGATTTTTCTCGGCGTTTCGGCAAAAGAAATCATATCTTCATTGAGCCGTGCGATATAATATCCGCATCCCTCTCCGTAGCACCATTCAGGACCACCAAACACAAGATAATACTCTCCGTCGTCATCCTCAAATACAGCCGGGTCATATTCTGTTGTTTTTGTTAAAGTGCCGTCAAGCATAGGTTTTCCAAGCGCATCTTTAAAAGGACCGCCGGGATTATCGGCGACAGCCACACCGATTCTGTTATTCCCATCGGAAAAATAAAAGTAATATCTGCCGTTTCTCTTCGCAGCATCAACCGCCCAACATCTGTCAGACGGACCCATAAAGAATTCTTCGGGATGAACGACCGATTCGAGAGTCCATTCAA
Organism: Acutalibacteraceae bacterium; assembly: GCA_045531585.1. Lineage (GTDB taxonomy): Bacteria > Bacillota > Clostridia > Oscillospirales > Acutalibacteraceae > SIG587. The sequence continues at coordinate 50,419 of JAZSEH010000018.1, forward strand.
CCGCATCGGAAGAAGACCATATCTGCCAGTCGTGCATACAGAAATTCCTTGTATACACAATCGCGTCATGAGAGGCATACAGATACATTTTTCCGTCAAAAATATGTATGTGTGGGTCACATACACCCCTGCCCGGAATGACAGGATTTTTAGCCGAGATTATCCTTTCCATTTGCTTACTCCAATCCACGTTATTTTTTAATAAATTATAATAATCAATCAGGATTTATCAACAACAATAGTTCTGTTTATTTAAACAAAATTTCGTTAATGACGCTTTGCAGATATTCCTGTCTGCCGCTGGAGGGCATTTGAGGTGCGCCCATTTCTTCCGCCTGCTTTGCAAGCTCCTCAAGGGTGGTGCTTCCCTCAAGAATTTTCCTTCCGATTTCTCCCTCGAATGAGGAATACTTTTCTTTTACAAAAGCATCTATTCTGCCATCCTCAATAATTTCGGCGGCCTTTATAAGACCAAGAGCAAAGGTATCCATACCAAGAATAAAGGCGTGGAACATATCCTCTACCGTATAGCTTGGTCTGCGTGTTTTGGAATCGAAGTTAAAGCCGCCTGTAAGGCCGCCTGCCTTCAGCACCTCGTACATACACATGGTTGCATCATACACATTTGCAGGGAATTCATCGGTATCCCAGCCAAGCAGCAGGTCACCCTGGTTTGCATCAATGGAGCCGAGCATTCCGTTTATTGCCGATACGCGCAGCTCGTGCTGGAAGGTATGTCCTGCAAGGGTTGCATGGTTTGCCTCTATGTTCATTTTAAAGTCCTTATCAAGGCCATAGTATCTAAGGAAGCCTATTGCCGTTGCGGCATCAAAATCATACTGATGTTTCATCGGCTCCTTTGGTTTAGGCTCTATGTAAAAATCACCCTCAAAACCTATTGAACGGCCATATTCCACCGCCATTTTCATAAGGCGTGCAATATTTTCCTGTTCAAGCTTCATATCGGTGTTGAGCAGGGTTTCATAGCCCTCTCTTCCGCCCCAGAAAACATAACCCTTACCGCCAAGCTTAACGGTTAAATCCAGTGCTTTTTTTACCTGTGCTGCCGCAAAGCAGAAAACCTCTGCAGAATTGGTACTGCCTGCACCGTTCATAAAACGGGGATTAGAGAACATATTGGCGGTTCCCCAAAGGCATTTTATGCCTGTTGCTTTCATTTTACTCAGGATATAGTCGGTTATCTCGTCAAGGCGACGGTTGGTTTCCTTTATATCATCTGCTTCAGGAACCAAGTCAACGTCGTGGAAGCAAAAATATTTTATGCCAAGCTTGCTCATAAACTCAAAGCCTGCATCCACCTTTGCCTTTGCGTGCTCCATAGTCCCCTTCTGAGCACCGAAGGATTTATCGGCGGTATCTCTGCCGAACATATCGGTGCCCGCGGCGCAAAGATTATGCCACCAAGCCATTGCAAAGGGCAGATGCTCTTCCATTCTCTTGCCCAATATAACGCGGTCAGCATCATAGAATTTAAAGGCTAAAGGATTTTTACTATCCTTTCCTTCGTATTTAATTGTTGGTATTCCTTTAAATATCTCACTCATTTTGATTACCTCATTTCAGTTTTTTATAAAGCTGCTTTACGCTTGGATATATCTCTTTAAACCTTGCATATTTTTCCTCATAGCGTTTGGCAAGGTCAGGGTTGGGGGTTAAGGTGCTTTTAATTTTAACAAACTCTTTTGCACATTCCTCCACAGAGGCATACTCACCTGCACCAACCATAGCGAGCATTGCACCACCGTATCCCGGACCCTGCTCGGTTAGGGGAATGGAAATTTCCATATTCAAAGCATTACATAGAATTTTTTGCCACAACGGTGATTTTGCACCGCCGCCGCACAGACTACTGCTTTTTATATTTATCCCTTGCTCTTTAGCAATTTCCACGTTATCCTTTATGGCAAAGGCAACGCCCTCCAAAACGGACTGAACCATATCGGCACGGGTTGTATCCATTGAAAGTCCCACAAACATACCTCTTGCATCGGTATCGTTAATGGGGCTACGCTCGCCCATAAGGTAAGGTAAAAAATAAACACTGTTGTTGCCTAAACTTTGGTCAGTAATATTCATTTGCTCGCCTGCATAATCATTGGTTTGCAAAATTTGCTCACAAAACCATTTGTTACAGGATGCCGCCGAGAGAATACATGCCATAAGGTGGAATTTGCCGTTTGAATGGCAGAAGGAATGCAGTGCATTCTTGCTATCCACCGCAAAGGTATCAGAGGAAATAAACACAGTACCTGATGTTCCAAGAGAGATATTACATTTCCCGTCATAAACCGTTCCCGTACCTATTGCCGCAGCGGCATTATCTCCTGCGCCCGCAACAACCTTTATGTCTGCGTTAAGGCCCAGCTCGTCTGCTATATCAGAGCTAATGGTGCCAACTGTTTGATAGCTTTCATAAAGCGTTGGAAGGGTTTCCTCATTTATACCGCAAATATCAAGCATCTGCTTTGACCAACACTTATTTTTAACATCAAGTAAAAGCATTCCGGAAGCATCAGAATAATCGGTACAATGCACCCCTGTAAGCCTATAATTTATGAAATCCTTAGGAAGCATAATTTTTCTTATGCTTTTAAAATTTTCAGGCTCATTTTCCTTTAGCCACAGTATTTTAGGGGCGGTAAATCCTGCAAAGGCAATATTAGCAGTAAGCTTTGATAATTTCTCTTTACCTATAACCTCATTCAGATACTGTGTTTGCTTATCGGTGCGTCCGTCATTCCATAAAATAGCAGGACGAATAACCCTGTCTGCCTTATCAAGAACAACAAGGCCGTGCATTTGACCCCCAAGGCCAATGCCTGCTATCTTTGCAGTATCAATATCCTCAATAAGTGCCTTCACGCCCCACTTAAAGGCGTTCCACCAATCCTCAGGATTTTGCTCACTCCAACCGGTATGAGGATAATACACGGGATACTCTTTTGTTACCTCTTTAATAATTTCTCCTGTGTTATTCACAAGCAATAACTTTAGGGCTGATGTTCCCAAATCCGCTCCAATAAAATATTTCACGGCATTCCCCCCCTTTTTTATTTCAGTTTAAAACATATAATTTGACTTTTCTCGCAATATTGTATATAATATATAGACAAAATTTGCCTTTTTAGGAGAATTATATGTTTTACCAATTTAACCATTTAGGCTCACCCGATTATTTAAAGGTGGAAAGCGGAAAAAACTTTAGCTTTCCTCCCCACCTTCACCAGTCCTTTGAGATTATAATAATAATTTCAGGAAGCATGCAGGTAACTATAGACGGTAAGGAAAATGTTTTAAAAAAGGGCCAAGCCGTAATGATTTTTCCTAATCAAATTCACGAACTAAGCTCTACACAGAGCGAACATATTTTATGTATTTTCTCCCCCAAGCTTGTTCAGGCCTATGCCACAAAGATAGCGAAAAAAACACCGGAAAAAAGCACATTTTTTCCTGATGAGTATTTCATCGGGGCGCTAAAAAAGCTTGATTTGACTTCCTCCACCGTGGAAAAGAAGGGGCTTTTGTATTCCCTTTGCGCCCAATTTGATACCTCTACGCAATATATGGCAAGAAAATCCGACAATGAAAATCTGCTTTATAAAATTTTTTCTTACGTTGAAAATAATTTTAGCGGAGAATGCCACCTTTCCAATTTGTCTGATGAAATCGGTTATGATTATTCCTATCTGTCCCGATATTTCAAAAGGGTAATCGGTATTTCCTTTAATTCCTATGTAACCCACTACCGCATAAGCCACGCCTGTTACCTTATGGAAAACACGCAGTTACCCATTATCCATTGTGCAAGTGAAAGCGGCTTTGCTTCCCTTCGCAGCTTTAACCGCTGTTTTAAGGAGAACCTTAAAATTACTCCATCACAGTATAGGAAAAACATTTCAATATAAAAAACAGCAGAAACATTATGTTTCTGCTGTTTTTTCAGTATTTAAAATTTTTACAGCACCTTATAACCTGCATCCTCTATGGTTTTAGTAATAAGTGCGTCATCTTCCTCACCCTTTAAGGTGAGCACGGCGGTGCCTGTTTTATGGCTGGTAACTGCCGATTCTACAAAGGGCAAAGCCTCCAAAAGTTGTTTAACCCTTGCCTCACAGTGAGGACACATCATACCCTGAATTTTTACTGTTTTTTCCATTTTCCTTTTCTCCTTTTTTATGGATTTAGCTTTAAAGAAATTAAGTCTTAAAGCATTGGTAACAACGCAAAAGCTTGAAAGACTCATTGCGGCGGCGGCAAGCATAGGATTCAGGGTAATGCCTGCAAAGGTAAGGGCCCCTGCCGCTATGGGAATGCCAATGCAGTTATAGAAAAATGCCCAAAAGAGATTTTGATATATATTTTTAAGTACTGCACGACTTAATGCTATTGCGGTGGGAACCCCCGAAAGGGCACTGTTCATAAGCACAACGTCGGCGGCATCAATGGCAATATCGGTGCCTGCACCTATAGCAATGCCTACATCGGCACGGGTAAGGGCCGGGGCATCGTTAATACCGTCACCCACCATAATAACCCTGCCGTTTTGCTGTTGTTCACGGACAATGCGCTCCTTATCGGATGGCAGAACGTCGGCAATAATTTCGTCCACCCCTGCCTTTTGACCTATAGCCTGAGCGGTACGGTGATTATCCCCCGTAAGCATTACAACACGAAGTCCCATATCCTTTAAGGCCTTTATGGCCTGAGGGCTTTCTTCCTTGATTGTATCTGCCACGGCAATTATTCCAAGCACCCTATTTTCACTACAGAAATAAAGAGGCGTTTTACCCTGTATACTTAAGGCTTCTGCTTCCTTTTTCAATTCCTCGGGCACCGTGGTTTTTGAGGAAATAAAGTTATAATTTCCGCCGTAAATTTCCTTATTTAAAAGACGTGCAGTAAGCCCGTTACCCGGGAGTACGGAAAACCCTGATACTTCACTTTTAGAAAGCCCATTCCCACTACAATATTCCACTACGGCCTTTGCAAGTGGATGTTCACTTAAAGTCTCAAGTGAATAGGCGGTATTTAAAAGCTCATCCTTTTCAGTGCCATGGGCAGGAATAATATCGGTAACAGCAGGGGTACCCTTAGTTACGGTTCCTGTTTTATCAAGCAAAACGGTTTTTACCTTGCCTGTAAGTTCAAGGGAGGTGGCTGTTTTAAAAAGTATTCCCTTTTTGGCACCCACACCGCTACCCACCATAATGGCAACGGGTGTGGCAAGGCCAAGTGCACAGGGACAGCTTATAACCAAAACAGCAATACCGCGGGCAATACTGTAGCCAACGCTTTGGCCTGAAATCAGCCAAATTATAAAGGTGATAACGGCTATTGTAATTACAACAGGAACAAACACGCCTGATACCTTATCTGCCGCCTTAGCTATTGGAGCCTTTGTGGCGGCGGCATCACTTACCATTTTTATTATACCCGAAAGGGCGGTATCCTCCCCTACCTTCAAGGCCTTACAGGTTAAAAAGCCTGAACGGTTAACGGTGGCGGCAAAAACGTTATCATTTTGTGCTTTATCCACAGGAACACTCTCGCCTGTAAGAGCAGACTCATCCACGGCGCCTGAGCCCGAAAGAACAATGCCATCTACAGGAATAGCCTCTCCGGGACGGACAACAAATATATCCCCTGTTTTTACTTTTTCTATAGGTACTTTTCTTTCGGCACCGTCAATAATAATGGTTGCGGTTTTGGGAGCAAGGTCCATAAGACCCTTTAAGGCATCGGTGGTTTTGCCCTTGGCACGGGCCTCCAGCATTTTACCCACCGTTATAAGGGTGAGTATCATAGCGGCGGATTCAAAATACATTTCGTGCATTAAATGGGCCTGCTGTGCCGCATCTGCCACGGTCATTTGATAAAGGGCGTAGGTGCTGTAAACAAAGGCAGCGGCAGAGCCTAATGCCACTAGGGTATCCATATTGGGACTTCTTCGCACAAGGCCCCTAAAGCCGTTTATGAAAAAGTGACCGTTTATAACCATAACCGCGGCGCTAGGTAGTAATTGCGTAAGGGACAGTGCTATATAATTGCCCTTTAAAAATTCGGGCACGGGCCAGCCCCACATACTGTGGCCCATTGAAACATACATTAAAATTAAAAGCAAAATTATTGAGGCTATAAGCTTACCGCCCATAACTTTTGCTTTGTTTTTTATTTCCTTTTCCTTGTTCTGAGCCTGAGTTTTTGAGCCTGAAAGGGATGCGCCGTAGCCTGCGGAAGCAACTGCAGATATAATATCCTCATTTGTGGCTGTACCCTCAACGTTCATTGAATTGGTAAGCAGGTTCACCTGACATTGTGTAACGCCGTTAACTTCAGACACGGCCTTTTCCACCCTTGCGCTACAAGCGGCACAGCTCATACCCGTAATTTCAAATTTAGTCATTAAATATACTCCTTAAAACAACTATAATTATATTTTAGCACCTAAAAATTATAATATCAAGACGCAAAAAAGCTTTTCGGACAAAAAATCCGAAAAGCTTTTTACTTTAATCAGAAATTAAAACTCAGGAATCTCTATTTCAATTTCGTGGCCAAGTTGGCTTGAACGGTTAATACCGTCAAGAATAGCCTGATTGTAAATTATCTCGCTTGTGGGAACGGGTGCCTTGCCACCTGTAAGTATTGCATCAAGGAAAGAGCGAATCTTCTTGTGCCAAAGATCAGGCTCATCAGGACCTGCTTTAATAAGAGGAATCTCGGTGCAAACGGGCTTGCCTGCAATATCGTGATAAACATGGAGAGGACGATAGAAGGTACCGTTCCAGCAATCGGTAGAAGGAACGCGGAGGGAGCCCTTTGTTCCCATTATAATAGTATCACCGGGGGTGTCAAGATGCATATACCAAGCAATACGGAAGTCGATGATTATGCCGCCCTCAAGACGAATATAAGCGGAAGCAAAATCGTCAACGCCAAAAAGCTTTGCGGCGCGCTCGGCAATTTCGGGAGTGTGATTAGCGTAAGCCTCAACAGTTTTACCGAAGTGACCTGTTGAAGTACCTGTAACGGTGAGAGGCTTGGGATAACCGATAGCATTAAGAACAAGGTCAAGAGAATAACAGCCGATATCACCTAAAGCGCCAAGACCTGCCTTATCCTCCTCAATAAAGGTTGTAGACCAGCCTACGGGAATACCGTGACGGCGGCCGCCGCCCGTCTGTATATAGTAGATATCGCCCAGCTCACCTGACTGAACTATCTTCTTTATCATCTGCATATTAAGGTCAAAACGGGGTTGGAAGCCAACGGAAACTATCTTGCCGCTCTTCTTTTCTGCCTTACAAATTTCAATAGCCTCATCCAGAGTAACGGTCATAGGCTTTTCAAGCAGAACGTGAAGGCCCTTCTCAAGAGCATAAATAGTACACTCAGCATGAGTGCAGTTGTAGGTACATACGCTTACAGCGTCAAGCTCAACGGTGTCAAGCATTTCCTTGTAATCAACAAAGTCAAGAGCATCTTTTAACTCATACTTATCAAAAAATTCTCTTGCCTTGCCGGGAACAAGGTCTGCGCCTGCCACTATCTCAACATCGGGCTGCTTTAAGTATGTTTTTACGTGTGAATTTGCGATGCCGCCCGTACCGATAATACCGATACGCAGTTTCTTTTCGTTTGCCATAATTTTCTCCCCCTGTTTTAAGGAAAATTTTTACCTTTTTAGGTACATTCTTATTTTAAGGTACAAGATGGGTATTTGTCAACACAAAAAACAGGTAAAAAATTATTAAAAAATTTATACTTTTAAAATAAAGTGACTTCCCAAATGCGTACTTTCTGCACAAATTTGGGAAGTCACTTAGCGGATAACTTTCCTTTTTTCGGACATAGCCCTGCCAAAAAAATTTATCAGTTAACCTTTATTGAACCACGCGACTATCGCGTGGGTTTCGTCATGCAAAAAGCCTTAAGAAACGGCGTAAAATTTGGCAAGAAGTGCATCAACATCTGCTTCAGAAACACTGGAAACAGTAATATTGGCCATGTAATTCCCCCTCTTAATGCAAACAAGTTTTTGATATACTTTTATATCATCAACACTCATAATTCCTTTTATTCCCTTTTCCGTTTTTCCTGCAAAATTCACGGATATTTTTTCACAACTCTCTAACGTAAAGCCAATTTGTGCCATAGCATCTTCAAGTTGACTGAGAACTGAGTCAATATAATTTTCAACATCATAAACGATGGATGCTACAGTCGAAAGTTTCTCCAAATTCACATTAATAGTACCGCCCATATTGTCAGTAGCAGCCATATCATAAATTATTGTAGCATTCTTAATCTGCTCGGAAATATCCTCGTCAAAAGAATCAGTTACGATATTGTTCAATTCATAAATCTGATCCTGCGTATAGAAGGTCCAGCCCTCATCAAGCCGGCAGCCAATTCCTAAAAATTCATTTTTATAGTTGTTGCCGCTTGTATTGCCTAAAGATAATTCCCTTTCGGCACCTGATGAAACCTCACTTACCGCAGATACGCCCGCGGAATCTATTTCACCACGAACATCCACTTCCGAGCCACAGCCGGCAAAAACAAAAATAACCACCGCACAAAGTAAAAATGCCAATATTTTTTTCATAATAATTCCTCCCCAGTAATTTACAAAAATATTATACAATATAATCTGCATAAATTCAAGGACTACAAACAAAAATGCCCTGCATAGTTCAATAGCAGAGCATTTTTTATATTTTATTTTGCGTAATCGCTTACACGGTTTTCACGGATAAGGTTTACCTTTATCTGACCGGGATACTCAAGCTCATTTTCAATGCGCTGAGCAATATCGTGAGCGATAAGTACCATCTGGTCATCAGAAACCATTTCGGGCTTAACCACGATACGCACCTCTCTACCTGCCTGAATTGCAAAGGAGCGCTCAACGCCGTTAAACGAATTGGCAATTTCCTCAAGCTTTTCAAGACGCTTGATGTAGCTTTCAATGTTCTCGCGGCGGGCCCCGGGACGGGCGGCAGAGATAGCATCTGCAGCCTGAACAATGCAGGCAACAATGGTTTTAGCCTCTACCTCACCGTGGTGGGCGTGGATAGCGTGAACAATAGCATCGCTTTCCTTACACTTCTTGGCAGCCTCAACCCCAAGCTGAATGTGGGTACCCTCCTGCTCGTGGTCAAGGGCCTTACCTATATCGTGAAGGAGACCTGCACGCTTTGCCTGAGCAACGTCAGCGCCCATTTCAGCGGCAAGCAGACCTGCAATATGGCAAACCTCCATAGAATGCTTAAGTACGTTCTGACCGTAGCTTGTACGGTAACGAAGCTTACCGAGGAGGCGAACAAGCTCAGGATGCAGGTTGTGTACGCCTGCCTCTATCATAGCGCGCTCACCCTCCTGCTTGATGGTGGCCTCAACCTCGGCAGTAGCCTTGGCAACGGTCTCCTCAATTCTTGCGGGATGTATTCTACCGTCAAGAATAAGCTTTTCAAGTGTAATTCTTGCAATTTCCCTGCGAACGGGGTCAAAGCTTGAAAGGGTAATAGCCTCGGGAGTATCGTCAATAATAAGGTCAACACCCGTTGCAGTTTCAAGGGCGCGGATATTTCTACCCTCACGTCCGATTATTCTACCCTTCATTTCATCATTAGGCAGAGCAACAACCGAAACGGTGATTTCGGAAGAATGGTCAGCAGCACAGCGCTGAATGGCATGGCCGATTATCTCCCTTGCAATCTTATCGGATTCATCCTTTGTTCTCTGCTCAAAATCAAGGATTTTAACGGCCTTTTCGTGGGTAAGCTCACCATCCAGCATTTTAAGCAGATGTTCCTTAGCCTGCTCCTTAGAAAAGCCTGAGATACGCTCCAGCATTTCAAGCTGACTGCGCTTAATTTTCTCACATTCCTCAATTTTCTGGTCAATTTCCTTAGCCTTGTTTAAAAGCTTTTCCTCCTTAGCCTCAAGATTTTCTATCTTGCGGTCAAGGGTTTCCTCCTTCTGCTGGAGCCTGTGCTCCTGACGCTGTACCTCACTGCGGCGCTCTCTCAGGTCCTTATCGGTATCCTGACGCATCTGGAAGATTTCGTCCTTTGCTTCAATAAGAAGCTCTTTCTTCTTGGTTTCGGCATTTTTGATAGCATCGCTTAAAATGCGTTTTGCCTCCTCCTCAGCAGAGCCTATGGAAGCCTCCGCCGATTTGCGGCGATAAGCACAGCCAATGGCAAAGCCGATAACGGCAAGCACTAAAGCGATGGCGCCGAAGATAATATACTTAACATAATCCGGCATTTTGCTAAATGCACCTCCTATATAAAATACGGTTTTCAGTAGAACACTCTCGTTCTAAACGGGGAACCGTTTTGCCCCGGCAATGATTAAATTACTGTTCTTTTGCCCTTTGCCCTTATTCCCCTTAAAGGGCTTAAGACAAAACAAAATAACCCAATTTACTTTATTATTCTACCACTATATCTATGCTCTGTCAAGATTTTATCACCCATATAATGATTTATTTTTCAAAATTATGGAAAAAATATTTTATGTACTTGCAAAATATGTATTTTTATATTATTATATATTAGTTAAGTTTCCTAAGGAGGAATTTTATGAGCAGTTATTTAAATATGACCAGAGAGGAGCTTCAGGGTGAATTCTACAAGGTTAAGGCCGATTTCCGCCACCTTGTTACCCTTAATCTTTCTCTTGATATGTCAAGAGGTAAGCCCGGCTTTGACCAAATGGATAACAGCAACCGTATATTTGATTTGGTTGGCAATGATTCGGGCTTTAAAAACCGTACCGGCACCGATTGCCGCAACTACGGCGGTCTTGACGGACTTATTGAGCTTAAGGAGCTTTTTGCGCAAATACTTGAGCTTAGCCCCGAACAGATAATTGTTGGAGGCAACTCCTCCCTTAATATGATGTTTGATACCATATCTCAGGCAATGACCCACGGCTTTGGCTGTGAGCCCTGGATAAAACAGGGTGAGGTAAAGTTTATTTGTCCCGTTCCCGGCTATGACCGTCACTTTGCCATTACAGAGTATTTCGGCATTAAGATGATACCCGTTGCCTGCAATGAGAACGGCCCCGATATGGACGCCGTGGAGGAGCTTGTAAAGGACGAAAAGGTTAAGGGTATGTGGTGTGTTCCCAAATACTCAAATCCCCTTGGCATAACCTACTCGGATGAGGTAGTTCGCCGTATTGCAAATTTAAAGCCTGCAGCAAGGGATTTCCGTGTTATGTGGGATGATGCCTATGCAATACACGATCTGTATCCCGAAGGCGACAAGCTTTTAAATCTTTATAATGAGTGTGTAAAGGCAGGCAACCCCAATCTGCCCATTATATTCACCTCCACCTCTAAAATAACCTTCCCGGGTGCAGGCGTTGCCGCTCAGGCCGCAAGCCCTGAAAACGTTGCAATTCTTAAAAAGCGTATGAGCTTCCAGACCATAGGCCCCGATAAGCTGAATCAGCTCCGCCACGCCAGAGCCTTTGAGGATATTGAGGCACTTAAAAAGCATATGGCTGAGCACGCCGAGATTTTAAGGCCTAAGTTTGAAACGGTGCTTAGTGAGCTTGAGGCTCAGCTTTCAGGCAAGGACATTGCACACTGGACCAATCCTAAGGGCGGTTACTTTATCTGCCTTAACGTTATGGAGGGCTGTGCAAGGCGGGTTGTAGACCTGTGCGCACAGGTAGGAATGATACTTACCCCCGCAGGCGCCCCCTTCCCCTACGGCAAGGATGAAAAGGACACGGTAATACGCATTGCCCCCTCTTATCCTTCTGTTTCGGAGATAAAATCTGCATCAAACGTTCTGTGTGTGGCAGTAAAATATGCCTGTCTTGAAAAACTGCTAAAAGATTAGTTGACTTTAGGTATAAAAAATAGTATAATGTAATTTGGAATTTTATAAGTTTTGGAGGATGTAACAATGAAATCCAAGCGCGTACGCAAGCCGGTATTTTTTATTGTGCTTGTGCTCATTCTTGCATTGGCCTACACCGCCTTTTTCGGTGTGGACAATTATTACGGGGACACCCGTAACCTTTACATAAAGGGTGCGGAGGATATCCGTTGGGGTATTGATATCCGTGGCGGTGTTGAGGCGGTTTTCTCCCCCGATAAAACCGATGCTGACATAACCGATGACGATATGGCGGCCGCCAAGGAAATAATTGAGACCCGTCTTGTAAACAACAACATTACCGACAGTGAGGTTTACACCGATTCACAGAATCATCAGATAATAGTTCGTTTCCCCTGGGCTGCTGATGAAAGTGATTTTGATGCCGCCGCTGCAGTACAGGAGCTGGGTGAAACCGCTCTGCTTACCTTCTGTGAGGGACAGACTCAAGACAAGGTAATCCTTAAGGGTGCCGACGATATTGAGAAGGCAGAAGCAGGATATATACACAACGAAAAAGAAAATTCCTATGAATATGTAGTAAACCTTTCCTTTACCACTCAGGGTAAGGCAAAGTTTGCCGAAGCCACCGCAAGACTTGTTGGAAGCACCATTTCCATTTGGATGGACGACACCATGATATCCGCTCCCAACGTTAAGGAGGCTATTAACTCCGACAGTGCCACCATTGACGGTATGGCTGATGCCGAGGAGGCTAACGACCTTGCAAACAAGATAAATGCAGGCTCCCTTCCCTTTGCACTTACCGTTGACGATTCCAAGCTTCAGGTTATTTCACCTACCCTTGGCTCCAACGCGCTTAACGTTATGGTTATTGCAGGCTCCATTGCTTTTATACTTATTTGCATACTTATGATAGTTCTGTTCAAGCTTCCCGGTCTGGTTGCATCCTTTGCTCTGCTGGGTCAGCTTGCAGGCTCCATTGCCTGTATGTCAGGCTTCTTCCCCGGAGTGGACAGCTTTACCCTTACCGTTCCCGGTATTGCAGGTATTATCCTTTCCATTGGTGTGGGTGTTGACGCTAACGTTATTGCCGCTGAGCGTATTAAGGATGAGTTTAAGAACGGCCGCACAATTGACGGCGCCATAAACGCAGGCTTTAGCAACAGCTGGAGCGCAATACTTGACGGTAATATTACCATTGTTCTTGTATCCATTGTACTTATGGGTGCCTTCGGTACACCTGACAGCCTGTTTGCCAAAATCTTCTCCCCCATAATGAGATGGTTCGGCTCCTCCATAACCGGCGCTATTTACTCCTTCGGTTACACACTGCTTGTTGGTGTTATATTCAACCTTATAATGGGCGTTCTTGCTTCAAAGCTTATGCTTAAGAGCGTATCTCAGTTCAAGTTCTTACGCAAGCCCTGGCTTTACGGAGGTGCTAAAGATGTTAAATAATAAAACTATTGATTTCAACAAAACCTTCAAGCCTGTGCTTATTGCTTATGCCGCAGTTTTGGTTGTAAGCATTATACTTACCCTTATATTCGGAGTTAATCTTGACATTAACTTTAAGGGTGGTACACGAATTTCCTACTCCTATACAGGAGAAATCTCCACCGAAAAGGTAAGCCAGACTGTTAAGGGCGTAACCAATGCATCGGTTACCGTAACACAGAGCACCGCTTTAGCAGGTGACACAAGAACCATTACCCTTTCCTTTGCCGGTAGGGACAGCGTCGATGCTGAGGTTCAACAGAAGCTTACCGAGGCTCTTGAAAAGGATTTTGCCGATAACAAGCCTGCCCTTTACGACTCTACATCGGTTAGCCCCTCGGTTGCTACCGCCTTCTTTGTAAAGACAATGGTTGCAGTTTTACTTGCCGCAATACTTGTTGTTATTTACATCGGCTTCCGCTTCCGTAAAATAGGCGGTGTATCTGCTGCCATTACAGCCTTTGTTGCACTTATACTTGACGTGCTTATCGCCTTCTTTACCTGTACGGTATTCGGTCTGCAGATTGACTCTAACTTTATGGCCGTTGTTCTTACCATATTAGGTTACTCCCTTAACGATACCATCGTTATTTATGACCGTGTTCGTGAGAACCGCCGCCTGTATCCCGATAAGACCACCGATGAGCTTGTTAATGACAGTATCAACTCGGTTAAGAAGCGTACCATTATTACCACCACTACCACCATTATTGCGGTATTCACCATTGTTGTAGTTTCTGAGCTGCACGGTCTCACCTCACTCCGTAGCTTTGCAATTCCTATGGCTACAGGTCTTGTTTCGGGTACCATTTCCAGCTTATTTATCTCAGGTCCCCTTTGGGTTATCTGGAAAAACAACACCGCAAAAAAGGCAAAGAAAAAATAATAGATTTGTTTATACTTAATTAACAAATATTGGTTACAATAAATGCGGAAGGTTTTTTCCTTCCGCATTTCGATTTTTCGGGGGTGCAAACTTGAATATATCAAATCTAAATAAAGCGGCAATACTCCTTGGGCGTATGGGAGATAAAAACAGCCCCACGCAGCCCATTGTTCCCCATAAAAATGAAAAGCCCCTATTACCTGCACTAAATAACGCTTCGGTTACACGGTGTACCCCTGAGGAGGTTGGCATAAGCAGTGCAGAGCTTATTGCCCTGCTTGATAAGCTAAACCGCGATAAGAGCCTTAATATGCACAGTATAATTATGAGCAGAAACGGGAAGGTATTTTGTGAGGCCACCTTTGGAACGCACTCCCTTAACCTTCACAAGGCCACCTTTTCTCTGTGCAAAAGCATTGTCAGTCTTGGAATAGGTATTGCTATGGACGAAGGCCTTATTTCCCACGATACCAGAGTAATTGATATTTTTGCAGACCTTTGTAATCCCATTATAAGGCTAAAGCTTAAGGAGCTGACAGTATATCATCTGCTCACTATGCAAAGCGGAATTACCTTCAATGAATTTGAATGTATGACCGATAAGGATTGGGTGCGCAGCTTTTTACGGTCGTCTGCCGAGGATTTGGGGAAGAAATTCAACTACAACAGCCTTAATACCTATATGCTTGCCGCCATTCTTAACAGAGTAACGGGTATGAAATTTAAGGAGTATATGGATAAGAAGCTGTTTGTTCCTTTAGATATTGTTAATTACCATTGGGAGACCTGCCCTTCGGGTATCGAAAAGGGCGGTTGGGGTCTTTATTTAAGTCCTTACGATACTTTAAAGCTTGGTATACTTGTTCAAAACGGCGGCCGATATGAGGACAAACAGATAGTAAGCGAGCAATATATTACTGCGGCCACCTCCTTTAAGGTTAAAACCCCCGCCACTTGCGGTGCCTTTGATTACGGTTATCAAACCTGGGTTGGCAGGGACGGCAAAACCTTTTTGTTTAACGGAATGTTCGGGCAAAACTGCCTTGGCTTTAAGGAAAACGGTCTGCTGATAATAAGTAATGCAGGGTGCGATGAGCTTTTTCAAACCAGCGGCTATTACTCTGCCGTGCTTGAATTTTTCGGCAGAGAATTTCCCTCACAGCTTGCGCCCGATAACAGGGCCTACCGTAAACTTTTAAGGTTTATTGGTTCCCTGAAATTTGCCCCTGAAAGGCCCACAATAATTGATAGGCTACTTAGAAGAAATAATCCGTATTCTAAATTAAAGGCTCTTGAAGGGAAAATATCGGAAAGCTTCGGTGCAAACAGTGTGGGACTGCTCCCAATAGTACTTCAAGCGGTGCATAATAACTACTCCTCAGGTCTTAAAGGTATTGCCTTTAAGAAAGAGAATGATGGTTATTATATGATATACAATGAGTTTTCCGCTGAGCATAAAGTGCCTATTGACCCCTTAAATGAAACGAAAGCCGTGCTTACCTTTCACGGCGACAGTTATCTTACAAGTATAACCTGCCGTTTTGCAGAAAATGAGTATGGTGAGACTGTATTGCTTATTGATATTCACTTTGCAGAGACCCCCTGCACACGGCATATAAAGCTTGTTTTCTTAAATGATGGTTTCAGACTTTATCAAAGCGAAACACCGGGAGAAAAAACCATTTCTCTTATTATGGACATGGTACGCGAGACCCTGAAGGGAAAGCCTATTCTCTCCTCCCTTATGGGAAAGGTGGACGGAGATTATCTTCTATACAAGGCGCACACCATATTTGAGCCTGATATAACTCTTAGTTTTAAGAAATAAAAAAATACCGACCTTTAACGGGTCGGTATTTTCTATATGTTGGTTTATTTTTGATTAACCCTCGGTAATAGCATCTACGGGGCAACCGTCTGCACAAGAACCGCAATCACAGCACTTGTCAGCATCGATTACATAATGCTCGTCACCTTCAGAAATAGCCTCTACAGGGCAAGTACCGGCGCAAGCGCCACAGCTGATGCATTCATCAGAAATTACATATGCCATTTTCAAATACACCTCCATAGTTTAACTGTATACACATTGTAACACATTTCTGTAAAAATGCAAGTGTTTTTGAAAATTTTTAGGGTTTACAGGCAAATAAGAAGTGCTTTATCTACTTCAAGAATATCGCTTTCAAGGGTATTTAACTCCATTATCTCATCCACACTACCGTTATATCTCCTTGCAATATCCCACACGTTCTCGCCTTTTTCAGCGTAATATGCCACCACGGCGCCCTGCAGTCTTCCGCTCTTTTCAAGCTCATCTCCCACCGATATAT
This sequence comes from Acutalibacteraceae bacterium, assembly GCA_045531585.1. GTDB lineage: Bacteria > Bacillota > Clostridia > Oscillospirales > Acutalibacteraceae > SIG587. The sequence goes on from JAZSEH010000018.1 coordinate 67,026, forward strand.
CAACAATAACGGGCAATATCTTTCGCTCGTATACCGCGGCGCAGATTTTAAGCTCAACCTGCACCTCAAGGGCATCGGCATCCACTATTGTAAAGCTACAGTTTACAACCTCTATTTGAGGGTCGCAGGAAAAGTTATCCGGAGTGTGGGGAAGGTTATTCTTAAACTCAAATTCTATAGGACGTTCCTGATAGGTGGCATTACCTGCCACGTCATATACCAGCATACACACCTGTACCGTACCGCAAAGCACCGCCACGTTACCCTCAAGGCGTACCGTGCTGACGTTGGTCTCACACCACATATCCAGCACGCTGCCAAGAGCGTCATCAGAAAATTCGAGTCTTTTTTTGCAAATATAATTTTCGTTTACGGTAGATATTATTTTATCAAAGCCGATATTTTGGGTTTGAGCCTTAGAGCTGTGACGGGTGCAGTATGCCTCCAGAACAACGGGTATTTCATCGGGGCAGAAGCAATCGGTACGAAGAATCAGCTTGGCATTTAATGACAGGCACCGTATCTCCCCTGAGGTAGAAATCTTGGGCTTTACCTCAAGGTAGGCCAGATCTATTCTCGTATCGCACTCACATTGCTCGTGAATACCCTCAATATCCATAACCTGACTAAAGGGTACGGCACTTCGGGAAACAACTGGGCGACTTGAATCCACGGGACAGTAAAGCACACGAAGCATCAGTTCGCCCTTTAAAAGCACCTTTCCGCTTATTATTTTACATTCGCTGATACAAGGATTTGCCTCATACCGTATAATGGAGCTTATCTCAGGTTGACCGTGGCTCAGCTCTATATCGTCCTCAATAACAAGGCCTTTTTCGCAATAGCCCATAGGATTTGTGGCGGGTGCCACCGAGCGCCTAAGCTGTACCTCACCGCAGTCTGCATCGCAGACTATTTCCTTTTCAGCAGTACAAACAATTCTTATATCAAGCTCTACCGCACCGTGAACATCCATTTTCCGTTCGGTAACGGCACGGCAATTACAGTAGGAGCTTCGTGCCCTGCAGTTTATTCTGGCTCCCTTGCAGTCCTCCTTAAGCTCAATGCTTTTAGCAAGGGGTACCACGTACTCAAAGCTGCAAATACGATTTTCCATATCGGCATAGATAAGGAGTATGGTTGCACTACCGTCCACCATAGCGGTGCCTGCGCCTATATTTTTAGAATTTATTCTTGGAATAAGCTTACATTTGAGTATTCTGGAAACAGGTGGACAATAATCAGGCAGGGTAAAATCCACATCTATACCCTGCTCAACGGTTTGGGCGGTAACGGTGGTATTTGTGCATACCTTGGTTTTTAGCATTTTTATATCCATTGAAAGCGGCTCCTTTTATATAATTTGTGTTACTAAATTATAATGATAATCGGTAGTCGAAAAGCTTTCAATCAAAGCTTTTCGAAAAACCGCTAAGTGTAGCGGTTTTATGTAAATAATCTCTGATTATTTACACCGACATCATTGCAATGAATTAGGTGAAATTATTTATATA
>JAZSEH010000010.1:0-3744 GCA_045531585.1 Acutalibacteraceae bacterium
AAAACAGTCCCCCGGACTGTTTTTTTCCGCTTCGCTCCCTCCTTTTCGAGTCCCAACCGCAATTTCAAAAAAACAACCCCTCTTCCGAGGGGCTGTTTTTTTGGTGCCGGTAGTGGGACATGCCACGATGCTCCGCATCTACACGCCCGCGTCGGCAAAAACAGTCCCCCGGACTGTTTTTTTCCGCTTCGCTCCCTCCTTTTCGAGTCCCAACCGCAATTTCAAAAAAACAACCCCTCTTCCGAGGGGCTGTTTTTTTGGTGCCGGTAGTGGGACTCGAACCCACACGATGTCGCCATCAACGGATTTTGAGTCCGTCACGTCTGCCAATTCCATCATACCGGCTAATATTTAATTAACACTTAATGATTATACATAACTTCCCTCATAAAATCAAGAACTTTTTTCAATAATTGATTCCTTTTATTTGACAATGTCAAATTTTAAGAGTATTATATATGTATAGATTTGTTGGTGATATTATGAATCGTAAAAAAATCTGTGTTGTAGGTCTTGGTTTAATAGGCGGATCGCTGGCAAAAGCATTGACCTCAAGCGGAAAATATTATGTAACAGGCTATGATAAGAACGAAACGGTTTGCTCTGCAGCACTTAGATGCGGTTGTATTAAAGAGTTGGCGCTACCTGATACAGAGTTCAACTGTGACATCTTACTTATTGCCCTTTCCCCTGCCGGAACAATTAGTTTTATTAAGGAAAATATTAAAAAGCTTAAGGGTAAAATTATAAGTGACGTTTGCGGAATAAAAACAAACGTGGTACGCGAGCTTGAGCCTTTATGTGCCGAGAACGGCGCCTATTTTATTGGTGGTCATCCTATGGCAGGGCGTGAGCATAATGGTTTTGAAAACAGTGTTTCTTCCCTTTTTGAAAACCGTTATTATATTCTTACACAAACCCAAAACTCTGATTCAGTTGCCCTTGAAACACTTAAATGTTTGGCATTAGATATTGGCTGTCTTGGTGTTACGGTTACAAGTCCCGAAAAGCACGATAAAATGATTGCCTATACCTCACAAATGCCACACATTGTTGCAGGCACCTACATAAAATCCCCTTCAAGTGAGTTTCATAACGGATTTTCTGCAGGAAGCTTTCACGACGTATCCCGTGTAGCCAGTGTAGACGAGGTTTTATGGAGTGAATTATTTATCAAAAATAAAGAAAATCTACTTAACGAACTTGATATTTTTATTGATAACATTGTTAAATATCGTGATGCACTTAAAAACTCAGACAAGGACAAGCTTGCTGAGTTAATCAGAGATGGTCGTTTACTAAAGGAAAGAGACCTTAAGCAAAACGGCAAGGAAAAACCCCACAAATTTGGTTAAAGGAGCAAAAAATCATGGACAGAAATCTTACAATGCTGCAGGACCTGTATGAGATGACTATGGCAAATGGCATATATAACAGTGATATGCGTGATACTATTGCATATTTTGATATGTTTTTTCGCCGTGTACCCGATGAAGGCGGCTTCGCCATTATGGCAGGTCTTGAACAACTCATAGAATACTTCAATAATCTTTCCTTCACTGAGGAGGATATAGAATATCTTCGTTCTCTTAATTTATTTACCGAGGGCTTTCTTGATTATCTGCGCGACTTTAGATTTCAATGTGACGTATGGGCAGTACCTGAAGGTACTCCTATATTTCCTAAGGAGCCCATTGTAACTGTACGCGGTCCTGCAATGCAGGCCTTTATGGTGGAAACAATGGTGCTTCTTACCATAAACCACCAATCCCTTATAGCAACCAAGGCTAACCGCATAGTTCGTGCCGCAGGCGAAAAGCCTGTAATGGAATTTGGCGCTCGCCGCGCCCATGGATATGATGCTTCCTACTACGGTGCAAGGGCGGCAATTATCGGAGGCTGTGTTGGTACCTCCGTTGTTAAAACTGCAATGGATTTCGGCGTAAAGCCCTCAGGTACAATGGCTCATAGCTGGGTTCAGCTTTATGATGATGAATATACCGCCTTCAAGACCTATGCTGAGCGTTATCCTGATAGTTGCACACTTCTTATTGATACCTACAACGTATTAAAAAGCGGTGTTCCCAACGCTATCAGGGTATTTGATGAGGTACTTAAGCCCTTGGGACACAGGCCGAAGGGTGTTCGTATTGACAGCGGAGACATCACCTATCTTACTAAAAAGGTGAGAAAGATGTTGGATGATGCAGGCTATCCCGATTGCAAGATAGTTGTTTCCAACTCCCTTGATGAATACCTTATCCGTGATATGATAATGCAGGGCGCCAAGGCCGATAGCTTCGGTGTTGGTGAGCGCCTTATTACCGCATCAAGCGAGGCGGTTTTCGGCGGTGTATACAAGCTTGCGGCCGTTGAAAAGGATGGGGAAATAATTCCCAAAATTAAAATAAGCGAAAACACCGCAAAAATAACGATACCCGGTGTTAAAATCCCCTGGAGACTTTACGACCGTGAAAGCGGAAAATGTATTGCAGACGTTATAACACTGAATCACGAAAAAATCGACGATACTAAACCCTATGAGATATTTGACCCGATTCACACCTGGAAGAAAAAGACGGTGGAAAACTTTGAAGCCAGAAAGCTTCAGGTTAAGATATTTGAAAAGGGCAAGCAGGTATATACTTCCCCAAATGTTGGAGAAATTGCAAAATTCTGCAAATCACAAATTGCTCTTTTATGGGATGAGGTTACACGTTTTGAAAAGCCCCATACCTATTATGTAGACCTTTCTCAGGATTTATGGAATCAGCAGCATGAACTGCTTAATTTAAAAAGCAAATAAGGAGAATTATTATGAAGAGATTACTTGCGCTTTTGCTTTCTATTTTAACGCTTTTTTCTCTTTGCGCCTGTGACGGCGGTAAAAAAGATACAAACAGCAAGCCCTCGGAGCATAGTGTAGACATTGCATACTTTGCATCCTTAGGTAAAATACCTGAGCTTGAATATGCTCTTGGCACCGACCCTGATAAAATTTTGAATCCTTCACAGGATGCAGAATCTCATACAGAGGAATCTGTGGAGGATGATGGTGGTCATACCCATGATGCACCTATCATCACAAAGAGCGAAGGTGAGCTTTCGGTAATGCTTAACGGCGGCACCTTTATCTACTACTACGAAAAAGACAAGGCAGATAACGGTATTTCTGCTATAGTTTGCCTTAGCGAAGCTTACGGCTTTAAAATTGGTTCACAAACCGTAACCGAAGAAACCGTTAAGGCTGCACTTTCAAAGCATAATCCCATTGTGGCTACTCCAACAGAGGATGACCTGTTTTTCCTACCCGATACGGGAACTAACGCTACTGCCCTTGTATACACCTTTAATGGTAAATATAAACTTCAATTTTTCTTCATAGATTCAGCCTTTTCTGCTGTAATGCTTTCCGATATACAAAATTGGACAATATAAAATTTCACACCCCGATATTCGGGTGCGCGACATAGTGAAAATTTGGTTTTTCGGGTAAATTTGCCCCAAATCTTGCTGAAAAGCCTCATAATACTACAGTATTACTGCGTTTTTCATCTTCGCTTTGAAAACAAATTTATCCCTACAAAACTGCAACGCACCCAAAAACGGATGATTTTTTGGTAAGAACAGGCAAAAAGCCGCGGTCACGCTGACGCGTACCGCGCCTTTTTAACGCATTATTACGGAAAAGGCGCCATTTTTGGGCAATTTCTTACTATGGTGCACACCCGTTGGGGTGTTTTT
>JAZSEH010000026.1:0-7269 GCA_045531585.1 Acutalibacteraceae bacterium
GGAACGAAGATCGTTCTGAAGGACAAATCCGGAAATATTATTATCGAGTACGCTCCGGAACTGAATTTTGCAGTAGTGATTCTCAGTAGCCCTGACGTAAAGAAGGGAGAATCCTATTCCATCATGGTCGGCTCGGAGACCGGCGAATTTGAGGCAAGCTAATGTAAAAGCACCCAAAAGCAATCGGGAGACTTGATATTAGATTCTAAAAATTTTTCATTTTTTCATAATGTGATATAATAATAAAAGCGTCGCGTTTGCGACGCTTTTATTATATGTATTTTCACTATATGCCGTACATAAGCCACAAATAGATATATGCAGGGATTATGGCTGCCATTGTAAAGGGTATGCCTATTTTGAAGAAATCGGAATTTTTAACGGTATAGCCCTCCTTACGAAGAATACCGATACCCGTAATATTGGCAGAGGCGCCAATGGGTGTACAGTTTCCGCCAAGGGTTGCACCTGAAAGCAGACCGAAATACAGTACGGTGGGGTCCACGTTCAAGGCTGCGGCAAGACCTGCAATAACGGGAATCATTGTTGCAACGTACGGTATATTATCAATAAACGCGGAAATCAGCACCGATGCCCACACAATAACGGTGTAAAGCACGAAAACATTTCCGCCGCCTGCTTTGGCAAGAAGGTTTGCAGCAGCGGTGATAACACCCTGCTCCGAAATGGCACCTATCATCAGAAAAAGGCCAAGGAGAAGGCCTATGGTTTCAAAGTCAATCTCCTTGAGGGGAGAAATAATGGCGGATATGTTCTTTTTCTTTGCAAAATTATAAACAAGACCTATAACCAATAAACCGCAACAAATAAGACCGTTTGTAACATCAGGCTTATTGGGAATAAATGATGCGGCAATAAGCAACACAATGGTTCCAAGCAGTAATATGGAAGGAACGTAATCGTTAACCCTTGTGCGTTCCTGAGTTTTTGGAATGGCCGCTTTTTCTTTGCGGAAAAGATATGCCAGAATTATTGCAGAAAGAACTGCACCCAGCTCTACGGCAAAAAATATACCGGGACGGTTCTTATACCAGAAGAAGTCCATAAAGCTCATATCCAGTGCCGAGCCCAGCATAATGGCAGTGGTATCACCAACCAAGGTGGCGGCGCCCTGTAAATTGGATGAAACCGCAATGGCAATAATAAAAGGAACGGGATTGGTTTTTAGCTTTTTACAAATTTCAAGCGCTACAGGCGCAATCATTAAAACCGTTGCAACGTTATCAATAAATGCAGAAATAACGCCTGCAAAAAGCGCCATGGCCACTGCCGCCCACTTAACGTTAGGAACCTTTTCCATTATTAAATCGGCAAGGAGCTCCGGCATTTTACTTTCAATAAACAAGGCAACAATGCCCATTGTTCCTGCAATCATAAGCAGAACGTTAAAATCTATTGCTCCAAAAATCTTACCGATTGGCAACATACCCGATACGATAAATATTAAGGCAGAGGCAAGGGCGATATATGGTCTGTACTTACTGAAAACAAGCATTAAAACATAGGTGACTGCAAAAAGCGCAATAGCTGCATAAATCATAAAATTACATCTCCTTTTGTGAGCCTATAGGATTCACAATACTATAACCTATATTTACAAGATGGTCGGCCACACGTTCAAGACCTGCAACGGTAGAAGAATAATAAGGACTGACGTCTATACTGCAATTACCCTCGGCAAGACGGGCAAAATGACTTGCAGTAAATTCTTTTTTCATCTTGTCAATTTCTTCCTCCAACATGGTCAGCTCAGATAACTCCGCTTTATTTATATTATCGAATGCATCCTTTGAAATATCAAGCATTCTCATAACCTTTTCTCGCATTTTCCTAACGTCATTTTGTCCATCAACAGAGAACGATACCTTTTTTGCTAACATTCCTGCAGCAATTTCGTAGAAATTTTCAGCGTGGTCACCAACGCGCTCAAGGTCATTGATAACGTGGAAATAGGAACCGATAACAAGCTCGTCGCTTTGCTCCACCGTGGAGGAAAGCTTAATGAGAAACTTCGTTAATGCACCGTTTGTAAAGTCAATCACAGCCTCGTTAGATGCAATTTTTTCACCGTTTTTCAGGTCTTCCGTCTCCATTGCTTCAAAGGAAAGAGCTATGTTTTCCTCAACCAGGCTAAACATATAGTCCATTTCCTTTTTAACCTGTATAAGTGCAACAGAAGGCATTGTGAGAAGTCGGTCATCGATATACTTAAGAGTGTGTGCCGCTTCATCAGTTTTCTTATCCTTTATCACCTTACAGGAATAGTCAACCAGTTGCTTGGCAAAGGGAAGCAACAGGCAGGTTGTGGTCACATTAAAGATAACGTGGAAAATGGAAACACGCATCTGCAATGACATAGGATCGCTACCGGGGAATATGGAAACGAGCATATTTACAACAGGTTCTCTGAACAGCCAGATAATAGCCGTAAATAAACCGGTTCCGATAACGTTGAAGGTAAAATGTATAAGAGCTACACGCTTGGAGTTTGCATTTGCTCCCACCGAAGCAAGAAGCGCCGTTACACAGGTACCGATATTAGCACCAAGTATGATAAACAATGCCAGATCAAGCGGTAAAACGCCTGTGCCAACCATTGTAATAACAACACCTGTGGCTGCCGAAGAGCTTTGAATAAGGCCTGTAAATACAACACCAACCAGTATTAAGAGCAACGGAAAATCAATGTTCTTAAAAACCTCCGTAAACATATCTTTAACAAGCGGATTTCCAAAAGCCTGTTCACTGCTCATTACTTCAAGTCCAACGAAAATCATACCTAAGCCGCTGCAAAGGCTACCTGCAAGCTTAATCTTTTCCTTTTTGGAAAAGCCCATCATAACACCGGCAAAAGCAAGTAGATACATTGCCATATTAAAATAATCATTTTTAAGGGCAACGAGAACACCTGTGATGGTTGTTCCGATATTGGCACCCATAATAATGGGAGTTGCCTGCATTAAGGTCATAACACCGGCATTAACAAGACCGATAACCATAACCGATGTGGCAGAGGAGCTTTGAATAATTGCCGTTACTCCCGCACCAATACCGACACCTGAAAAACGGTTATTACTGATTTTTTCAAGAAATCGTTTCATACCATGGCCGGCACTCTTTTCCAAGGCATCGCCCATAAAGTTCATACCGACAATGAAAACACCCACACCTGCAAGCAACCAAATAAGACTACCTATCAGTTGCATAATTTCTTCCGTTGATAACATATATTTCTCCTTTCGGCAGGGTTGAAAACGAAATTCTAAACTCCCGCATTTTATCATTCTTTCGATTAAGATATGGTAAATAATAAAATGTTTTTTACACGTTCAATCGAGAACCCCTACCAAGCTCAACGTTTCTTTTATATGACGCCTTTACAGTATCTATACCTATTTCGGTAAGCCTCGCCTCGTTTAAAACCTTTACTCCCTCAAGGGTGCTTCCCCCCGGCGAGCAAACGGCTATGCGCAGTTCCTCAGGTGTCTTGTCTGAGGTAAGAGCAAGTCGGGCGGCACCCGCCATTGTGGCGGCGGCGTATTTTACCGCCTTATCCCGCGGCAGACCGCAAGCCTCGCCACCCTGAGCCAAGGCCTCAATAAACATATACATAAAGGCAGGACCGCAGCCTGAAACCGAGCAGCCTGCATCCATAAGCTCCTCGTCCAACGCATCCAGCATTCCGCCAAAGCGCATATCGGAAACAAAGTCCTTAATATCCTGCTCACCTACAAGAGAGTTAGCACAGTAAAGTATCATTCCCTCACTCACGCTTACAGGTGTGTTGGGCATAATTCTTATAACGGGAATATCTCCCCCTGCCATTTCACAAATCTTATCTGTGGTAAGCCCTGCCGCCATTGATATGAGCAGGGGCTTTTTTTCTTTAAGAATGTCCTTTATACTGCCGAGCATTTCCTCCATTACCTGAGGCTTTACTCCCAGAAATATCCGCTCACATCCCGAAGCTACATCACTGTTTGTACCGCTTTTAACGCCAAGCTCATCCGCTAAGGCTTGTGCCTTTTGGGTGCTGAAATCGGCAAGGACAATATCCTTAGTTGTTTTTGAAAGGGCACAGGCAAGGGCGCCGCCCATATTGCCGCAGCCTATAAAACCATATTTCATATATACTACCTCACATTTCCGTTGGATACAATGATATACTTATAGGTGTTAAGCTCCCTAAGCCCCATAGGGCCCCTTGCGTGAAGCTTCTGGGTGGAGATACCCATTTCACAGCCAAGGCCGAACTCACCGCCATCGGTAAAGCGGGTGGAGGTATTTACGTACACAGCGGCGCTGTCTACCCCCTGCATAAACTTGGCCTTAGCGAAATCGTCCTCAGTTATAATTGCCTCACTGTGGCCCGTTGAGTGTTCAGAGATATGGTCTATGGCCTCCTGTACGTCTTCAACACATTTTACAGCCAATATATAATCAAGAAATTCGGTATCAAAATCCGTTTCTCCTGCAGGGGTACCCTCTATTATCTGTGCGGAAAAAGCGTCAAGTCGAAGCTCCACAGGGGTAAGTCCTGCTTCTGTCCTTTTATCCACAAGGCGGTCTTTAAGCAAAGGTAAAAACTCCTGCGCTATAGCCTTATCCACAAGCAATACCTCCTCAGCATTGCAAACGCTGGGGCGGCTTGTTTTAGCGTTATCTATAATATTAAGAGCCATATCAAAATCGGCGGTTTTTTCCACGTAAACGTGACAGATACCAGTACCCGTTTGAATACAGGGCACGGTGGCATTCTTAACACAGGCGTTTATAAGGCCTGCACCGCCTCTGGGAATAAGCAGGTCAACGTAACCGTTTGCAGTCATAAGGTCGTTTGCGCTTTGTCTTGTTGTATCGGTTACAAGATTTACCGCATAGGGTGTAACCCCTGCCTTTTCAAGACCTGAGCGCAAGGCATTAACAATAGCGCAAGCAGAATTAAAGGCCTCCTTACCGCCACGAAGCACGCAGACGTTACCGCTTTTAAGGGCAAGGGCGGCGGCATCACTTGTAACGTTGGGACGGCTTTCGTAAATAATGGCAACCACGCCCATAGGAACGCTTACCTTGGTTATTTTAAGCCCGTCCTCCCTTGTGTTGCTCTCAAGCACTCTGCCCACAGGGTCAGGCAGAGCCGCAACCTCGTTTATTCCCTTTGCCATAGCGGCAATACGGTCATAGGTAAGTCTCAGGCGGTCTATCATTACATCACTAACCGTTCCCTTGGCCTTTTCTATATCCTGAGCATTGGCTTTAAGAATATCATTGGCATTATCAAGCAAGGCCTGAGCCATAAGCGCCAGAGCCTTGTTTTTTTGTGCCTCACTTAAATTTGCTATTTCCTTTTTTGCCGCCTTTGCGGCTTTAAGCATTTGTTCCATTATTTTTTCTCCGCAAAGAATTTTGTGCCTACGCTTTCCCCATCTATTATGTTATAGAGCTTTTCGGGGGTGGCACCGTTGGTTATTATCATATCACAGCCGCAGTCCATACAAATTTTTGCGGCATTAAGCTTTGTTACCATACCGCCTGTACCGAGGGCGGTTCCGTTACCCCCTGCAAGGGCGGTTATTTTATCGTCTATGGTATATACCTCGCTTATAAGCTTTGCATCCGTATCCTTGTGGGGGTCGGCAGTATAGAGCCCCTCTATATCCGAAAGAAGGACCAGAAGGTCGGCCTTAACGCTGGAGGCCACTATAGCGGCCAGCGTATCATTATCGCCTATAACTATTTCATCAGTGCCTACGGTATCATTTTCATTTATAATAGGCAGGGCGCCAAGCTCAATAAGGCGGTTTAATGTGTTACTGAAGTTTTCGTGACGGTGGTCGTTTTCAATATCCGCACCCGTTATAAGAAGCTGTGCAACGGTATGGTTGTACTCGCTGAAAAGCTTATCGTAGGTATACATAAGCTCACATTGACCCACCGCTGCAGCGGCCTGCTTGGTGGGGATATCGGCAGGACGGCAGGCAAGACCCAGCTTTCCAATGCCCATTCCTATAGCGCCTGAGGATACCATTATAACCTCATTTCCTGCGTTTTTTATGTCACTAAGTACCTTGCAAATCTCCTCCACACGACGAATGTTAAGATGACCCGTTGAGTGGGCTAAGGTGCTTGTACCGATTTTAATTACTATTCTCATAGCTCTCACCTCGTATGTAATCAAAGTTATTATACACCTTATTTTGTGAAATTACAAAGGTTTTTCTTAATTTGTATAAAATTATATATATGAACGTATATTTATACAGAGGTGTTTTTAATGAAAATTAACTGGAAAAAGCTTATTCTCTGCATAGCAATTCCCCTTCTTGTGGGCGGTCTTTCGGCGTTGCTTACAAGAAATTCCATGGAGGCCTTTTCTACCCTTGAAAAGCCGCCTCTTTCCCCTCCCGGTTGGTTGTTCCCCGTTGTATGGACAATTCTTTATATACTTATGGGCATAGCTTCCTACCTTGTGAGCACCGCTAAGGCGCCGGGCACGGCTAAGGACTCGGCACTGGCTGTATATGCCATAAGCCTTGTTTTTAACTTCTTTTGGTCCATTATTTTCTTTAAAATGGAAATGTATCTCTTTGCGTTTTTCTGGCTTGTTGCCCTTTGGCTGCTTATACTCTGGACGGCTGTGCTTTTCGGAAGAATAAACAAAACCGCGGGTCTGCTTATGGTACCCTATCTTTTATGGGTGACCTTTGCAGGGTATCTTAATTTCGGAATATATTTGCTGAACAAATGATAAATTTTTTGTTTTTTAAGGTTGACAACGGGATTTTATTATGCTAAAATGATTTAGTCTCTTGGAGAGGTGTCCGAGCGGTTTAAGGAGCTGGTCTTGAAAACCAGTGACTCGCAAGAGCCAAGGGTTCGAATCCCTTCCTCTCCGCCAACCTTTTTTAGGGTAATATGTAATAGGTAAATCGCGAATTTGGAGTAGTACTCAAGTTGGTGACGAGGCGCCCCTGCTAAGGGCGTAGGTCGGGTAACCGGCGCGAGAGTTCGAGTCTCTCCTACTCCGCCATTTAATAGAAGCATTGCCGAAAGGCAGTGCTTTTAATTTTTGTGAGGTTTTTGTGTTTTTTTCGTGTAAATAGTGAAATGCATTTCAAGATTTGTGAAAGGAGCGAAGAAATGAAAAAGGAAGATATCAAAAAAGTTGTACTGGCATATTCAGGAGGATTAGACACATCTATCATCATTCCATGGCTGAAAGAGAATTAAAACAACTGCGAAGTCATT
>JAZSEH010000034.1:0-2544 GCA_045531585.1 Acutalibacteraceae bacterium
ATGTAAATAATCTCTGATTATTTACACCGACATCATTGCAATGAATTAGGTGAAATTATTTATATAATTTCACGGACAATTGTTAATTTGTCCGTGAAAAAGCGCATTTGCGCTTTTTCACCAACCTATTTTCATTATAAAATAAAAATGAATAATGAATATTGAATAATTTCGGTGTCGGCACAGCCGACAAAATATAAATGTACCGCAGGTACACATTAATTATTCATTTTTCATCATTCATTATTCATTATAGTTGGGCAAACAACGTTCGCCCCTACATATATTATTGTGCCTTTAATATTGAAGGCTCCCCGTAATTCACACGGCGGATATCAGCACCAAGGGAGGCGAACTTCTCAACAACGTCTTCATAGCCTCGGTCAATATGCTCAATATCCTCAATTTCGGTAGTACCCTCTGCCATAAGGCCTGCAATTATCATTGCCGCGCCTGCGCGTAGGTCCACCGCCTTAACGGGTGCAGGATTAAGCTTATCAACCCCCGTTATTACCGCCATCTTTCCATCCACCTGAGCATTGGCGCCCATAAGGGTAAGCTGGTCAATATAACGAAAGCGGTTGTCCCACACACCCTCAGTGACAATGCTTGTCCCCTCACCAACGGTGAGCAGGGTGGCTATCTGGGGCTGCATATCGGTGGGAAAACCGGGGTGAGGCATTGTTTTAACGTTGCACTTTCTGGGACGCTTGTCCATACAGATATGCACGGCTTCGTCAAACTGTTCAACCTTACAGCCGGTCTCTAAAAGCTTGGCTATTATAGATTCCAGATGCTTTGGAGTAACGTTGGTAATGGTAACGTCACCCTTAGTAGCGGCAGCGGCAACAAGGTAGGTGCCGGCCTCAATCTGGTCGGGAATAATGCTGTAGGTGGTGCCGTTTAAATGCTCCACACCGCGTATTTTAATTATATTGGTGCCTGCGCCCATTATGTTTGCGCCCATAGAGTTTAAAAAGTTTGCAAGGTCAACAATATGTGGCTCCCTTGCGGCGTTTTCAATAATGGTCATACCACGCACCTTGGTGGCGGCAAGCATAATGTTTATTGTAGCACCAACCGAAACAACGTCAAGGTAAATGGAGCAGCCGCCAAGCTTGGGGGCACGGGCATAAACCATACCGTTTTCAATGCTAACCTTGGCACCAAGAGCCTCAAAGCCCTTTATGTGCTGGTCAATGGGGCGAACACCGAAATTACAGCCGCCGGGAGGGGCAACACGCGCGCGGCACATTCTGCCAAGCAGAGCGCCTAAAAAGTAGCTGGAGGCACGCATACCCTTCGCCATATCGGGGGTTACAACGTAGGAGTTAACGGGGGTGGGGTCAATTTCAACGGTGGATGCGTTTATAACGCGTACCTTTGCACCAAGGGTGTTAAGCACGCGGACAATAGCCGAAACGTCGGAAATATTAGGTAGATTTTCAATACGGCAGGGACCATCCGCCAAAAGCACGGCAGGCAAAATTGCCACCGCGGCATTCTTAGCGCCGCTTATGCGAACGCTGCCCTTTAAAGGCTTACCGCCGTTAATTACGATCTTCTCCAAAACCGGCACTCCCCGAAAAAATTCTAAAGCAGACAGCGGTATAACACCGCAACGCCCGAAGCGCTCACCTTACGCGAACGCATTTTTACCAATATATTATATACCTTTTGGGGTGCGTTGTCAATTTATTTATTTCGACAAAGCCGCGCCGCGTTAGTCCTCCATCTGTTTTCCAAGGAAGGTTGCCGCCACCTGAGCCAGCTTTACGTCGCTTTCCTCCGCCTTGCTTGCACTGTCATTTTCAATTAACGCCACCGCACCGCACACGTCACCTGCACTTATTATAGGCACCGCCACGCAGATGTTCTTTTCTATCCCCTCAAGGGCATAGCCATGGCCTGCCGCAGTGGCACTTTTGCGGGACTCCATAATATCCTCAAGGGAGGAGGTCACCCGCCGCTCCATAACCTCTTTTTTAGAAATACCTGCCGCCGCCACACAGTGGTCCCTGTCACAAATAATTACCGAAAGGGGCGTGCCCTTGGCAAGACTTTCGGCATACTGCGCCGCAAAGCCGCCCAGCTCCCCAATGGGAGAGTACTTTTTAAAAATAACCTCGCCCCCCGCATCGGTGTAAATCTCCAGCGGATCTCCCTCACGTATGCGCATAGTTCTTCTAATCTCTTTCGGAATCACCACACGACCAAGGTCGTCTATTCTTCTCACAATACCTGTTGCTTTCATATATAAATTCTCCTTTAATTTCAAATCGTGATACTATTATTTGTGATCAAAGGGAATTTATACTGTGTTTTGAATCATTATTTCATTTCAAATTTCTTTTTATACTGTAGGGGCGTAAAGCCAAATTGTTTGCGGAAAAGCTGAATGTAGTTGGAATAGTCCGAAAAGCCGCTCTTGAGCGCGGATTCTGTTACCGATTCTCCGTTTCTGAGAAGTTCCATGGAGGCAATCAGTCGCCTTTTTCTCAGCATCGCAAAAGGAGTGGCAAGTCGGATCGGAGCCATGTCGTT
>JAZSEH010000048.1:0-2263 GCA_045531585.1 Acutalibacteraceae bacterium
ACTCGAGAATGTACTCGATGGGGTTGTTTTTGGGGTCTTCACCTGCTTCAATGGCAAGACGCTTGTGACCCATATCCTGCAGGGCGATGACTTCCTTCTTAATCTCCTCCTGTGTCAGCTTCTTGCGGCAGATGTGCTTATTCTTATAGTGATAAGGACAATAAGTACAGCCGTTCACGCAGTAATTGGAAAGATAGAGCGGTGCAAACATTACAATACGATTGCCGTAGAAATCCTTCTTGATCTGCTCGGCGAGATCATACAGCTGCTGCACCTTTTCGGGAATATCGCAGGCAAGCAGTACCGAAGCCTCACGGTGGGTAAGGCCTGCACAGTGCACGCCACCCTCGGTCTTTTTAGGGCGTGCCTTTTCAAGGAGACTGTCAATAAGGGGAATGTTGTGCTTATTTTCCTCGGCATAGCGGATGGTATCAAGTATTTCCTGATGGGAGATAAATTCCTCCGCCTTTAATGATTTGGGATTAAAATTACTCATTTAAATAACCTTCTTTACTGTGTTTTTGCGTCACCTCTGTGGGTGACTATCTTATATCCTATAGCGTTCATACGCGCCATAAGGTCTTGCTTGCTTTGTGCTGATTCCACACCGGTACATATTTTATTATTATAAAGCTCATATTTCTTTCGCACCGATATGGGAGAAAGGTTAGGCATTACCACGTTTGCCCCTGCAAGTATGCCCATTTCACGTCCTTTCGGATGTATGGTGCCGAGGGCCGTTGTGGCAGGCAGCAGCAGGTCGGGCTTGATAAGCCTTATTACAGAGAGCAGGAACAGGGTCTTTTCAAAGGAGCCCGAGGGCTTATCTGCAAAGGGTGTTGCCTTATGGGTTATAAAGGGACCTATCCCGCACATATGGGGCCTGAATTCCTCTATAAATTTTAGGTCCTTTGCAAGCATTCGGTTGGTCTGATAGGGGGAGCCCACCATAAAGCCGCAGCCAACCTGAAAACCTATTTCCTTAAGGTCCGAAAGGCAGCGCATTCGCCGCTCAAAGGACATTTCCTTTGGATGGAGCATACCGTAGTGCTCGCTGTCGGCAGTTTCGTGGCGCAGCAGATAGCGGTCAGCTCCTGCAGCAAAAAGTGCGGCGTAGCTTTCCCTGGAGCGCTCACCTAAGGAAAGGGTCACGGCACAGTCGGGATAGAGCCGTTTTATTTCCTTTATAAGGGGACACAGACGTTCATCGGTAAAGTATGGATCCTCCCCACCCTGAAGCACAAAGGTGCGAAAGCCAAGGGCGTAGCCCTCACTGCAGCAGGCAAGGATGTCCTCAGCGCTCAGGCGGTAGCGGGAGCAGGTTTTATTATCCCTGCGGATACCGCAATAAAGGCAGTTATTTTGGCAGATATTGCTTACCTCTATAAGGCCTCTGATATACACGTCACAGCCGTAAACTGCCTGCCTTGCCTTTACCGCCTTTTTGGCAATGTATTCTGCCGCCTCGGGTGTACGGTTATCAAGCAGGAACTCATATTCTGCCTTTGAGAGGCTATGGTCACGCTCCAGGCGGTCAATAAGAGAAAATATATTATCCATTATTCATCATTCACCGTCACATTGGAATAGGCGGTTTTAACACTTATTCCGTTGAGCCTTCCTATTTTTCCCGAAAGGGTGCTTATAACGTCCTGAGGGGCGTCCACCGCAACACTCATTATGCTGATATCACACTTGCGGTATGGCAGACCCATTCGACCTATTATATATTCACCGTACTCATGAAGTATGCCGTTCAGCGCCTCCACCGAGTCGGTATCCTCAACTATAATTGCAATAAGAGCTATTCTTGTCTGCATAATATTACCTCGCCTTCAAAATTACAAAAGGGACCGCACCGAAGATGCAGTCCCTTTGATATATAATACGACCTTAAGTAAAAATATCGCTGTGTTTTCGCATCTTCCATCTCAATAAAATTTCAATGTTAGATCTTTTTCTTTATTGTAGCATATACTCTTTCTTTAATCAAGAAAAATCTGCAAAAAACTTTAACATTCTTTAGGCTTGGTAGGGTTGGGTTTTTATGTAATTTTAATATAAATAAGTTATTTATTACAAAATCCGTTTTAATGAATAAAGCGAAAAGAGAAGAGTGAAGAGAAGAAAGTTGTATAGTAAAAGTGGACACAACGAAGAGTGAATGGTAAAATACATTCAGAGAGGTGTTCACTATGAAACGAACTTTCAGCAAAGAATTTAAAGTCAAAGCGTGTGAATTAGTCTTAAAAGATGGAATCAA
>JAZSEH010000046.1:0-27846 GCA_045531585.1 Acutalibacteraceae bacterium
AGTAATTTGTTCAAGACCTTCGGGAATTGAACCGTTAATATCGCGAGGCATTTGAGGCTCGCGCTGAAGCTGCATAATTGCAACAGAAACTGCACTTTCAGCAACAAAGGGAAGCTGTCCTGTTAGCATTTCATAAAGCATTACACCAACAGAATATATATCTGCTTTTTCGTCGGTAGCCTCACCTCTGGCCTGTTCAGGGCTGATATAATGAACAGAGCCAATGGCTTTATCGGTTATTGTTCTTTGCTCACTTCTTGCAAATCTTGCAATACCAAAATCAGTAACCTTTATTGTACCATCAGAAAGCACCATAATATTCTGAGGCTTTACATCTCTGTGAACAATCCCCTTATCGTGTGCATGCTGAAGTCCCTTAAGTATCTGAATAGTAAAGTAAACAGCGTCCTTCCAACGCAGACTTCCCTGTTTTTCAATAAGCTCCTTAAGGGTAATCCCGTCAATATATTCCATAACAATATACTGAATAAGATCACCAAAGCTAACGTCAAAAACCTTAACTATGTTAGGATGAGAAAGCACAGCAATAGCCTTAGATTCATTTTTAAAACGACGGGTAAATTCCTCGTTGGAAACAAATTCTTCTTTAAGAATTTTAACCGCAACAATTCTATCCTCAATATTATCATAAGCCTTGTAAACGACAGCCATACCGCCAACGCCTATAATTTCTTGAATTTCGTATCTGCCATCCAGTCTTTTACCAATATATCTATCCATTAAAATCAAATCCTTTCGCCTTTATGTGGCCTTACTTTTTATTTGAAATGATTACTGTAGTAATATTATCTGAACCGCCGTTATTATTTGCTTCACTGACCAAAGCAGCAGCGATATTTTCGGTTTTATTTTCGCTTACAACGCGCAATATATCATTGCTTTCAACCATATTTGAAAGACCGTCCGTACAAATAAGGAGCATATCGTCTTTTGAACAGGAAATCTCATTGTAATCAATATTTACGTCTTCTGCAACGCCCAAGGCACGAGTAATAACATTCTTTTTAGGATGCAAACGTGCTTCATCCGCTGTAAGTTGACCGCTTTCTATCATTTTTTGAACCATAGAATGGTCTGTAGTAATTTGCGATAAGGTATCATTACTTACAAGATAAGCACGACTGTCACCAACGTGAACAATGTGGGCAACGTTATTTATCATTATAACAGCAACAACCGTTGTGCCCATTCCTTTAAGTTCTTCATCAGCCTGTGAGGAATCATATATTTCCACGTTAGCTGACATAACCGCAGAGCAAAGAAGGTTTTTAATCTGTGAATCGGACATGCCCTCCTGCCAAGAACGCATTACGTATTCATACACGGCTTTTGCCGCCTTTGAACTTGCAACGTTTCCTGCATTTGCACCACCCATACCGTCACAAACAACGGCAAAGGCCGCAGTATCATCAAGCAGGCGTGCCATATAAGCATCCTGATTAACGGTACGTGATTTACCGATATCGGTTTCACAAAATATTCTCATAGGTTATCACACCCCTCGTTAAGAGATTTCCGTCTTAATTGTCCACAAGATGCCTCTATATCAGCACCAAGAGTGCGACGGATAGTTGAATTTAAACCTTTTTTATTTAAAAGCTGACAGAAATCCTGTATATGTTTTCTGTCCGGCTTTGAAAACTGTGTTTCTTCCACAGGGTTTGCAGGAATAAGGTTAATGTGACACATTATACCTTTAAGCCGTTTAGCAAGCATATCGGCACATTCCGACGAATCATTTACACCCTTCATAAGTGCATATTCAAAAGATATTCTCCTACCTGTGGCTTTCTGATATCTTCTGCAGGCGCTAAGTAATTCTTCCACGTTCCATTTACGGTTAATCGGCATTATATTATTTCGTATATCATCGCTTGGTGCATGGAGTGACACCGATAAAGTAATTGGAAATCCGTAAAGGGCAAGCTTATCAATTCCTGCTACAACACCTGATGTCGAAAGAGAAATATGTCTAAGACCTATATTCATACCGTTTTCCTGGGAAACAAGCTTTAAAAATTTAACCGACTGATCAAAATTATCAAGAGGCTCGCCCATACCCATCATTACAACGTTGGATACCCTTATGTTATTATCACGTTCGGCAGCCATAAGCTGTGCCAGCATTTCTGAGGCCGTAAGATTGCGAAAGAGACCGTTAATTCCCGAAGCGCAAAAGCTACAACCCATTCTGCAGCCCACCTGAGTGGAAATGCATACTGTATAGCCATGGTGATATTTCATTAAAACCGATTCTATATATTCTCCGTCATTAAGCTGATACAGATATTTTACGGTACAATCAATTTTACTTGCAAGGCGTTTTGCAATTTTTACGTCTGCAATATAACAGCTTTCCTTTAAAAGTTCCCTGAGAGATTTGGGAATGTTTGTCATTTCATCAAAATCGCATACTCCGCTATGAAGCCATTTAAAAATTTGAGCAGCACGAAATTTCGGCTGACCAATTCCTTTTAAAAATTCCTCAAGCTCAAGGGGGAGCATTGATTTAATATCTGCCTTTTCCAATAGTTCACCTCGAAACCAAAAGTGCTGTGTAGAATCCGTCAGTACCATCAATATGCGGCATATAGGTATAATCCTGAATAAGCTCGAAGCTCGAATTATTCATTAAAAATTTATCCACTGCTTTACGGTTTTCACCTTTACGCAGAGTACAGGTAGAGTATACAAGCCTTCCGCCTTTTTTAACACAAGCAGCGGCATTATTAAGTATTTGTGACTGAATTAAGGAAAGCTCCTTATAATCAGCAACTGCATTATATTTTATGTCAGGCTTACGGCGTATAATTCCAAGGCCCGAGCAAGGAACGTCACACAAAACCGCATCAAAGCATTTATCGAACGGTAACGGCTTTGTAGCATCTAACGTCTTAGTTTTTATTATATCAATACCGAGCCTATCAGCGCCTTGGGTAATAAGGCTTGTTCTATGGTCATAAAGGTCACAGGCAATTAAACTTCCTTTATTTTCCATATACTGGGCTATAGTAAATGCTTTTCCTCCGGGTGCAGAACAAATATCAAGCACCTTTTCTCCGGGTTTTGCAGAAAGTAATTTTGCACAAAGCTGACTGGAAAGATCCTGAACGTGAAAATATCCTTTTTTAAAGCTATCGTTTTTGCTAACATCTATTCCATCATAAATACAAAGAGCATTTTCGCCTTCAACATCCAAAGCATTTATTCCCTGCTGTTTTAACAAATCCAAAAGAGTATTTTTTTGAATTTTCAAGGTATTTACCCTTAAATAAACAGGTGGAGTTTTTAGGGCTTCTTCAAGCAATAAAACCGCAGTTTCAGCACCGTAATCCTTAACAAAAGACCCTGTAATCCACTCAGGACAAGAATACCTAACGCTAAGGTCATACACGCTTTCCCCCTGTGGGAGGGAAATTTCATCACGCAAGAAATTTCTTAAAACCGCATTAACAAAACCGCTTTGATAGGCTTCCCTTGAGTTCTTCATAAGCTTTACCGCTTCGTTAACAACGGCGCTTTCCGGAACAGAATCAAGATATTTTATCTGATACATTGCGCTTCTCAAAACGCATAAGGTGTAAGGCTTAATTTTTGAAACAGGAGTTTTAATAAGCTTTGAAATATAATAATCAAGTGTTATTTTTCGGTCAAGCACACCATAAAAGAGTTTGACCGAAAAAGCCTTTTCCTGCCTGGACAACTGTGGATTATCTTTTAATAAGCTATTAAGCGTAAGATTTGAATACGCGCCGTCCTGCTCAACTTTTAAAAGAGCAAGCACAGCAAGCTTTCTAACGTTAGTCAAAACAGACCTCCATACACTACTGCAGTTTTGTGCCTAATGGTATATTTTTACCGCAAAGCAAAGCTTTTGCTGTCATGGGTTTTGAACCTTCAAGCTGAATATTTTCCAATTGGAGAGCGGTTTTCTCGCCGCAGGAAATAACAAGATTATCTTTGTTATTTATAATTTCTCCAACAGAACCATCACCCGAGCATACCTTTGCACTAAAAACCTTGCAGCGCTTGCCATCAAGAAAAAAATAAGCCACAGGCCATCCTGAAAAGGCTCGAATAAGACGTTCAAGCCGTACAGCATTTTTTGAAAAATCAAGCAAAGCCATTTCTTTATTTATAATTGGAGCGTAGGTTGCCTTTGAATCGTCCTGCTTTATGGGAGAAATCTCTCCTTTATAAAGCTTACTAACGGTGGAAACCATAAGCTTAGCGCCAAGGACGCTTAATCTATCGTGTAGGGATTGTGCTGTTTCATCATCTGCAATATCCGTAACCACAGTTTCTAAAATATCACCTGTATCAATTCCCACGTCCATTAACTGAGTTGTAACACCTGTTTGCTTTTCTCCATTGGCAATGGACCACTGAATAGGTGCAGAACCGCGAAGTTTAGGTAGAATAGATGCATGACCATTTATGCACCCGTATTTTGGAAGTGAAAGAATTTCGGCAGGTAATATTTTGCCGTATGCTACAACAACAATAATCTCAGGTTGCAACGTCTTTAAAATCTCTAATGCTTCACCATTTCTAAGTGAATTAGGTTGAAAAACAGAAACGCCGTGCTCCAAAGCCAAAATTTTAACAGGGGGCTGTGTAAGAATTTGCTTTCTTCCCACAGGCTTGTCCGGTTGGGTGAACACACCAACAATATCGTGACCTGCATCAAATAAAGCCTTGAGGGTTGGCACGGCAAAATCGGGAGTACCCATAAAAACTATTCTCATTTTTTTATAAGACGCTCCTTAAATATAATACCGTTAAGATGATCTATTTCATGGCAGAAAGCACGGGCTTTTAATCCCTCACCCGAAACTGTAAAGGTATTTCCGTGTCTATCCTGAGCACGGACCGTTACCTTCATAGGGCGTTTTGTAACACCGTAATCACCCGGCAAAGAAAGACAGCCTTCACTTTCTGTCTGAACGCCGCTTTCCTCAATAATAACGGGATTCACAAGCTCAATAAGCCCATCACCAATATCAATAATACAAAAACGGCGAAGTATTCCTATTTGAGGTGCAGCAAGACCTACACCCTCAGCCTTATACATTGTATCGGCCATATCATCAAGCGTTTGAGCAAGCTTTTCATCAAAGCTTAGTACACTTCTGCAAACTTTATGAAGTATATCATCGCCGTACTTTACAATATTACGAATTGCCATAATTACCCTCCAACGGTAGCTTAAAAAATACTTTCAGGATTTATATCAACAAACAGCGAAACGTTGCTTTTTTTCTTAATACTAATAGCTTTATGCAACATCTCTCGAAACTTTGGACTGTTTTTAGCTTTAATTATCATTCTATATCGGTAACGATTATTAACCTTAGGCATTGACGCAGGTGACGGCCCTAAAATAATCAACTTAATGGCGCTGTACTCGTTATCTATAAGTGATTTTATATTATTAAAAACACTGTTAATTGCGCTTTGGGCCTCTTCCCTGTCCGATGCCGTAGCACAAACTAAAACAATATCACAGAACGGCGGATATATCATAAGCCTTCGTGTCAAAATTTCCTCATTATAAAAGGAGTCATAATCCTGTGCTGATGCAAGCTTAATAAGATTACCGTCAGGATGAATTGTCTGTATAATTGCTTTTCCCGGAGTATCGCCTCGACCGGCCCTTCCAACAACCTGTGTAAGTAAGGAAAAAGACCTCTCAAAGCTACGAAAATCCTCACTATACATTGCGCCGTCAATCCCCAAAACACCAACAAGGGTAACCTTGGGGAAATTCAGTCCCTTGGCAACCATTTGCGTTCCGAGTAATATCTGATACTCCCCAGAGGAAAATGCAGACAACTTATTATCAAAGGCGTTTCTTGCAAGGGTAGTATCTGCATCAAGGCGAAGAACCTTAACGTTGGGGAGCAGCGCCTCAAGCTCCTCCTCAACCTTTTGTGTTCCTATTCCCATATACTTTAAATGCTGTCCTCCGCATTTAGGGCACTTATTATCAGCAGGAATAGAATGACCGCAATAATGACACATTAAACGATTGTTAGCAGAATGATATGTCATTGAAATGCTACAGTTGGGGCAGGTTATAACGTCACCACAGGTAGGACAGGAAATAAATGTATTATGTCCCCTTCGGTTAAGAAGTAATATAGCCTGTTCACCTTTTGAAATAGTTTCCTCCAAGGCGGATTTTAATTCCAAACTTAAGGAGCAACTTTTACCGTTTAATATTTGATTTCGCATATCAACGGTTATAACCTGAGGTAAAACTGCATTACCATAACGATTTTTAAGAGTACATATATTGTAATACTCTGCCTTAGCGGCGGCAAAGCTTTCAATAGAAGGTGTTGCCGAGGCCAAAACAAACGCTCCGTTATTATACGCTGCTCTGAAACGTGCAACATCTCTTGCGTGAAAGCGAGGTGAGGACTCAGATTTATAGCTATGCTCCTGCTCCTCATCCATAATTATCAAGCCAAGGTTTTTTACAGGTGCAAAAACCGCAGAGCGCGTGCCTATGGCAATGGTAGCCTCACCATTATTCACACGGCGCCATTCGTCCATACGCTGTCCTAAAGACATTGCACTATGAAATACTGCTATTTTATTACCGTATCTGTTGCCGAATATCTGTATGGTTTGAGGGGTAAGCGATATTTCGGGAACCATTATTATAACGTCTTTTCCCTTTTCAATCATATGGTCAACAAGCTTTAAAAAAACCTGAGTTTTTCCACTGCCTGTTATTCCATAAAGTAACCAAGGCTTCTTTTTTTCATCATCAAAGGAACAGATAATATTATTATAGGCTTTTTCCTGCTCCTCCGTTAAGGAAATTGGTGCAACACTTACCGCATTACTAAAACGGTACGGTGTTCGGTAAACGTCTTTTTGAAAGGTTTTAATTATTCCCTTTTTTTCAAGAGCGGTTATTACCCCTAAGGAAACACCTGTAAAATACTGAATTTCCTTTATACTAAGCTCGCCTGTATCTGCAAGAAGAAAAGCAACATCACTTTGGCGCTGGGTCAAACCAAGATTTTCAATTTCATCAGCGCTAACGCACAATGCTGCACATTTCCTTGTGGCCTCACTAACCTGACGTGATAAGGAATTTTCAATAATTACCGCACCCGATTTTATGAGGGAATTAAGGTCGTCCCCACAATTTGGAATAACGGAAAAAATTTCATTTTTAGTTATTCCGGGACGATTTTCAATAAGGGTAACTATCCCTTGTTGGGCATCGGTTAAACATTCAGGAATACATCCTATATGATAATTTTCATTTGATTTTAAGTTTACACCTACAGGTAAAACGGTACGAACCGCATCAAAATAGGTGCAAAAGGTTGTATCGTGAAGCCAAACGCAAAGCTTTAGCATCTCGTCACATAGAACAGGCTTACTGTCAATAACACTGTGAATACTTTTAAGCTTGCTGTCAGCCTCATTTTTAGTATAGAGCACAAGCCCCTGTCTTAAACGGTTTGCGTTACCAAACGGTACCGTTACACGACAACCTGGACTTACCTGCATATTTTCAGGGATGAGATAATCATAAGGCTTATCAAAGGCAAACATTGTGCTTTCCAGAACAATTCCGGCAGACTTTGCTTTGCTCAATAAACTCACCCCTTAAAATATTTCATTATACTTAGATTAATTCCTTATCCTTAGCAATTTTATCAATTGCAAGACTAACGGTCTTTTCTATAATAATTTCGCCCTTTTCTTCCGCTGCAACGGCAATATCTCTTGCCTGCTTTGCAACGTCGATAACCAGTCTGTAACGGTTATCGTAATTTTCAATAAGCTTTCCTATTGCTGGATCTAACATTTTTCAAGCACCTCATCAATAATATGTTTTTGTGTTTTTATTTTCAAGCGTTCGCTTAAAATTATATGAGCAATGTCCCAGGCTGCATCTGCAACCTTATCATTTACAACTATATAATCATAATTCTCCGCCTTACCAATTTCACCAAGTGCAGCATTAAGACGTTTTTCAACAATTTCTTCACTGTCCGTTCCGCGAGAACTAAGCCTTCTGCGAAGCTCTGCAAGGGATGGCGGCATAATAAATATACTAATGGCATCCGGCATTTTATCCCTTACCTTACAAGCACCGTTAGTATCAATTTCAAGAATCATATCCTCACCGGAACTGATACATTCATCAACAGGACTCTTTGGAGTACCATAAAAATTCCCAACGTACTCGTTGTACTCAAGAAGCTCATCATTTTCTATCATTGAAACAAATTCTTCTCTTGAGATAAAATGATATTTACCATCCTGCGTTTCACCCTGACGCATTGGTCTGGTAACGCAGGAAATTGAAAATTTAACGTCAGGAACAAGTTCAAAAAGTTTTTGTAAAACCGTATCCTTACCGGAACCTGAAGGACCGGATATGATAAAAAGCTTACCTTTACTCATCCTCACCATTCTCCTCATCATCAATAGCATTCTCGTCCGTAATACGATTGGCCACCGTTTCTGACTGAAGATATGTAAGAATAATATGGTCACTATCAGTGATTATAACTGCTCTTGTTCTTCTTCCGTGGGTTGCATCTATAAGGGTTCCTCGCTCTTTAGCGTCCTGTATAATTCTTTTAATAGGAGCAGATTCAGGGCTTACTATGGCTATCATTCGGTTAGCGGCAACCATATTTCCAAAGCCTATATTTATAAGTTTCATAATCCTTACCTCATCTATTCAATATTTTGTATCTGCTCACGTATTTTTTCTATTTCGGACTTAATATCAACAACAGCTCTTGCTATCTCAATATCCTGCGCCTTTGAGCCGATTGTATTAGCCTCACGGTTCATTTCCTGAACAATAAAATCAAGCTTTCTGCCTATGGCATCGTCACCATCAAGCAAAGCGCTTAGCTGTTGCATATGGCTGCGAAGTCTTACGGTTTCCTCAGCAACGGCAACCTTATCTGCAAAAACTGCGGTTTCGGTTAAAAGGCGTTGCTCGTCCACCTGGGCACTTTCAAGCAATTCTCTTACCTTTTGTTCAATACGCTCCCTGTAAAGCATTACCGTTTCAGGAGAACGCTCCTCAATGAATTCTACCTTTTCAAGAATATAACCTATTCTGTTATTAACATCATTTTTCAGGCGCAATCCCTCTGCCTCACGCATAGTAATAAATGCACTAACAGCTTCATTCGCCACAGATAACACAGCCTCGGTTATTTTATCCGCATCAATGTCAGGCTTTGTTATTTTAAATATTTCGGTATTTCTTGCAACCGACATAACCGAAATATCATCCTTAAGACCGTATGTCTCACTCAGCTTTTTTAAAGCAACAATATAAGACTTACAGTATTCGTCATTTATATCAATAAGTGTATTGCCGTTTTCAATATCCTCAAGTGTAACGTATACCTCAACCTTACCGCGGGAAATACGTCCCTGACAAAAAGCCTTGAGCTTTTCCTCTAAATATTGATGTGCTCTTGGAATACGACAACCAAATTCAAAATATCTGTGATTTACGGATTTAATCTCTACGGTAATATTAAAACCGTCTCTTTCCTGCTCGGCTCTGCCAAAGCCTGTCATACTACGAATCATACAACTACCTCACTATCGGGCATACAAACCCAATTTAGTTCTTATTATTTTATCAAATTTCATACCCATTTGTCAACCAATATCACGCTTTGTAACCATTTTTAACCGTTTTATAAACATAATAACGGACAAAATGCCAAAAGACATTTTGTCCGTGAATTTTATTGTGCGTTATTTGCAGCAATTTTTATTGATGTTGAATAGTATCTTCCGGAGCGATATATAACCACAGCTACGTTTTCGCCCGGCTTGCATTCTGTAAGAATATCGCTAAACATAGTATAGTCAGTGATTTTAGTACCGTTAAATTCGGTAATTATATCTCCGCGTCTTATCTTAGCAAGATCTGCGGGACCACCGCTTACAACACTTTGAACAACGGCACCTACAGGGAAATTTAAATACTGAAGGGTTTTTGAATCATAGCGTTCACTTATTGTTATACCAATATAAGGTGTGGGATCATTTTCTTTGGAAATTATTTTATCGCATATTTCTTTAACGCTGTCAACAGGTATGGCAAATCCCATTCCCTCATAGCTTTCTGATACAATTTTTGAACTGTTAATTCCAACAAGCTTTCCTTCGGTATTTACAAGCGCACCGCCTGAATTTCCGGGATTTATAGCCGCATCAGTTTGAATGAGATATGCAGAATCTCCATCAGAGATTGTTCTGTTTAAACCGCTAATTATTCCATAGGTTACAGAGCCCATAAACTCAAGTCCGCCGGGATTTCCTATAGCTGCAACAAACTGGCCAACCTTTAAATCTTCGGAACTGCCAAGCTCTATAGCCTTTAAACCGCTTGGTGCCTGAATTTTTATAACGGCAAGGTCATTGGAAATATTGTAACCTACCACCGTTGCACTAATGCCTTTTTCATCGTCATTACCCAAAAAGACCTGAATTGTTGAGCTTTGGGAGCCAACGGCGCTTTCGATAACGTGATAGTTGGTTATTATATATCCGTCAGTACTGTAAATTACACCGGAACCCTCACCGGTTGTTTCCTCACTACTTCCAAAAAAGTTATTAACTGCCGCCATTGTTCTAATACCAACAACACTGGGCGTAACCTTTTCTGCTACAGCCTCAATAACTGATTCTGCGGTTTTATCAACAACTATATTGATGTTTGAACCACCGCCTTGAGATTCAGAAGACGAAGTAATTGAAGAGGTATTATCAACATTATCATCTGCTTTTAAAAATTGTCCCGCAACCAAAACGCCAATACTTGTTACAGCGCCAATAACGGCTGCAAGTATTGCCGCAACAATCACGGTACCTACACCATAACGTTTTTCAGATGAACCTTTGGGTGACATAGCAGGACCTGATTGCGGTATATAAGGATTGTATTTCATTTCAGGCATATTAAATACAGGCTCTGCATTATAATTTTCATCATTTTGCTTTTCGGTATTATTAGCTTCTGACGAAACTTCCTCTTGCTTTGTGAAAAACTCACCGGAAGGAGTGACGCTATTTTCGTTATCATCTTTTGGCTCAACAGAATCAAAGCCTGTATTATCGTTACGATTTAAATTATCGTCCACAGCAATTCCTCTTTTCTTTCAGATTATGTTGTCATTTTAAAAATAATATATTACAAATTAGTCACAAATATATGAACTTTTAGTGAATATTAAAATCTACGCCTTTTAATACGGACAAATTCACGAACATCATTATCCTCACGTTGCCTTACCTGAATAATTATTAAAACGATTACGTAAACAGCCAAGGCTACGAAGGCAAGAATAAATACAATAACAAGTATTACAGAAAGAACAAACGTAACTCCCGAGGTCTTCTTTTCTGTTTCAATGGTAAAAGAAGATAAAATCTCTGAGGAAGTTCCACCATTTCCTTTTGAACAATATATTGAAGCCATATAAAGCTTTCCATTTTTCAAGGTAACGTATTGCTCAGTTAAATACTCTCCCGTATCATCCTTCACCGAAGTTTCGGTACAAATATAGTATGTATCGTTAATAGATATAATTTCGGTGTAGTCAGGCACAAGCTGTTCTGCAACAGATATAAGATTATCTTCACTTAATAATCCTATATCTTCAATCTGTTTTGAAAACTGCGTAGAATAAGCACGAAGCTGTATCTGGCTTTTGCTTTCAGAATGTAATATGAAAGCGACTAGTGATGATTCGGTAAAAAGCGCCTTAAAACTTTTGGTTGTATATCCAAGATTTTCAATAAGCTCTTTATTTTCGGAAATGTTGTCCTGAGTAATAACAAGGTAATCCTTATCAAATGAAAGACTGATATTATTTTCCTCCGGTGTGGCAGCAAGAGCCGTTACCGAAAACAAAACCAAAAAAAGAAGCGTAAATGCAAGAATTTTAATTTTCAAAACATTTCATCCTATATAATTTTATTTTGCTTTTTGGCTGCAGTAAGGGTGTTTTGCATTAGCATTGCAATGGTCATGGGACCAACTCCGCCCGGAACGGGTGTAATAGCACTACACAAGGGCGCTACATTGTCGTAGTCTACGTCTCCGCAAAGCTTACCTTCGCTGTTTCGGTTCATGCCAACGTCAATAACTACTGCTCCCGGTTTTACCATATCGCGGGTAACAAACCCGGCTTTTCCAACAGCACTTACAAGTACGTCAGCACGGCGCGTTACCATGGTAAGCTCCTTTGTTCTGGAATGACAAACCGTTACCGTTGCGTTTTCATGTAATAAAAGCATTGACATTGGTTTTCCAACTATGTTGGAACGTCCTATTACAACACATTCCTTTCCGCTAACGGAAATATCACAATAATGTAGCATTTCCATTACACCTGCAGGGGTGCAGGGTAAAAAGTCATAATCGCCTATCATAATCTTTCCAACGTTTACAGGATGAAAAGCGTCAACATCCTTTTGAGGATTTATTGCCCTTATAACCTCACCCTCATCAAGATGGGAAGGAAGAGGAAGCTGACAGAGTATTCCGTTAACGTTATTATCATTATTAAGCTTATCAACAAGTGACAAAAGCTCTTTGGAGGTGGTTTCGGCAGGAAGAAGATATTCATATGACACTATTCCAAGCTCTTCACAGGCCTTTTTTTTGTTTGCCACGTATACCTTAGATGCAGAGTTATCTCCAACAAGAATAACTGCAAGACCAACACTTATTCCCTTTTCTTTAAGCAGGGAAACTTCATCTTTAATCCGTGCTTTAACCGCTGCAGATATTTCTTTTCCGTTAATTATCCTGGTTTCCATCTTCATCTTCCTTTTCTTCTATTTGTAAATCATCGGTTTCTTTATCATTATTCGCTTCCTCTATTTCGGAAATTTTCTCAGCATTGGAAGCAAACTGTGAAACGTAACCATCATCGGTTAATACGGCCTTTTCTCTCTTTCTAATTAGAATGATTGCACTTAATCCGGCAATACAAATCACAAAGGAAAGAAGTGATGAAACACGAACAGGTCCAAGCATAAGACTATCGGTTCTCAGCAGTTCAATAAATCCACGGCCAAAGCCGTACCAAGAACAATAACCTAACGCAATTTCACCGCTGAAATGCCTTTTTTTGCTTAAAATATGTAGTAAAACAAATCCCAAAATACACCACAATGATTCATACAAGAAGCAAGGATGAACAAGACCTTCCCCACATTCTTTTACGGTGTTTATGCTGGACATACCCCAGAAATCACTGCCTGTAAGAGTACCAAAGGCTTCCTGATTAACAAAATTACCCCAACGTCCTACTCCCTGTCCTATAAGGAAACCAAGGGCTGCAAGATCAAGCATATCAAAAATCTTAACCTTACGTATTTTACACATAAAAACACCGCAAATAGCAGCGCCGATTACAGCACCGTATATGGCAATGCCCGAAAATCCCGAGGAATCACCAAATCCAAAAAAATCACCAAAGCTTGTAAGCTTTTCACCATCAAAAATAACATAATAAGCCCTTGCACATAATATGGCAACCGGTGTTGTAACAAGAACAACGTCAAGCATTCTGTCCTTATTTATATTAAAACGGTCAGCATTTCTAAGTCCGTAAATAAGGGCAAGCAAAAATCCTGCGGCAATTATAATGCCATACCAATATACCTTCCAGCCGTTACCGATAGGAATGGTAAAAGCAACGTTGTTTAGCGTTAAGTGAATACCAAAAATTACAACTTCCATTTTTCTACTCCTTGTTTTTTACTACGGATAAAACAGAGTTTTCTGTTTTTAGTTCGTTAAGATATACCATAACTTCAGATAGAGTTATATTGCTTAAAACCTCAAGGTCATCAAAAACCTTTTCGCCGTTGATTGCACACTCGCTCAGCTGTGATGCTATAGCTTCAACATTGTTAAAACGCTTTACCGCATCACCGTACATACCGCGTTTAACGGCCTCAAAAAGTTCAAAATCAACACCTTGTTTTAACATTCTATCAATTTCGCAGTTAATTTCAGCCTTAACCATTTCGGGATTTTTCGACTCACCCGAGAAAAGAATTGCAGTATAACCGTGGCCTGTAAAAACTTCTGTTTCAAACTCGTCGTTAACAAGTCCGTCATTTATAAGTTTTTCAAACAAATCCGAGTTATCTCCCGCAAGAAGGTCAAGTGCCAGCTGAAAACCAATTCTGTCACGAACGGGCATAATAGGTTCATTAGAGGTTATTTTAAAGCCGTAACAAAAAAGCGGTTGGCCAACCTGTAAAAATTGTTCGGTATAGTGCTTTCTTACGCCTTCTTTTTCTTCAAAGGTTCCTCTGACTATATTTATGGAATCGTTCTTTTTAATCGAGTCACAAACCTGCTTTATAACATCATCCGTCTTAATATTACCCGCAACGCAAATAAACATATTTGACGGATGATAAAAGGTGTTATAGCAATCGTATAGAAGCTTGTCGTCAATCTTTGCAATACTTTCAACCGTGCCTGCAATATCAATTCTTACGGGATGATTTTCATACATTGCGGCAAGCATATTAAACATTACCCGCCAAGAAGGACTATCCTCGTACATCCTTATTTCCTGACCGATTATTCCCTGTTCCTTTTGAACAGTTTTAGCTGTAAAATAAGGCGACTGAACAAAATCAAGTAGTATTTCAAAGTTTTCTTTAAATTTTGAAGTACAGGAAAAAAGATAGCAGGTGCGGTCAAATGAGGTATATGCATTTGCATAGGCTCCTGTTTTAGCATATCTTGTAAAGGCATCTCCGTCTTCACTTTCAAAAAGCTTATGCTCAAGAAAATGGGCTATACCCTCAGGCACCTCAATAAAATTAACACCGTCACGGCTAAAGCGTGTATCAATAGAACCGTATTTAGTTCCAAAAAGCGCGTATGCAGATGAATATTCAGGTCTTTCAACCACGTATATTTCAAGGCCACTGTCAAGCACAGTCTTTACACACTCTATACCCAGCTTTGAGGTAATTTTTTCAGTTGTCATTTTCATTTACCTCCGGTAATAAAAGATATACTGTGTGAAGTTTAATGCCTGCTGCGGCATTTTTAACGTCGTCTCGGGTTATATTGTCAACCAATGAAACAACATCCTCCGGTGAAAGAAGTTTTTCGTTATGAATCTTAAGAGCATACCATACATCAAGTGAACTTAAGGAATCCTGATAGCTTTGTAAGGACTGAACAATGCTTCTAAGAGATGAATCAAATTCAAAATCTGTAAATTCACCGTTCTGAACTTTTTTAAGCTGTAATAAAATTTCATCCTGAGCCTTTTGCTGATTTTCGGCTTCAAGACCGCTATCTACCATGACAAAGCCTTTATTTCTTACAGACGATGCAGAGCAATAATAGCAAAGACTTAATTTTTCGCGAACCTGGGTAAATAATTTAGAATAAGGACCGCCGCCAAAAATATCGGTTGCCACCATTAAAGGTATAGAACACTCATCATTACCAAAAACTTCGCTGGAAAAGCCCATAACAAGCTTGCCTTGAATCACGTCCATACGGTCTATAACTCGCTTAACACTTTCACGTGATTTAACAGGCTTTACCTTTTTATAATCAAAAACATCATTTCTTTCTACAGAAGAAAATTTTTCTCCTATTTGCTCAAACAAGCCCTCGGGCAGAGCCTCACCAATAACGTGAACTCTGACGAAAGAAGAACGCAGCATTCTTTCCCAAGCCTTATAAAGGTCTTTCCCCGTTAATATATCGGCGCCTTCTATAGTTCCAAGCTTACCAATACCAAAGGGGTCGTTTTCAAACATTTCCTCTTTAAGGCGTTTTCTTGCAAAGGTACGCTTATCGTTAAGTTCAGCCTTAATATCCTCAAGCATTTTTCTTTTTTCTCTGATAACGTCCTCGTCAAAAAAAGCACTATCTTGAATCTTCGGTTCAAAAATCAAGGACATAATATATTCACAGGCCTTGCTTATAACTGCATCATTATTAGAAGTAAACCTATCATTTATTGCCGTAATCACAAATCTTAGTAACTGAGCGTCACCAACAGGTACGGCAGAAACGGCAACGTCGGCGCCATAAAGCATATTCAGTCTTCTGTTCATCGCTTTAAAGCCACCGTATTTACCGCTACAGGTACTGAGTATATAAGTGAGCATTGCGTTTGCAGAAATATCCTCTTTTTTTAGCGGTAAATAAAAATTGAAGGATATAAGAGTAGTATTAAATCTGGAATTTTCTATAAAAATTCCTTCTACGCCCTTTGAAATAACTACAGGCTCTTTTCCCATTAAAATCACTCCAAATATTAACAAACTATTACTTATTTTATATTATAACATAAACTTTTCAATAACACCACAAAAAAATATGAATTTTTTGTAACTTATATTTTCACAAGATTGAAATTAAAAAAATGCGTGATAAAATTATTATACAGGCGGTGATTTTTTGGATAATAATAAAAGAGGATACCCATTTCCCATTAAAACTGTTCTTACCGGCATTAGCTTAGTTTTACAGCTTGCCTTACTTATTGTACCCGTTTTATTCTTTTCAAAATCCGCAATATGGTTTTACAGTGCTTGTCAAGTGCTTTCAATTTGTTTTGTAATATACATTATAAACTGTCCCTCAAATCCAAGCTACAAAATAACCTGGATAACCTTTATACTCACTTTACCTGTTATGGGCGTTGTTGTTTTTCTTCTTTTTGGAGGAGGCCGTGTTTTTCCCCACCTAAAAAAAAGAATGAAAAAATGTGAAAAAAAATATATGGCTTATCTTCCAAGCTCCAGTCTTGAAGAAGAGCGTCTTATTTATTCGGATATGTTTCATTCAAGACAGGCGCATTATCTTACAAACGAGACAGGATTTCCCGTATATTCCTCAACAAGTGCCAAATATCTTCCAAGCGGCGAATTGTTTCTTGAAGCTTTATTGGAAGAACTTAAAAATGCCGAAAAATTTATATATATTGAATTTTTTATTCTCGCAGACGGAATTATGTGGAGCAAGATTTATCAAATTCTTCGAGAAAAAATCAAAGAAGGCGTAGAAATTAAAATAATATTTGATGATTTCGGTTCTATTGGCAGACAACCGAAGAATTTTGTAAAAGAACTTAAAAACAGCGGTATTCAGGTTTCGGTATTTAATCCGCTTCGTCCTTCTGTTGATATTTTTATGAATAATCGAAATCACCGCAAGATAGTTGTTATTGACGGGAATACTGCTTTTACAGGCGGAATAAATATTGGTGATGAATATATAAACGATTGGGAACGTTTTGGACATTGGCTTGACACAGGAATAATGCTTAAGGGGAGAGCTGTACAAAGCTTTACTGCAATGTTCTGTACTATGTGGGAATTTACTACGGGACAGGAAATTGATATGTCCTGTCGTTTAAGCAATCAATTTACCAAGGAGGACGGATTCGTTCTTCCCTATTGTGACGGCCCCTTAAATGATAAAAATCCTGCTGAAGGAATATATATGCAGATGCTAAGCAATGCACAGCGTTACGTTTATATTGTGTCACCGTATCTTATACTTGATAACAATATGGTTAATGCTTTGACTCTTGCTGCAAAAGCAGGTATTGACATAAGAATTGTTGTTCCTCATAAACCTGATAAATGGTACGTTCATCCCGTTACTCAGTATTATTACGACGAGCTTTTGTCATCAGGCGTAAAAATATACGAATATACACCCGGCTTTATTCATGCAAAAGTATTTTTAAGTGATGATATTGTTGCAACCGTCGGAACGGTAAATATGGATTACCGCAGCTTCTTTTTCCACTTTGAGTGTGGTGTATGGATGAGCGGAAATTCACAAATTAAAAATATAAAAGAACAAATGAATGATATTTTTAATGCATCAAAGGAAATTAAACTTGAAAAATGGAAAAAAAGACCTGCTTTTGATAAAATTAAGCAGTCTATTCTTCATCTTTTTTCTCCTTTTATGTAATAGTTGACAATTATAACTTTTTAATGTATAATTTAATCAAGAGGTGGTAATTATGAAACTTAAACACGTTATGTATTTCCTTTTAATTCTTGCAGGCGTTGTTGCTGCAGCGGCAGGTATTATTCTTGTTTGTGAGCGCGTTTTTAAAAAGCCTATTCTAAAAAAAGAATATATTTCCTGTGACGGCGAAGATTGCCTTGTGGAAGAATAATGCACATTTTTAAAGGGCATTGCTTAACGCAATG
The DNA here is from genome assembly GCA_045531585.1 of Acutalibacteraceae bacterium. GTDB lineage: Bacteria > Bacillota > Clostridia > Oscillospirales > Acutalibacteraceae > SIG587. Next base: position 18,277 of record JAZSEH010000046.1, read on the forward strand.
CCTATTTTTTTGCTTAAAATTATTTAAATTCACCAATACAAGTCTTTAATATCTCAAATTATATTTGAAGTTATGTAAAAAATATACAAAATTATGGCATAATCAGCATATAATAATATGCTTGAAATTTTTATGAGAATAAGTTATTATATAATTACAAATAATATAAACGTTGTAATATTTTTTCGGAGGTAGATTTACTTGGCAAACCTTACCGCTACAAAGCTTGCTGAAATGATTAAGAGGAAGCTTTCCCATAACTTTGGCGTTATCCCTGAGGATGCGTCTGATGAACTTTTCTATAAAGCCTGCGTGCTTGTATTGCTTGATATTATGCGGGAGCGAAGAACTCAATTCAGACAAAAAGTATCTGATGAGGGTGCAAAGACCATATATTATCTCAGTATGGAATTTTTAATGGGACGTTCCCTTAAAAACAATTTATTTAACCTTGAGCTTGAGGGCGTAATGGAAAAGGCGCTTTCAAACTTTAAGGTTAAACTTGATAATCTTTATGAGCTTGAACCTGATGCAGGACTTGGAAACGGTGGTTTAGGTCGCCTTGCCGCTTGCTTCTTGGACGGTCTTTCAACCGGCGGATACTCTGCAATGGGATATTGTATTAAATATGAGTTTGGTATTTTCCGTCAAAAGCTTGTTGAGGGCTGGCAAACCGAAATGCCTGACTTCTGGTTACCCGGTGGAAGTGTGTGGCTTGAGCCTCGTCCTGCTTCAGCCGTAGACGTTCATTTTGACGGATATATCAATGAAATTTGGGACGGAAACTATCATCACGTTTCACACGAAGGCTATACCACCGTACGGGCTATGCCTTATGATTTAATGGTGGCGGGTAAAGACGGTAAGACTGTTAACGCCCTTCGCCTTTGGAGTGCTGAATGTCAGGATATCAATATGTCTGCCTTTAATCAAGGCGACTACGTTCGTGCCATGGAGGAAAAAGCAAACTCCGAAGCAATAAGCAAGGTTTTATATCCCGAAGATAACCATATGGAGGGCAAATCCTTACGTCTTCGTCAGCAGTATTTCCTTGTAAGTGCATCTATACAGGATATTTTAAACCGTCATCTTCGAAGATATGGTACTCTTGATAATTTAGCAGATAAGGTTGCTATTCACGTTAACGATACACACCCTGCTTTAAGTGTTCCTGAGCTTATGCGTTTCCTTCTTGATGAATGCGGATATGAGTGGGATAAGGCATGGGATATTGTAAAGAATACCATTGCATATACAAACCATACCGTAATGAGTGAGGCTCTTGAATGTTGGCAGGAAAATCTTTTCCGTGAAAGGCTTCCTCGTATTTATCAAATCGTTAAGGAAATTGACAAACGCTTCCGCGGTGAGGTTATGGCCAAAACAGGAGATTATGCCTTATCGGAACGCACCGCTATTATACAGGGCGGCGTTGTTAGAATGGCAAACCTCTGTGTTGCCGCATGTCACTGCATTAACGGTGTTTCAAGATTACACTCTGATATTTTAAAGGATTCGCTATTTAGTGATTATTTTAGAATGACTCCTGAAAAATTTACTAACGTAACAAACGGTATTGCTCACAGACGGTGGCTTTGTCAGGCAAACCCAATGCTTACAAAATATCTTACCGAGCTTATTGGTGACGGATTTATATCAGATGCCTCCGAGCTTTCAAAGCTTATGAACTTTGCTGACGACAAGGCTGTTCTTGAAAAGCTTGCTAAAATTAAACATTCAAACAAAGAACGGCTTGCAAACTATCTTAAATTAAATAATGGTATAGAATTAAATCCCGATTCCCTTTTTGATATGCAGATAAAGCGCTTGCACGAATATAAGCGTCAGCATCTTAATGCTCTGCATATTATAAATGACTACCTATATATTAAAAATAATCCAAATGCACCCTTTACACCTAAAACCTATATTTTCGGCGCAAAGGCCGCACCGGGTTATCTTCTGGCTAAGCAGATTATTCATATGATTTATCAGCTAAGCCGTGTTATTGATAATGACCCTGCCGTAAAGGATAAACTTAAAGTGGTTTTCCTTGAGGATTACCGCGTAACACTTGCAGAGCTTATGATTCCTGCTGCAGAAATCAGTGAGCAAATTTCCCTTGCCTCCACCGAAGCCAGCGGCACGGGAAATATGAAGCTTATGATGAACGGCGCAATAACAATTGGTACCGAGGACGGTGCAAACGTTGAAATTCACGAGGCCGTTGGGGATGAAAACATCATAATTTTCGGTATGCGTACACCTGAGGTAATGCGCCTGCGTAAAAACGGATATAATCCCCTCACCTATTGCAATAATAACGATGAGCTTAAGGCCGCACTTGATTTTATAGGCAAGGGTATAGGCGGTCAGCCCTTTGATAACGTTCACAGAATTCTCACCTCGGTTGACCATTATATGGCCGCTGCTGATTTTAAGGATTACTGCAACGCACATCATCAAGCTGATGAATTATATGCAGATACTCTTAAATGGAATAAGATGTCACTTATAAATATTGCACAGTCAGGCCGCTTTGCTGCCGACCGTTCAATTAAGGATTACGCCGAAAATATTTGGCATATTGACCCTGTTAAATAATATGGAATATTATCCTTTTGATTCAAGAAACAAGCTTTATAAACCTGTAATGGGAGCCGTAGCATCAGATGAAAGTCTGAAGCTACGGCTACTTCTGCATAAGGATGCACGTTGTCACGAAGCATTTTTATTGTTGGAAAAAGACGGTGAAGACGTAAATAAAAGTATAAAATTAGACCCTAAGGAAGAATTTGAAAATTATAGATTTTACGATTGCGAAATAACGTTACCTGAAGGACTATATTGGTATAAATTTCATTACACAAGTGAATACGGAGAATTTTTTGTTACAAAAATTAACGGTATTGGTGTTGTATCCAATGAAGGTCTTCCTTGGCAGTTAACCGTTTACGATAAAAAATTCACTACCCCTGATTGGATAAAGGGCGGTTTAATATATCAGATTTTCCCCGACCGTTTTTATCCTTCAAATACTAAAAAGGAAAACGTACCTGAAGACCGCTTTATTTGTTCTGATTGGAACAAAAGACCCGAACACAGACAAAATAACGGCCCGTGCTCACTTGGTAACGATTATTACGGCGGCGACCTATTGGGTATAACAGAAAAGCTTCCCTATTTAAAAGAACTGGGTGTAAACTGTATATATCTTAATCCTATATTTGAAGCTCATTCAAATCACAGATATAACACTGCAGATTATGAAAAGATAGACCCATCCCTTGGAACCGAGAATGATTTTATTAATCTTTGTAAGGAAGCCAAGAAGCAAGGGATATATGTTATCCTTGATGGTGTTTTCTCCCACACAGGGGATGACAGCATTTATTTTAACAGAAAAAAAAGATATAAAAGCAATGGTGCCTATAACAGCAAAGACTCTGCTTATTTTTCTTGGTACAAATTTAAAGCCTGGCCGGATGAATACAGCGCCTGGTGGGATGTTCCCTCGCTCCCTGAAACCGACGAGGACAATGCCGAATTTACCGAGTTTATTACCGGAAAAAACGGTATTATACGTAAATGGTTGCGTCTTGGCGCTAACGGATGGCGCCTTGACGTTGCCGATGAACTTCCGGATACTTTTATAGAGAAAATACGTGGTGCTGTTAAGGCCGAAAAAAAGGATGCTTACCTTCTTGGTGAGGTATGGGAGGATGCCACCAATAAAATAAGCTATGGTAAACGACGAAGCTTTTTAAGGGGTAATCAGCTTGACTCGGTTATGAACTATCCCTTTGCCAATGCAATTATTGATTTTGTTTTATTTAAGGATTCAAGGCTTTTTTCTGACAGAATAATAGATATAATTGAAAACTATCCTCCCTGTTCACTTCACTGCCTTATGAATCATATAGGAACCCACGATACGGCACGAATAATTACCCGTCTTTCAACAGGAAACACTAACCCCGGAAACAGAGAATGGCAAGCCCGGCAAATATTAAGCGAAGAACAGTTTTTAAGAGGTATTAAACTTTTGAAATTAGCGGCAACCTTGCAGTACACCTTACCCGGTGTTCCCTCACTTTATTATGGTGATGAAACAGGACTACAGGGATGGGGTGACCCCTTCTGCCGAGGAACGATTGATTGGGAAAATATAAATCAGGAGCTCCTTGACTTTTATAAAAGCATTGGAATTTTCCGAAAGGATTCTAATGTATTTATTGATGGTGAATTTGTTCCCATATATAATCAAAATTGTTGCGTCTCATATCTTCGTAAAAAAGATAATAATATTGTTTTTACCGCAGTAAATATGGGAGAAAATGACATATTTTTCCCACTTCCCTTTAACTGTGAAATAGAAAAGTCATTTTACGGCAACATTCCTAAAGACGGCTGGATAGCAGTTGGGAAAGAAGATATTTGTATTTTCAGCGGAAAAATAAAGCCATAAAAATCGCTTTGCGATTTTTATGGCTTTATATATTCTTTACCGTCAAAAATACAATAATCCCTCTTCATTATTCTATCAACAAAATCGTTAATATCCTTTATCTTGGTTTTAAAGCAAACACCTGAATTTCTGAGATTAACCGTGTGTTGATCCGAACCACAGGTTATGGGAAGGTTATTTTCATTTGCAAATTTTATGGCATTTTCATTAAAGGTTTCATCCCAATGTGACGTATTGTAACCCTCAACCGCATCAACGCAATCAGGATAAATGCGGATTTCCGAAATATAATCGGCAACTCTGAACGGGTGGGCATGGACTATAAAGCCTCCGCCCTCTTTTACCACCTTATAATGGTCTTCAATGGAAATTTTTTTGATTTCGGGATGTTCCTTCATCCATTGTTTATCAAGTCCGTAAACTAAAAACTCGGTTCCGCGGAAGCCCGCTTCCCAGCCAAAGAAAACCTGCAGACCTATTTTATCTCCGTGGATTTTTGCTCTTTTATATCCTTCACAAAACTGCTCAACCCATTCTTCCCAGGGGAGTTTTCTGTTAATAGCGGTATTTCCGCCGTAATGATGATCTGTAATTATAATTCCGGCATAACCTGCATTTTTATATGCATTAACCATTTCTTCCGGAGTATTACATCCGCAGGCGCTTGAAACGCTTGTATGCATATGGGTTTCATATTTAAAGGGGTATATTTTTTCAGGATCCATTTTAATCTCCTTTAATCAGTAAAGCAACTGTCTCGTCTGTAATTTCTTTAGGTCGGCAACGAGCCAAGAACTCCTCCGCAGTTAGTTCTGGGAGTCTTTGTTCCGCACGTAGAGTGTTTATTCTTGCTAACCTTAACTTGAACAGGCGAATCTTCTCTTGTTCGCCCTGTTCATCAATTACAGGAATGTTACCATCTGCATCCGCTCGTTCTTTGAGCATATCTCTATCTGGAATAGCATCTTCCAAACTGTTGCCGTTGAAATTGCCTTCTTCATCCAGAATGTCTGGGTAATAATCCCAGATAGTCATTACATCGGTAAAATCGCCGTAGTCACGAAGAACAGGGATTTTGAAATGTATCGCTTTGAGGTATCCCATTTCTCGTTTGGTCGGGAAAATCTCAATGCTATCAACAAGCATATTCGCAAACTGTTTCTGTGCAAGTGGTGAAAGGTTTTCAAAGTCCATACCAAATGCCATTATAAGATTGATGGCATCTTCCTTGCTTTTCTTGGTTGCGGTTGCATTGTTGATTTTCATTTCCGTGGCAAAGATAAGGGCATCTATTTCATCCAACTGCTCATAGATTTCCTCTAACTGCCGTGAATAGTTTTCAAATTTACGGTCATAGTGTTTATCGTTAATATCTATGCTCCGTTGTGCTTGTTCGTATTTTTTCTGTATAAGTAAAAGCTCTCTGTGTCTTGCGGTCAACTCTTTGAGTTTATTTTCAAGTTCACTCATATCAAATTCTTTGTTTATCTTTTCTAAAACCGCATCTATAATATCAGGTGTCAATAAGCAAAGTTTGATAGCATTGATAAATTCTTCATCCAGTTCTTTGCAGTTATATTGTTTAGCACACGAACACGGCACACCGTTGGTGTTTCGTGTCTGTCGGCACTTATAGGCATAGGAAATTTTATAATATGTGCCATCTGGTTTCTTTTTGCGGTTCGGCACTCCATACATTGACTGGTTACAGGATGGACATTTTACCAAACCAGATAAAATATACTGGTGTTCCTGTTCCAGTTTTTCTTTTTTTTTGCCTGTGGTGATTCGTTTGGAATGTGCCTTGTTCCAGAGTTCCTCTGTAACAAGTCCTTGATGCAAACCATCAACCAGAATAATGTTGTTTGCATCCTTTTCGGTAACGATTCTGGTTTTTCCGTGTTGACCTTTTATCTTTTCAGTTTTACGGCGACCATAAGCAATTTTACCCATATAAACAGGGTTGTCAAGTATCTTCTTGATAAAGTCGGCGGTAAAGTAATCGTGTTTGCCGTTTTGACGTACAACTTTTTTGATGCCTTCTGCATTAAGTCGCTTGGCAACACCCATTACACCCAGACTTTCATTGACAAACAGGTCGAATATGTAACGGACCGTTTTGGCTTCATCCTCTACGATTTCAAGAACACCGTTATTGATGGTGTAACCGTAAGGAGCAAAACCGCCGTTCCATTTGCCTTCCCTTGCTTTCTGTTTGCGACCTGCCATTGTTTGAGTGTGGATGTTTTCAAGTTCCATTTCAGCGACAGAACTCATAATCGTAACCATCATTTTACCGAGTTGTGTTGAACTGTCAAGTCGCTCTTTAATGCAGATAAGGTTTACACCGTAATCTTGCATAGTCTGTAAGTTTTTGACCGTATCGGCAGCATTACGGCCGAATCTGGATAGTTTGAAAACAATCACATACGAAACACCATCTTTATTTGTCTTGATGGCATCCATCATCCGTTGAAAATCTGCTCTGTCATCGCTTTTACCGGATTTACCCTCATCGCAGAACTCATCAACAATTTGAATACCAAGGGCATTGGCAAATTTGGTGATGTCCTCTTTTTGTGCAGAGAGCGAAAAACCATCCACCTGCATTGTGGTTGATACTCTGGTATAAATGTATGCTTTTTGTACTTGTTCCATATAGTTCACCATTTCCGACCTTAATGTTACTGTAAGTATCGTGTATATTATAATTGATGTGTGTTTATTTTGCAAGTGTTTCCAAACAAAAACAAGGTAGGGAGTACGCGTGTACTCCCTACCTTGTTTTTAATGTGCTTTTATTTCGTTTATTTCCTTGACATAATCGCCTTTTTCTTCTTCATCCATACCATCAAGCACACCCATACAAATACTTAAAATATCATCATTTGCTTGCTTATCTCTGGTTTTCTTTGCTACTACAGCTGGAACAGGGTTCTTGATTTTATACTTAAACTCTGGCATATAATCATTATCTGGATTGAATGTATAAAAGCAAATTTCATCTTTATCAGCGATTAAATAATTTGATATTCTTCTTCGCAACTGCGACTTATCTTCATTACTAAATTTGTACCATTCTAAAATTGGCACTGTACTTGTAATAATGATTGTACTACCAAGAAAGTTTTTATTACAAAAACGACTGCGGATGCTCGTTGCCGTGTGGTTATCAAGAGCTTTAAGCAAATCGGCAAATTCAAAGGCATTATCTCTTAAATCGTCCAATATGACAGTTTCCTGTCCTTTGTAGTCTTGCAAACTGTCATTTGCGGAAGATGACACATAAAAACTACCATCACCTATTTTTTCAGCAAGCATTTTTGCATAGGTTGTTTTACCGCTGCCTGTTGTTCCGTAAATAAAAATCACTTTTATATCTCTGTTGGGGTCTCTCATAATCTTTTCGCTCCTATTCTTAAATGCCGTTTTGAACAAGTTGCTATATTTAGCAAGTACAATATCATCAATATATTCAAAACGATTGTACTCTTTAATTGTACCATCTGCGATTTTTCGTAGGATAGTATTTACATCCGTTTTATCATCATCAATGATTGCTTGTTCTATGTCAAAGTTACTTCTAACATTCTCTATACTATAAGGATGTTTTTCAGGGGTGTTTTTATGAGTAAGGTACATAAGAATATAGCTTTTTCTCCCTTTTACCTTACACACATATTGTGGGGCATCGTTGAACCATTTTGCAACTGTATCAAAATTCGCACTACTTTTACCAAAATTAAGATACAAGTGAATATGCGGTTCTTTTAGGGTGCCCTCTTTGTGAGTTGGATTCTCACATTCATCATTCTTGGTATATACATCCTTATCGTGTATGATATATGCCCATTCTTTAATTGTTCGGTGCGATTCGATAATTTTTTCAATATCCTCTAATTTTACTTTCAAGTGCTTTAATTGTTGTGAATATTCACAATGCTTTGCCATAACGGTGGTCTCCTTTCAGAATTTGAATTTTAAAATTCTGAATACGGACAAAACAAAAGACCTAACAGTTTCCCGTTAGGTCTAAATTAGCACCGATTAAAAGTAGAAATAACGGAAAAACGGAAAGCAATAGTAACACTATTGTCCCTTTGTTCTGTCACCCGTTTTTTCTACTACTTACTGCCTGAATGTCTGCTATCTATCTTCGTTCAAGGTCAGTCGCCGCTTCCGTCGATGGAGTATCAATCTCTTGCGAGACGATTTCGTCATCGGGTGGGTGTGCTCATTTGTCGCTGCCCGTGGCATTGCATGGCTCTACAACAATTCCGGCAAGAGCGCAAAAGAAGTCATTGCCGAATATGCTGCCGAGCAGAACTGTTCCGAAGAAACTGCTGCCGAGTATCTGACCCTTGCAAGACAAAACCGCAGCTGTGTTCCGTTCTATGCGACCATGCAGGACGAGGACAGCGAGGAAACGGGCGAGGATGTTACCCGTGACGATAGTTGGAACTATGCCGACATTCTCTGGAACGGTGTTCGTGCCGATGCGGTGCAAACTGCTTTTGACAAGCTCAGTTATAAGGAGCAGGATTTTCTTGAAAGGCGTAATGCGATCTGCATGAACTGCGGCCGTGTGATGCCGTGGAATGATCGAACTTCTTTTGAAAAACTGTCAACCGATTATGAGTACAGCACCACCAGCGGAGCAGAGCGTTTTTACAAAAGAGTGGTAGACAAGCTGACAGGACATCTGGTGGATGCCGGTGTTCTCGGTGTGGTGGAATTAAAGCTGACCGACAAAAACAAAAAAATCGCCGCCGCTGCATACGAGTACAAAGCAGTACATCGGTATGCAAACGACGACGATGAATGGGGAGAAATCCGTTTTGACTTTTCTGCCGGAACTGCGCAGATCGTAAAACTGGCAGACGGCGATTTGAGCAGAACGCACATGTTTGCAAAAATCGCAATCCATCAAATTCTGAAACTTTCCATAAGCGAGCTTCCGAAGAAACTGACAATTCCCTTTGAGTTGGAAATGGAGCGAATACGATACGGGAACTGATCGCTGCGGCGGGGGTTATATGCTTATTGTGTCAGCGTTTGTCTTTTCGTCTTAACGCACTCACCGAAGATCGCTCCTCCAATAA
>JAZSEH010000062.1:0-3967 GCA_045531585.1 Acutalibacteraceae bacterium
TTATATAAATAATTTCACCTAATTCATTGCAATGATGTCGGTGTAAATAATCAGAGATTATTTACATAAAACCGCTACACTTAGCGGTTTTTCGAAAAGCTTTGATTGAAAGCTTTTCGACTACCGATTATCATTATAATAATTATGATGAGGCAAAGGCGTTTATAGATTCTTGCATTTCCAATATAAGAAAACAAAACAAAATTATTATTGTTTCGGGCGGCGCACGGGGCGCTGATGCTTTAGGGGAAAGGTATGCTCGGGAGAATGGGTTTGAAATTGAACGCCACCCCGCAGATTGGGAAAAGCACGGTAAAAGCGCAGGCCCCATAAGGAATAAAGAAATGGCACAAATTGCGGATTACGTTATTTGTTTTTGGGATAAAAGAAGCAGAGGCACAAAATCAATGATAGACTTTGCGAAGGAGCATAATAAACCAATAAGAATTAAAATCATAAATATTTAGTTTTAATTAAAACAAAGCATAAAAAAAGGATGACGGGTTTCGTCATCCTTTTTGCTTTTTAGTTTTCAGTAATTGCCTTTTTTCTTAAAAGGGTGGTGGCTACCATAGAGGCGGCACAAAGCATACCGATAATAGCCCAGGCTAAAGCGGCGGTGCCGTCTGACGTATTGGGAATTGAGGGGGCGGGGATGCCGGGGCCGCCGGGGGTGCCTGTGTTAGGTAAAACTCCTGCTTGAACGGGGTTGCTTCTAATTACGGTGCCGTCCTCCATTGTGGCCTTAACAATATAGGTACCGTATTTTCCCGTAAAGGTAGCGGAGGTCTGACCCTCTACAGCGGTTAATACTTCTGCCTCCTTGGTATGGGAAAGCCTAACCTGAAGATTGCCTGCGGCAAGTGCGGTGCGCAAGGCATAAATTGTTCCTTGAGGGTTTTCTGTAAAGGAGAACATTAAGGCGTCATAGCCTTCCGGTGCGGTAACGGTGCCGTCCTCGGCAAGGGATACCTGTTGTGGAGGCTTTGTTTGGTCAATCCTACATGCTTGAATAACCATACCGTAATCTTCAGGCTTTATTTCTCCCTGCGCGGTGGGGTCCTTCAGTTCAACCTTCACCTTATCGCCGGGGGTAACCTTAAGATACTGTCCAAAAAGCTTGCCGGTGCCAAAGCTGACGGTTTTCCACCAGCCCTCGCCCTGATAGGAGCCTACGGTAACGCCTATAAATTTCTCAATACCTCCGGAAGGACCGAGAAGATTGTTAAGCTCATCCTCAGTATCAATGGCTGTGGTGGCTATTTCATTATCACCCGTGGCATTATCTCCACCAAAAATAAAGGTTTTTACTCCTGTGGAATAGCCGTACCACTGATAACTCTTAACGTCATCGGGCGCATTTACCTTAAACGTGGGATTATCGGAGGTGGGCTGTTCAACCACCCAATAGTCTTCAAGCTCAACCATTTCGCTTGTTATAACGTATTTTTCGTCCTCAAAGCTTGCCTTGCAGGCAACGGTTTTGTTGGGGCTTCCCGTGTAGGCGGCAGAGGTCTGTCCCGAAATTTCTCCAACCTCGGTAAAAACGTCATTTCTTATTATAAAAAGCTCTGCCTCAAATGGAGCAGTGGCGCCGTAAATCCAAAAATTATAGTTAGCCTCATAATCCTTCTCGCTTACAAAGGTGTAGACGTCACCATTCTTTGTAAGGGTAACCGCATCATCATAATCCTCAACAAAGCCATCAAAGCCTTGGGTTTTAATGGTGATGGAAATGGTATCACCGAAGTCGAGAGAAAAACTGAAATCTATTGCATTACCGTCTGCATCATAATCCTCCGAGCGCCAAAGACCATTGCCGAGATCTTCTCCGCAGTACACTAATACGGGATACTCGGTAGGAGTTTCCTCCGGAACAATCAAGTCGTCCCTGAGTGCCTTTTTAACATCCATAATACCGTATTCGTACCATTGGTAGCCTTCGGCCGCCACGTTGGTGGTAACATACGGATGCTCAGATGTGGGCTGGCGAGTAAACAGGTATTTTACGTTAATAACAGGCTCGATAACTAAATCGTAAATGGGTTTTTCTATTTCCTCAAGGGAAGCAGCATCAAGGTCACTTATTTTCATATCCACAGGGAAGGAGCCTATCTTTTTTGCGGACAGTACTTCAAAGGAGCCGCCTTCATAACACCAAAGGTTCCAGCCTGTAATGTCGGCGCCTTCAAGAATCACGTAATCGGATAACTGCTCGTCTAAAGAGGAAGCGTCGTCTATTTTAAAGGAAAGAGAAGCATCTATAATACGGTACATCTCCTCCTCTTCACCGGTAAGTGCATCATCACCCAGGTATAGATATACATCTCTGTTGCTTAGGGCGCTTGCCGATAACGGGAATACCGACAACAAAAGCAGTACTGCCAGAAAAAGGCAGGTAAGGGTCCGTATGCGTTTTGCTAATGTTTTCATAAGAGTACCTCCTTGGTGTTTCTTTATTTTTATTATACGGAAAAAGAGGAAAATATGCAATGTTTTTCTTGCTCTTTTATGCAAAAAAACACCTTATTTTTTGATAAAAAATTCTTTATTTGCGAGAGAAAATATCTGTTAAAAAAATATGGACTTTTTAAATAATATGATATATAATAAAAATAACTATTACTCCAAGGAGATAAAAAGATGAAAAACTTTAAAAGATTTACAGCATTACTTTTAGCTGTGCTTATGCTGGCTGTGTTTGCCGGCTGTCACGGTAAGGATGAGGTTGCCGCCACCGCAGGGGAGACCAGCTTCACCAGTGCATTTTATATGTGTGCACTTATAAATGCCGATATGGAGGCAAGAACCAAGGTTGACGAGGCTAAGGCAGCGGAAAAGAAGGAAGATACTACCTCCTCCGCCTCCTCCACCACCTCTACAGTGGAAGAGACCGATTATTTTGCCGAGAAAATAGAGGATAAGACCTACAGCCAGTGGGTTAAGGATACCGCTCTTGCCACCCTGAAGCGATTTGCGTATCTTGAGGCAAAGGTTAAGGAGCTAAAGCTTGAAATAGACAAGGAAGAAATCGCCAATTACGAGTATTATGCAGAATACTACTGGTCAAGCTATGGCTATCAGTCCCTTTTTGAGCCCAACGGCGTAGCCCTTGCAACCTATAAAAAGTATATGGCCTACTCCGCCTATGAGGATGCTTATTTCGACCACCTTTACGGTGAGGGCGGCGAAAAGGAAATTGCCGCTGCCGATATTAAGGCATATTTAAAGGATAACTACGTTATTACAAACGCTCTGCAGGGCTCCCTTGCCGACCTTAAGGAGGCCGAAGCTACCGAGCTTAAGGATAAGTTCTCAAAATATGAGACCCGTCTTAAGAACGGTGAGGCCTTTAAAAAAGTATATAATGAGTATAATAACGTAAAGGAAGAGGATAACACCTCATCCACCACCTCTACTACCGATGAGCCCAAGCCCCTTGACGAACTGGCTCAAATAATAGGTAAGGAGGGCACCTCCTACGCCAGCGATTATTACGAGACCGTTAAGGCTATGGCCGTTGGCGAGGTTAAGCAGTACACTCCCGAAAGCGATAAGAACACCCTGCTTTTATTCAAGAAGGGCGACATTATGGCTGACCCCTATTATCTTGAGGAGATGGATGACACCATCCGCTACGATATGAAGTTTAAGGAATTCGATAAGGATGTTGACGCGGCTGCCGCTAAGCAGGAGCTTACCACAGTGGCCTACGCAATAAACCGCTTTAAGGTTGAAAAGATTGCTTATCCAGCAGCATAAGATAACTAAAAGCCAAAACCACAAGTCGGAGGCCAAGCGGTCTTAGGAAGACAACCACCTATCCCAACTCCTTGGCTCACAGAACGACATGGCTACGATCCGACTTCTAAGCAGGAGCTTACCACAGTGGCCTACGCAATAAACCGCTTTAAGGTTGAAAAGATTGCTTATCCAGCAGCATAAGATAACTAAAAGCCAAAACCAC
>JAZSEH010000030.1:0-16350 GCA_045531585.1 Acutalibacteraceae bacterium
CATACTGCCCCCCACCTTAACGGGGGAAAGGCCGGCAAGGGCAAGCCTTTTTGAAAGCTGTTGATTTTCACTGCGCAGAGCCTGAGCGGTGTCACTTAAGCGTTGTACCGCCTCTACAATACCGTCCCTTGGGGCGGCAAGCATACCCATTATCTGCTTGTTTGAGGCGTTAATGGCACAGTAGTCGGCAAAGGCGTCAAGGCCGGCGAGCATTTCCACCCTTGTGCCCTGCCTGTGGGGATAAAAGTTTACTATTTTTATAAGACCGATTTCCCCTGTTCTTGCAGGGTGAGGGGCGCAACAGGCACAGCAGTCAATACCCTCAATGGTAACAATCCGTGTGTCCTCCCCCGTGTCTATCTTACTGCGGTAGGGCAGGGACTCCAATTCCTCCTTGGTGGGGTAGGAAATGGTGATGGGGGCGTTTGAATAAACCGCACGGTTGGAAAGTAATTCAACCTTTTTTATATCATCAAGTGAAAGGGTGCCGCTGAAATCCACCGTCATAAGGGGTTGACCCATATGAAAGCCTACGTTGGAGTAGCCGAAAAGGGAGTGAACCACGCCCGAGAGTATATGCTCCCCTGCGTGGGCCTGCATTCTGGCAAAGCGAAGCTCCCAGTCTATGTTACCCGTTACCGTTTCACCTACACTTAAGGGAGATGCGGTTTTATGGAGCACAATATCCCCCTCACGCTGAACGTCCAGCACCTCTATACCGTTTATACTGCCCTTATCGGGAGCCTGTCCGCCGCCCTCAGGGAAGAAGGCGGTACGGTCAAGTACAATAAAATACTCACCGTTTTCCTCATTACAGGCCGTAACAACGGCGGTAAATTCCTTGCAGTAGGAATCGGTTTCATATAGTCTTTGGGTCATTTTACTCACCTATTATTTCAAAATTACATTCAGTATTTAAAAAACGCTCTCTAAGCTTTGCATCCTCAAAAAGGGAGTAGGCAAGCAGCAGCTTGCAGTAGGTCATTTCCCTTGTGTAGCCGTACAAAAAGTGTGGCTTTTGCCCCGTGGGGGCGGTATGATGGCCTATAATATCTGCCGTTTCGTATACCTCACCCCTTAACCGTGCAGGGGCAAGATACACCTCCACACCCATTTGGGAACAGCGGTCTATCATATAAAGCACCGAGCCGCCCTCAAGTGCACAGGCGGTGCCCGAATGGTAGGTGCCGTGAAGCACGGCGGAAAAACGGCTGTAATCGTAAGCCGAGTAGTCTATACCCACGTAGGGCTCAAGGTAAAGCACACAGCTTTTAAGGGGACGCATATTATAAGGGTCAATAAAGGCTGTCCTTTTTTCTGTCGGGTAAGTGGCGTTCATTTTCTCACAGGCCTGTGCTGTAGAGATTATCTCAAGCATACCCTGACTTACAAAATCATCGCTGTAATTTTTGCACTGGGTAATGCGTGAGGCAAGGTGAAGGTACATTTTACCGTCGGATATATTTCTATATGCCACGTAAACCCCCGCTTTAATTCCCTGACAAATGCACTCCACCGCGCAGGCAAAATTGGCGTTGCCGTTTGAGTTTTTATGGTGGAGGGGCTTGTTTGCCGACACAAAGAATACGGGAACAGGGCTACCGCTTAAAATAAGGGAGAAAAGGGGAGCAGAAAAGCCTAAGGTATCGGTGCCGTGGGCAAAAATTACCCCGTCGTAAGCCTTTTCCTTTGTATGGTGAACGTAGGCATCAAGCATTTTCTGCCAATATTCCACCGTCATATTCTCGCTTAAAATAAACAGGTTTTCGGTTAAATCAATATTCACCTTATCTGCAAAGGGGGAGTGGGAGGCTAAGAAATTTTCCTTTAAAAGTGCCCCTGCCTTTTCGCTCACCGAAAGACTGCCCCTATGGTTTTGGGCACAGCAGATGGTGCCGCCTACCAATATAACTAAAATATTTTTCATTATTTTATACGCAAACAGGAGTAAAAATTTTTTACTCCTGTTTTACTATCCTACTAACAATTTTTAAGCTTTTCTTCAAGAAGCTCCTTAATAACCGCAGGGTCGCCTGCACCGCGAAGCTCCTTCATACAGGCGCCGAACAGAGCCTGCTTTGCCTTTACCTTGCCGTTCTTAAAGTCCTCAATAGCCTTGGGATTTTCGGCAATTACTCGGTCAATAATACCCTCCAGAGCAGAGGTATCTACCTTGCGGTCAAGGCCGTTTTCCTTAACGTAGGCTTCAGGGTCAACGTCATTTTCCACAACGGCAATAAGCACCTTTTTACCTGCCTGACGGTTAATGCTGCCGCTGTCCACCAGCTTAATAATATATGAAAGCTTTTGGGCGGTAACGGTAAGCTCGTTAAGGCTCTTTCCGTCCTTACGCAGTATACCTGCACAGTCGGTAAGAATCCAGCCTGCCGCATCCTTAGCGTCACAGCCTGCGGCAACAACGTCATCCAGCAGGCGGCTGAGGGAGTGGTTGTGAATAAGCATTTCAATTTCCTTATCGGAAATGCCTGCGGCGGCGTATTCCTCTGCCTTCTCATCAACGGCAACAGGCTTAGCGGATTTTATCTGCTCAAGCCACTCATCATCAATAATAATGGGCATAAGGTTGGCATCGGGGAAGTAGCGGTAGTCGGCCTCGGTTTCCTTATTGCGCATTGCCATGGTCTTGCCGCTAACGTCGTCAAAACGGCGGGTTTCCTGTACCAGCTCCTCGGTTTCAAACTCAATGGCGTCAATATGACGCTGTGCCTCGTAGCGGATGGCGCGGTCAATGGACTCAAAGGAGCTCATATTCTTAATCTCGGTACGAACACCGAATTCCTCGCTACCCTCAGGGCGTACCGAAATGTTAACGTCGCAACGCATTGCGCCCTCCTCACATTCCGAAATACCGCCTGAGCGGAACATGGATTTAAGCTTGTTAAGGTAGGTGAGAACCTCCTCAGCAGAGCGGAAATCGGGCTGGGTAACAATTTCAATAAGTGGTACGCTGGTACGGTTAAAGTCTACGTAGGAGTATTTACCACTGTGTACCAGCTTGCCTGCATCCTCCTCCATGTGTATCTGCTTAATTCGGATATCACGGGAGCCTGCGGAGGTCTTAAGGGTAACACAGCCGTCGGTACAAATGGGGTGGTTAAGCTGGGTTATCTGATAGGCGCAGGGCAGGTCGGGATAATAGTAGTTCTTCTTATCAAAGGTGGTGTAGCGGTTAATGTTACAGTTAAGCATAAGGCCTGCGGTAACGGCAAGCTCCACAACACGCTTGTTCATTATGGGCAGCATACCCGGCATACCTGAGCAGGCGGGGCAAACGCAGTCGTTGGGCTCCTTAGGGGAGGAGTGACCTCCGCAGGAGCAGAAAATCTTAGACTCGGTGCTAAGCTCAACGTGGGTTTCAAGACCTATAACTATTTCGTATTTCATTCTATTCACCCTTCCTTTCGGCAGTGTGTGCAAGGCTTAACAGGGTGGACTCACCAAAGTGGGCGGCCATAAGCTGAACGCCGCCGCACACTAAAGCGGGAACGCCTATAAGGTTGGCAAGAGCGGTAAACTCACTCTCGGAAAATACCTTGCCAAAGGCCTCGCTTATATCATATTCCTCAAAATCGGTCTTACTGCAGGCAGGACAAAGCAGGGCATCATATTTTTCCATAAGTGCGCTAAACTGCTCCGCAATAACACGGCGAACTCGGAGAGACTTATCATAGCAATCCTTGTAACGGTTTTTGGAAAGCACGTCGGGGCCGTAGAGAATAACGGCCTTGGTAAGGAAGTTAAAGCCCTCGGTTCGGGAGTTTACGTATAATTCGTCAATGTTTCTGTATTTTTCTGCGCGGTGACCGAACTTAACGCCGTCATAACGGGAGACGTTGTTACAGGTTTCGGCGGTCATCAGTATCTGCCAGGCGGTATTTGCGACGGCAAAAATATCAAGGGATATTTCCTCAACCTGTACGCCGTTATCACTTAAGACCTTTGCAAAGGCGGCTACCTTAGCCTTGGTTTGGTCATCGGCCTTTTCAAGCAGCTCCTTTACAATACAAACCTTCTTACCCTTAACCGAAATATCGGTGGAGTAGCAAAGGGGTGCATCCTTAAGGCTTGTTCCGTCCTTTTCATCGTGACCTGAAATTATCTCCATTACTTCGCTTATACCCTTGGCATCTTTTGCGTAAACGCCAATCTGCTCACCCGAGGCGGCACAGGATATAACTCCGTAACGGGAAACGGTACCGTAGGTGGGCTTAAGAAAATCCACACCCGAAATAGCCGCCGCCCTTCTGGTGGAGCCGTTCATATCAACGCCTAAGGCCGATTTAACCTCGCCGTCGGCTACAAGCTGAGCAGCAGCGCCCTTAAGGGACTGCTCCTTTTTAGCATAATGGGAGAATTCGCCCACCAAATCAAGGCCGAACTCACCAACGTGGGTTTTGCCCGAAAGGGTATAGCCCTTTTCCTCAAGGCGTACCACAGCCTCGGCGCTGAACAGGGGACTGAAGCCCTCAAGCATACGGGAGCCTGCGGTGGCAGGGGCACCCTTTACAAGTATTGTATCGTCAACGGCAAAATTTCCCTTTTCATTTAGCTTTGTTGCATAGTATTTCATTTTTACACACCTCACTTAACAAGTCTGGGTACCTGCCAGCTGTCCTCACTGCGCTGGGGTGCGCCCTCAAGCAGACTCTCCCTTGTGAAGGGCTGTTGGCGCTTATCCTCACGGAGCACGTTGGACATAGGCATAACGTGTACCATTTCTTCAACATTTTCGGTGTTAATATTTTTAAGAAGCTCTTCGCTTTCCTTCATCTTATTAAAGATGTCCTGCATAACGGCTTCCTCATCCTCGGTAAGGGCAAGCTGGTTAAGCTGCTGTGCGCTGGAGAAGGTGGAGCGCTTGCCCCCTGCCTTTCCTGCAGGGCCCGATTCGGTCGCGCGGCCTGCAAGAGCACTGCCGCTACCCAGCAGATGCACGTCCTCAAGCTGCTGATTGGTAACCTCGCTTGGGGCACCAAGGAGAAGGTCCTGTGCATTACCGTTAAGGGGGAAGGCAATAACGTCAAGGATTTTTTCCTCATCGGTTAAAAGCATTACCATACGGTCAACACCCGGTGCCATACCTGCGTGGGGCGGTGCGCCGTATTGGAAGGCGGTGTAAAGGGCGTTGAAGCGAGACCTAAGCTCCTCCTCAGAGTAGCCTGCAATACGGAAGGCCTCCTTCATTATGTCAATATCGTGGTTACGAACCGCACCTGAGGCCAGCTCAATACCGTTACAAACAAGGTCGTACTGGTAGGCAAGCACCTCTTCGGGGTTCTTATTAAGCAGGGCATCCATTCCGCCCTGAGGCATTGAGAAGGGGTTGTGGGTGAATATTGTCTCGCCCGTTTCCTCATCGTTCTCAAACATGGGGAAGTCCACCACAAAGCAGAACTCAAAAGCATCGTCCCTTATAAGGTCAAGCTGTTCCTTTCTTGCAAGCCAGGTACGGATGTGACCTGCCTTTTTCTCGGTGTCGCTTTTTTTGTCGTCACAGATGAAGAACAGGGTCTCTCCCTCCTTAACATCTGTAAGGGAGATAATCTCGGCCTTCTTTGCGTCACTTAAGAACTTGGCAATGGGGCCTGCAAATACACCCTCCTTAAGGGTTATATATCCAAGACCGCCAAGGCCCACCTCGGGGGAGGTGGCAAACTTAAGGGAGTCCTCAAAAAACTTGTTGGATTTACCTGTACAGTCGGCAACAATACCGCGAACGGGGCGACCCTTAAAGGCAGGGAAGTCCACATCGGCAAAGAAGGCGGTAAGGTCACAGATTACAAGAGGGTTTCTAAGGTCAGGCTTATCGGAGCCGTAGGTCATCATAGCATCAGCATAGGTGATACGGCGGAAGGGCTTTTGGCTTACCTTTTTATCAGAGAAGGTCTTAAAGGTATCGTATACCACATCTTCGCAAACCTCAAGCACCTCATCCTGTGTGGCAAAGGCCATTTCAAAGTCAAGCTGATAAAATTCACCCGGTGAGCGGTCGGCACGGGCATCCTCATCACGGAAGCAGGGTGCTATCTGGAAATAACGGTCAAAGCCCGATACCATAAGCAGCTGCTTAAACTGCTGGGGAGCCTGTGGCAGGGCATAGAACTTGCCCGGATGCTTACGGCTGGGGACAAGAAAGTCACGGGCGCCCTCAGGTGAGGAGGCGGTAAGGATGGGGGTCTGCATATCAAGGAAGCCTTTATCCTCCATCTTGTTTCTGAGGTGGCGTATTATCTTGGAGCGCATTACCAGATTTTCGTGGTTTTTGGGATTGCGCAGGTCAAGATAGCGGTATTTAAGGCGAAGCTCATCCTTGCTTGCGCGGGATGCCCTTACCTCAAAGGGGAGCATATTTTTGCTCTTGCCAAGTACCTGAAGGGTATCGGCAACCAGCTCCACGTAGCCTGTGTCAATCTTTGTATTTACCGTTTCGGCATCACGCTTTTCAACGGTACCGCTTACCGAAATAACGGTTTCACGGTTTACGTTTTTAAGCAGCTCCTCATTATGGATAACCACCTGCGTTACACCTGTGTAGTCACGCAGGTCAACAAATATAACGCCGCCGTGGTCACGCACAACGTCCACCCAGCCTGCAAGCTGAACGGTACGGCCAATGTGCTCATCACGAATATCATTACAATATAGCGTTCTGTACATTATACTTTCCTCCCAGAAAATAAAAATAAAAAAGTCCCAAGGAATATTTTCATATTCCCGGGACGAGTAAACAAAAATTACCCGCGGTGCCACCCGCATTGATGCGCCAAACAGCGCAACCTCTTTTTTATTAAATTTAAGACCAACCTCGGAGTGTTCCCAAGCCTACTACTCATCCCAAATGCGCTTTCAGTCGGTGACGCATTCTCCCTGACGGACTTTCCACAAAGGCCGAGTCTCCAAAGGCAATTATACCAAAGGAAAATTATTTTGTCAATTGTATTTTTTTACATATCTGAAAAGCCTTCTACACCGCTATTTTATGAAAAATTTCGGTTTTTATGCAAAAAATACTGCTCCCGCCTTGCCGTAAACGGCTAATGATAACCTGCATTAAATACAGGTGGGTACCTGAGCACGGTTTCGCGCTCCCTTCTTCCTTTTCGGCTCTTAACGTCCGAACCGGGAGGTCTGCAAACCCGCCGCGCTACAATCGGCTCCCAAAATAAAACTTGTAGGGTTATAATAGACCGCGGTCCGCGAACAAGGCAGGATGTTTTATATAAAATTTCACCTTAAAGCCTCCCTCTTTGAGGAAACCAACTGTAGGTTGGTAGAAGGAGTAACTCCCTCAGTCAGCTTCGCTGACAGCTCCTTACCGGAGCCCGTCCCCTCTGTCCTTTGGACATCTCCCCACACTGTGGGGAGTCACCCTCAAGGAGGGAGCCTTTAATATGAAAACTAATTTTCCTCTATCTCAAAGAAATCCTCAAGGCGGTCAATAAAGGCATCGGCAATGGTCTCGTACTCATCGTCGTCCTCAATCTCGCTGAAAAATTCCTCGCCGTCCTCCTCGGTAACCTTAACGATAACCAGCTCACCTGAATCCTCAAGCATTTTCTTAGGGTCGTCAAAGGTGGGAAGCAGCGCTAAATATCTGCCCATATCGGTTTCAATGGCATCAAGTATTTCAAACTTGTATTCCTTTCCCTCATCATCGGTAAGGGAAACTATATCGGGATTATAATCTTCGGTCATTTTAAGTACCTCCTACATTTGCTATATATATTTTAACCTTATTTTCAAAAATAGTCAACGGAAAATAAATTAAAGGCATTGAAAATTTTTAATTTTGTGGTAAAATAAGTAAGAAAACAAAATAAAGGAGCAAATAAATAATGAAAAGCGTATTAGTTGAAATTTCTGCACGCCACGTGCACGTTAGTGAGGAGCATCTTAAAATCCTTTTCGGTGAAGGCCACACCCTTACCCCTAAAAAGGACCTTTCTCAGCCCGGTCAGTTCGCTTGTGAGGAGCGCGTTACCGTTGTAGGCCCCAAGCGTGAGCTTGCAGGCGTTTCCATTTTAGGTCCCTGCCGTAAGGCTACTCAGGTTGAGCTTTCCTTAACCGATGCCCGTTCCATAGGAGTTGCCGCCCCTATTCGTGAGTCGGGTGACGTTGCAGGTTCAGGTGCCTGTAAGCTTGTTGGCCCCTGTGGTGAGGTTGAACTGACCGAGGGTGTTATTGCCGCCAAGCGTCATATACATATGACCACAGCCGATGCCGAGAAGTACGGCATTACCGACAGCCAGATTGTTAAGGTTAAGATTCCTACCGAGGGCAGAGCACTTGTTTTTGATGACGTTGTTGCCAGAGTAAGCGATTCCTATGCACTTGCCATGCACATTGATACCGACGAGGCCAATGCCGCCGCCGTTCCCGGTAGCTGCACAGGTGAAATCCTTGACTAATTCGGGATTATATATCCACATTCCTTTTTGTGACAGCAAATGCCGTTATTGTAGCTTTTACAGCCTTACGGCAGGTGAGGATAAAAAGGTGGAGTACACACAGGCTCTTTGCCGTGAAATAGAAAAAAGGGGCGGAAAATTAACCCGCCCCTTTCATTCTCTTTACATTGGCGGAGGTACGCCCAGCGCACTTGGCGGTAAACTGCTTTGTGAAATAATAGAAAAAGCAAAAAACACCTTTAATATTACCCCTGATGCGGAAATAACCGTTGAGGTAAACCCAAAGACGGGGAGCAGGGAGCTTTTTTGTGCCCTTAAAAAGTCGGGGGTAAACCGAATTTCATTGGGTGTTCAAAGCGGAAATGATGAGGAGCTTAAACTGCTTGGCAGAGTCCATGATAAAAGCATGGCGGAAAGCACCTTTCTTGCCGCCAGGGCAGAGGGTTTTGACAATATTTCGGTGGACCTTATAATAGGCCTGCCGGACAGCAATAAAAAAAGTCTTAAAAAAAGCCTTGATTTTATTCTTTCCCTTAACCCTGAGCATATCTCAACCTATATTTTAAGTGTTGACGAGGGAACACCCCTTTATAATATGAGGGATTCCCTTAATATGCCTGATGAGGAGGAAACGGTGCGCCAATATATGCAGGTTTGCAAAGCCCTTAAAAAGGCAGGCTATGAGCATTATGAGATTTCAAACTTTGCTAAAAATAGCAAACGCTCCCGCCACAACACCAACTACTGGGAGTGCGGCGAATATATAGGCATTGGCCCCGGGGCTCATTCCTTTATTCTGCAGCAGCGGTTTTACTACCCTGCGGATATTGATGCCTTTATCACCGAGCCTAAACAGGAATATGACGGTGGCGGCGGAGATATGAACGAATTTATAATGCTGAAGCTTCGCCTTGCTGACGGCATATCCTTTAAGTATTTAAGCTACTATTACGATTTTAACCCAGCTAAGGAGTTTATGGAAAAGATAAAGCTGTATAAAAAGAATAAGCTTTGCCGTTTTGACGGAGATATTCTCAGCCTTACCGAAAAAGGTATGCTCCTTTCCAACGAAATTATAGCAGAATTGGAGAGCAGTCTATGATTACTTACAAAATTCATCTTATACGCCACGGCATGACCGACGGCAACCTTATGGGACAGTATATCGGTGTTACCGACCTGCCCCTTTCTCCCGACGGGGTTAACGAGCTTGTGGAGCTTAAGGGCCTTGTGGAGTACCCTGAGGTACAGCAGGTTTATACCTCGCCCCTTCTTCGTTGCAGACAGAGTGCCAACATACTTTTCCCCGACAGGCAGCAGGTAATTGTTGAAAACTTTAAGGAGTACAACTTCGGCTCCTTTGAGGGAAAAACCGCCATAGAGCTTGAAAACACCAAGGAGTATAAGGATTTTATAGCAGGCAGAATATCTGCGCCTCCCGGTGGTGAGGATAACGCCGAATTTGTTACACGCCTTTGCGTGGGACTCAGAGAAATGCTTGTGGATATGATGGACAAAAACGTCACCACCGCCGCTGCGGTTATGCACGGCGGAGCCATTATGATGCTCCTTGCCGCCACCGCACTGCCAAGAAAACAGCCTGCTGAGTGGACAAGCGACGCAGGCAGGGGCTACACCATACGCATAACCCCCTCCCTCTATCAGCGCACAGGCGCTGTTGAGGTTATAGATATTATATGACATGTACTCATAATAAACAAAAAATATTATGTGATATTGTAGGGGATGGCGGTTACGACATCCCGAAAACAAATATCTGATAATTAAAATATTTAATTCGCCCAATAACGGTTTGTCGCAAGCGCCAAACCCTACAAATGCAACAATCCCAAAATTTATATCATTGTTTAAACGGTATAATTTAACATTTTGTTCATTTGACAATGAAATTTAATAGTTTTATACTATTAAAGTATGGTATGTATTTCCATACCTCGGGTGAAATTCCCCACCGATAAAAAGGAGTTTTTAATTTATGTTCAAACGGCTTTTGCAATGTGTGCGAGAGTTTAAAACGCCTGCAATTATTACAATGGCACTAATGGTGGTTGAGGTTGTTATTGAATGTCTCATCCCCTTTATCACAGCCGACCTTGTGAACGCTGTGCAGGCAGGCGCCAACAATCCCGCTATGATGCCCGAAATTATTAAAACAGGCGTTCTGCTTATAGGCATGGCGCTTGTGTCCCTTTGCTGCGGCGGAATAGGCGGCTTTACCTGCGCCAAGGCCTCTGCGGGCTTTGCACGAAACCTGCGCAGGGATATTTTTTACAAGGTGCAGGATTATTCCTTTGAGAATATTGATAAATTCTCAACCTCCTCCCTTGTTACCCGTATGACTACCGACGTTACCCACGTGCAGATGGCTTTTATGATGTGCATACGCATTGCCGTAAGGGCTCCCCTTATGCTTATTTTTGCCATTATTATGGCCTACGTTATGGGCGGTGCGCTGGCAACCTCCTTCGTGGTAATAGTGCCCTTCCTTGTTTTCGGTCTGCTTATGGTAAGCCGCAAGGCTATGCCAGCATTTCGCAGTGTGTTTAAAAAGTATGACCGATTAAATGAATCCATTGAGGAAAACGTTCGTGCAATGCGTGTTGTAAAGGGCTTTTCCCGTGAGGAATACGAAAAGGAAAAATTTGCCTTTGCCTCGGATAATATCCGTAAGGATTTCACCAAGGCCGAAAGGATAGTTGCCCTTAATTCCCCCTTAATGCAGATATGCGTTTACTTTAATATGGTGTTCGTTCTGCTTATAGGCTCACGCCTTATAATAAACAGCGGTGGCACCCTTATAAACGTGGGTGAAATTTCCGCAATGCTCACCTACGGTATGCAGATTCTGATGCAGCTTATGATGCTTTCAATGATATACGTAATGCTTACCATGTCGGGTGAGTCTATGAAGCGTATTTATGAGGTGCTTAAAGAAACCCCTGCCCTTACAAGCCCCGAAAAGGCCGAAACCTTGGTGCTTGACGGCTCCATTGATTTTGAAAACGTAAGCTTTAAGTACAGCAAAAAAGCGGAACAGTTTGCCCTGAAGGACATAGACCTGCACATAAAAAGCGGTATGACTGTGGGCGTACTGGGCGGTACGGGTTCCAGCAAATCCACCCTTGTTCAGCTTATCCCACGTCTTTATGACGTTAGCGAGGGCTGTGTTAAGGTTGGCGGCAGGGACGTGCGGGAGTACGACCTTGACACCCTCCGCGGTGAGGTTGCAATGGTACTGCAAAAGAACCTGCTTTTCTCAGGCACCATTAAGGAAAACCTGCGCTGGGGCAACGAAAACGCCACCGATGAGGAGCTTATTGAGGCCTGTAGACTTTCTCAGGCCGATGAATTTGTCCGCTCCTTCCCTGATGGCTACGATACTTATATTGAGCAGGGCGGTACCAACGTTTCGGGCGGTCAGAAGCAGCGCCTTTGTATTGCCCGCGCCCTTGTTAAAAAGCCTAAAATACTTATTCTTGATGACTCCACCAGCGCCGTTGATACCAAGACCGACGCCCTTATTCGTGAGGGCTTCAGGAAATTTATTCCCGAGACCACCAAAATAATAATTGCTCAGCGTGTGGCTTCGGTTATGGATGCCGACCTTATTATTGTTATGGAAAACGGCGGTATTGCCGCCGCAGGCACCCATAATGAGTTGCTAAAGAGCTGTGACATCTACTCAGAAATATACCATCAGCAGATAAAGGCAGGTGAGGAAAATGAGTAATAAAAAGCCTCCCGTAGCCCTTAAGGGCGGCCCCGCAAGGCGCCTTGACCCCAAGGTGCTGGGCAGGGTGTTAAAGCTGCTTATCAGCTCCTATCCCGCCCTTTTACCCTTTACCGCCTTTTGTATTCTCTTTTCCGCACTTGTATCGGCAATACCCTCGGTATTTACCCAAAAGGTGCTGGCGGTAATAACCAAGTATATTGAAATGGGCTCTACCGATTATTCCGCCGCCCTTGGTGAGATTCTCCCCAAGGTGCTGACCCTTGTGGTGCTGTACGTGCTTTCCATTATCTTTATCACCCTGCACACACAGCTTATGGCATTTATTACACAGGGCTTTTTATCAAAAATGCGTTGCAAAATGTTTGAGGGTATGCAGAATTTGCCCATTAAATATTTTGACCAAAATAAGCACGGCGATATTATGAGCCACTATACCAACGATATTGATACCCTGCGTCAGCTTGTCTCCCAGTCCCTGCCCAGCCTGCTCCAAAGCATTGTTATAGTAGTTACGGTGCTTTCCATTATGCTGTGGTACAGCGTTTGGATGACCCTTGTGGTGTTGTGCGGCGTTGTGTTTATGTTCTTTGTTTCCAAGACAATAGGCGGCGGCAGTGCAAAATACTTTATCCGTCAGCAAAAGGCTATCGGTAAAACCGAGGGCTTTGTTCAGGAAATGATGAACGGACAAAAGGTTATCAAGGTCTTCTGCCACGAGGATGAGGCAAAGGAGGACTTTGATAAGATAAACGACTCCCTTTTTGAGGATAGCTACAAGGCCCACGCCTTTGCCAACTCAATGGGCCCCATAATTATGAATATCGGCAACGTGCTTTACGTTATCATTGCCACCGTAGGCGGCCTGTTTTTGGTTTCGGGAGCACAGAACCTCTCCATTTCGGGACTTGCCTTCTCAATAGACCTGATAATCCCCTTCCTTAATATGACCAAGCAGTTCACAGGCAATATAAATCAGGTTTCTCAGCAGTTTAACTCCATTGTAATGGCCCTTGCAGGCGCACAGCGTATATTTGACCTTATGGATGCAAAGCCCGAAACCGACGAGGGCTACGTTACCCTTGTAAATGCAAACGTTGCTCCCGACGGTACCGTTACCGAGGCTGAAAAGCATACGGGACATTGGGCCTGGAAGCACCCCCACTCTGACGGAAGCGTGACCTATACCGTTCTTCAGGGTGACGTGCGTATGGTGGACGTGGACTTTGCCTATGAGGAGGGCAAGAACGTTCTGAAAAACGTTTCGGTTTATGCCGAGCCGGGACAAAAGGTTGCCTTTGTTGGCGCCACCGGTGCAGGTAAGACCACCATTACCAACCTTATAAACCGTTTTTACGATATTGCCGACGGCAAAATCCGTTACGACGGTATAAATGTGAATAAAATAAAGAAATCCGACCTGCGAAAAAGCCTTGGCATAGTTCTGCAGGAAACCAACCTGTTTACAGGCACGGTTATGGATAATATCCGCTACGGTAAGCTGGATGCCACCGATGAGGAGTGCATAAGCGCCGCAAAATTAGCCGGTGCCGATGATTTTATCCGCCGCCTGCCCAAGGGCTACAACACCCTGCTTTCGGGTAACGGTGCCAACCTTTCTCAGGGCCAGCGTCAGCTTATTGCCATTGCCCGCGCCGCCGTTGCCGACCCCCCTGTGCTTATAATGGACGAGGCAACCTCCTCCATAGATACCCGTACAGAGGCCATTGTTCAGCGTGGTATGGATAAGCTTATGGAGGGCAGAACGGTGTTCGTTATCGCCCACCGCCTCTCCACCGTTAAGAACTGTGACGTTATTATGGTGCTTGACCATGGCGAAATTATTGAGCGTGGCGACCATAAATCCCTCCTTGAACAAAAGGGCACCTATTACCAGCTTTATACAGGCGCCTTCGAGCTTGAATAAAAAATAAATAATGTACAGGCAAAAAAATCCTCCGTGCTTCATAGATTTAAAACACGGAGGGTTTTTTATGTTTTTTTCACTGCTGGCTGAAATAGCCTCGTCACTTATTTATCTTGCGCTTAACGTTACGGGAGCAGGCTCCTTTCCGCCGCCCCTTTCATCCCAAAGAGAGGCGGAGCTGCTGGAAAAATGTACCCGTGGGGACACGGACGCAAGAAACACCCTGATTGAGCATAATCTGCGCCTTGTTGCCCATATAGTAAAAAAATATTACACCGCCACCGATGAGCAGGAGGACCTTATTTCCATAGGCACCATAGGTCTCATTAAGGCTGTGGCCACCTTTAAGCCCCAAAAAGGGAGCCGCCTTGCCACCTACGCTGCGCGGTGTATTGAAAATGCAACCCTATCACAAATGAGTTTTTGGTTACGAAAAGAACTCCCCACTGGAGAATTACCGAACAGACGGCAGAAAATATGTATATAATGTCGCACACCGAAAACGGCAAAACAAAACACTCTCCCTTGTTTGTTCTAAGCTTTCGATTGATGGCACCTCGCAAATTGTTGGAAGCACAGTTATTTAACAAGCAATACCACTCTTACGAGGATATTGATAACATCCCCGACCGCTTGAGATTTTGTCGACATAAGCTTGGTCTTATGCAAAAGGAAGTGGCGCAGATTGTTGGCATTGCTCGCAGCACATACATAAATCTTGAAACAGGCAATCACAACGGCTTTGATAAAACCGTGGCGGACAAGCTTTCCAAACTCTATAATATCCCTGTATATGACCTTCTTGACGATTACAACCGCTTTATAGCAGTTGGACAAGGCAAATTAATCCGAGAGCATAGAGAAAGTCTTAATCTTGGCAAAAGACCGTTTGCAAGGCTCGTTGGCGTAGATGCCAATATGATTAGGCTATGGGAAAGTGAACGTAAGCAAATTAGTCTTAAATCTTGGGAGAAATATTTTAAGGATCGTATCACTCTTTAATGGCCGCCCCCCCCACAAAAATGTGAGGCTGTCACTTTTTTAGACTACTTTTTCTGTTCGGCTTTAATCTGTTCTTTTGTATCTTTTATAATCGCATTAAGCAGTCTTTCCTTTTCTCTGATTGGGCAATCTAACTTAGAAATGCTATTAAGTACTCCATCGGCGTGAACACCGGCTACACGCCGTCTTAGTTCTCGCCATCCTTCTTCTGTTGTGGGATAGTGGACAATAACGTTAATCGGTGCAAATGTCTTCATAACGAATACCTCCTATGTGCATAAACTATATGCGTGAGGTGTTGTCCGCTATTCCAAAAGCTATTTACGAAAGTTGCCCAAATCAGATGATGCATATAAAAATACATCATACGATTTCCTTTCTACATATCTCAATCTCAATTTCAACTTCTCCTTCTTGTCCTTAGCATTCAGTTTTGCAAGGTATGTAAGATATGTATGCTTGCAGGTGGGCAACCTGCCAGTCTGAACTCTATTTAATTTGTTTTTCCTTTATTTCCTTTGATTGTCCCTATATATCAATCCTACGGATTTTCGTCAGCAGGATATTGTAGTCAATTTAAATAAATCCTTCATTATTTTAATTAATATATTACTTTTTCTGCGGCTTATCAGCTAAATAAATTCTTGTTACTTCAGTTCTGTGGTGACCTAAATTTTCGCTTACAATCTTACGTGCTTTCTTCGGTCTCTCTTGCAACGCTTCGGCGTAGGTTCTTTGTGCGTAGGTATGTCTCAGTCCGTGCCATGAAATCGTCTCGGTTCTTTTCTTTTTACCGTCTTCGTATAAATCCTCGCGATTTTCTGCTATAAAACTTTTGCGGTGATAACTCATCCAATTCTGCAATGAACGTTTTTCACGCTTGACTCCGTCCTTTTCGCTTGCGGAGATTAAGTAATCCCTCGGGTATCGGCCCGAGCATCGTGCATAATCCAAATATTTAGTAATAATACTGCGTTGCTTTGCACTCAAATCAATCGCCCTTGTCTGACCGCCTTTGCCTTTTATAATGATTATAGAATATTGAAACGCCTCTTAGCGTTTCAATAAGCCGATTTTATCGGCTTTTGCAAAATCGAATCAAAGATGATTTGATTTTGCACTATATTCATTGCAATGGGTATAGTCAAATTTTCTTTGAAAATTTGTTACCAAATCGGAGATTTGGTGTCGAAATAGTGAAATTTTTCACCATTTCGACTTGCTATAACCATTATAACAAG
>JAZSEH010000019.1:0-12725 GCA_045531585.1 Acutalibacteraceae bacterium
ATCAAGGATTCATAAAGCAAAACCGCACAACGTGTGAAGCAAGGGGCGTGTGCGGCGTTAATGCCGTCTGGCACGCCGATAACCGAATAAAAAAGAGCTGCCTGACCAATTTGTCAAGCAGCTTTTTTCGTTATTTACGGGCTGGTTTCACGTTCACGTCCGGATGAATATCCCCGGCAATCGCGCCATGTTCTGCCTCAAAGGCCTGGATATTTTCGCGGATTAAGACCAACACGTGGCTGTTGATGCTGCGCCCTTCATAATCGGCCACATATGCGATTTTATCCAGCATTTCTTCTTCAATTCGAATCGATACACTTTTTACAGCCATATTATCACTCCAAAATAAATATATTGTGTATTTATTTTAGATGTATTATGTGTTACAATGTTAGCAATAGATATATGGTATATCTATAATATTTTAAGGAGAATATTATGTATAAAAATACCTGTTGCTTTTTTGGTCATAGAACTATAAAGGAAACCGAGGAACTAAAATCGGAGCTTTACAGAATTATTGAAAAATTGATTAAAGATGAGAATATTGATACTTTTCTTTTCGGGAGCAAGAGCCGATTTAATAGCCTATGCCTTGAAGTTGTAACCAAGGTAAAAGAAAAATACACGCATATAAAACGTGTTTATATACGTGCAGAATATCCCTATATAAGCGAAAATTATAAAAACTACCTGCTTGAAAGCTATGAGGATACTTATTACCCCGAAAGAATACTCAACTCAGGCAGGGCAGCTTATGTGGAGCGAAACTATGAAATGATAAATAAAAGTCATTATTGCATCGTCTACTACGATGAGGGCGCGTCCGCCGCCCGTAAAAGCGGTACCAAAATTGCCCTTGATTACGCAATAAAGCAAAATAAAAAGATAATTAGAGTTTTGTAACTTAATTTTATTCCTCAATATGGTCCATGCCCTGCTTGATAATTGTTCGTACGTGGTCGTCCGCAAGGGAATAGAATACACTTTTTCCGTCTCTTCTTGTCTTTACAAGCTTGGTGCGGCGCAGGGTGTTCAGTTGGTGGGATATTGCGGAGGAGGTCATATTGAGGGCCGCCGCAAGGTCACAGGTGCAGACCTCAGCCTCGAAAAGTACAAATAGTATCTTCATTCGGGTGGAGTCGCCAAATACCTTGAAAAGCTCGGCTAAATCAAAAAGCTTTTCATCCTGCGGCATTTTGCTGCGCACAATATTAAGCATCTCTTGGTGGATTTCATTTACTGCGCAAAGCTCGGTAGTATTTTTTTCGGTCATTTTTTTTCTATCCTTTCAAAACTCTTATTGCGTTAAGCACCGCCAGCACCATTACGCCTACGTCGGCAAAAATGGCTATCCACATATTTGCAAGACCTAAGGCACCTAAAATAAGGCAGGCAAGCTTTATTCCAATGGAAAAATATATATTCTGGTACACTATGCCCATACATTTTTTCGAGAGCTTAATTGCCTTTGCTATCTTTAAGGGATTGTCATCCATAAGCACCACGTCTGCCGCCTCTATAGCCGCATCACTGCCAAGGGCGCCCATTGCAATGCCTACATCCGCACGGGTCAACACGGGGGCATCGTTAATGCCGTCCCCCACAAAGGCAAGCTTTTCGCCCCTTTGCATATTTTTAAGCATCGTCTCAAGCTTTGTTACCTTGTCCTCGGGGAGAAGCTGTGCAAAAAACGTATCAATGGAAAGCTCCTCAGCAATTTTTTCGGCCACAGGCTGTGCATCCCCCGTAAGCATAACGGTGCTTTTTACACCACAGTCCTTAAGGGCGGAAATGGCCTTTGCGGATTGGGGCTTAATCAGGTCGGAAATAAGGATATGTCCTGCATAATCGTTATTTATGGCTATGTGCACCACCGTTCCTGCCTTGTGGCAGGGGACGAAGGGTACACCAAGTGTCTCCATAAGCTTTTCATTACCGGCGGCAACACGCAGGCCGTCAACGTGGGCGGTAACGCCCATACCTCTTTCCTCGGTAACGTTTTTAACCCTTTGGGTGTCAAGGGGCTTACTGCAGGCGCGGCGCAGACCTTCGGCAATAGGGTGGGAGGAGTAGCTTTCCGCAAGGGCGGCGTATTCAAGAAGGGTTTCATCGTCCTTATTACCGTGATAAATGTGAGTCACCTGAAATACTCCCTTTGTCAGGGTACCCGTTTTATCAAAGGCAACACATTTCACCTTGGATAAATCCTCAAGGTGATTTGAGCCCTTTATAAGCACTCCTGCCTTGCTTGCCCCTCCGAGTCCTGCAAAAAAGCTTAAGGGTATGCTTATTACCAGCGCGCAGGGACAGCTGATTACAAGGAAGGTGAGGGCACGGTAAAACCAGGTGGTAAAGTTACCGTCAAAGTTGTGGGTAAAAAGTCCCAAAAGTGGGGGAAGGGTCGCAAGAAGCACCGCTCCAAGACACACCGCAGGGGTATAATAGCGGGCAAATTTGGAAATAAAATTTTCACTTTTGGATTTTTTGGAGCTTGCATTTTCCACAAGGTCAAGTATTTTTGCTACTGTGGAGTCACTAAAGGCCTTAGTTGTGCGAAGGGTTATAAGCCCCGTAAGGTTTATACATCCGCTAAGCACCTCATCTCCCAACTTTACGTCACGGGGTACGCTTTCTCCCGTAAGAGCGGCGGTATCAAGAGAGGTTTCGCCATCAAGAATAACACCGTCAATGGGTACCCTTTCACCGGGTCTTACCACTATAACGGTGCCTAAAATGACCTTCTCAGGGTCCACAGAAATAAGCTCACCGTTTTCGCCCTGTATATTGGCGTAGTCGGGGCGTATATCCATAAGCTTACTTATGTTTTTTCTGCTTTTGCCCACGGCGTAGCTTTGGAACAGCTCGCCTATCTGGTAGAAAAGCATAACGGCGGTGCCCTCGGTATAGTCGCCTAAAATTATGGCGCCCACCGTTGCCACAGCCATTAAAAAGTTTTCATCAAAGGGCTGCAGATTTTTTATTCCCAGCACCGCCCCAAGGAGTATATCGTAGCCTATTATAAGATAGGGTACAAGGAAAAGGGCAAGCCGCAAA
This sequence comes from Acutalibacteraceae bacterium, assembly GCA_045531585.1. Taxonomy (GTDB): domain Bacteria; phylum Bacillota; class Clostridia; order Oscillospirales; family Acutalibacteraceae; genus SIG587. The sequence continues at coordinate 3,058 of JAZSEH010000019.1, forward strand.
TAGCCGGTAAGGGGAATAAAGCTTAAAATTATCGTCAGTACCGCCGCCGTTATTATGCGGCAGAGCATTCGTTTTTGCTTTTTGTTCATTTTAAAAATATATCTCGCAGTCTCTTTCCACCTTTTTGCAGGCCTTAAGCACAGCCTGCATTACGGCCTTTTCCTCTACGCCATCCTGAAAATCAATACGCATCTTAAGGGTCATAAAATTAACGGCGGCGTATTTAACGCCTTCTACCTTGCCTGCGGCAACCTCCATTTTATTGGCGCAGCCTACACAATCAACGTCTATTTTATAGGTTTTGGTCATTGGTATCAGCTCCTGATATAAATAACAATTGAACAATCATTCAATCGTTTAACAGTATTATACCCCCAAGACCGTTAAAAGTCAAGGGGGTATAAATTTATTTTTTCACGTTAAAAACCTTTGCGTAGTAATCAGAGTCAAGCATCATGGCGGAGGCCATAAATTTATTGTTTACTATAGCATTTATATTGTTTATATAGGAGCGTTGCTCAGTAGTGCTTTCAAACTTCTGACCATCAAAGGGAATAAACTCCTTGGTTTCGGCGTTGTATTTGCCCTTGTCGGTTATCCAGCTTCGGGTAGAGAACAAAACAAGGGGCTTGGCGGTGGAAAGTATGTCACTACCCATAAGCAGACGTGAATCATACTCAAAGCCGAAAAGGTTTGAAAGGGTAGGGAGTATATCAAGGGAGGAGCAGTATTTTTCCACCGTTATGCTGTCCTCCATACCCTGTGAGTAGAGTATAAAGTTGCTTTTGTACAGTTCGAAATCCGGGTCAATGGTGTGGCCTGCCAGCTCGTTAAAATATTTGTAGGCATCCACACCGTCGCTTTCAAGGCCATAGGGGTAATGGTCGGGAGTAATGGCAATAACGGTTTTATCGGCAACACCTGCTTCGTTCAGCTTTTTAAGGAGAGCTTCTAAGGCCAGGTCAAGCTCAATGTTGCAGGCATAGTAGGATTTAACCGTATCGGAGCAGTGAAGGTCCTTTACCTTATCCCAGTTTTTCTGCACCATTGCATTGTCGTTATAATTATAATTAAGGTGACCGCTTACCGTCATATAATAGGCGTGAAAGGGCTCGCCCGACTGAATGTAATCATCCATAGTGCCCAGCATCATTTCAAGGTCACTCTGGGGCCAGCAATCGGTAATAAACTCCTCAAGTCCGTTGCCAATACCCTTATAGGTGTAGCCCATATTGGGGTGGGAAAGGTCTCTGTGGTAGAAGGCGTGGGTGTTGTTATGGTAGGCAAAAAGCTTGTTTACACCACGCTTCTTAAACTGGTTACCTAAGGTGTAGGGAACGTAATTTTCGCTGGAGCGGTAAAAGCTCCATACGCCTGATTTGGGGATAAGCCCGTTGCAGGCGGTATACTCACCGTCAGAGGTGGAAACACCCCAAATTGGTGTATAAAAATTTTTAAATTTAAAGCCTGAGGTGCTCATTTTATAAAGGGTGGGGGTAATATCCTTATCCACCGCGTATGGCGAAAAGCCCTCTGCCACAATAAACACAAGGTTATAGTCCTTAAATTTTCCCGTGTAGGCGTTTTTATAGGTGGGATACTGCTTATTAAAGTAGGCGTGAAGTGCGGCGGCGGTGTCATCGGTTTCGCCCTCTGCAAGGGCGGCAAAATCAATATCCTGAGCATTGGCCTCATAGCTTTCGTCGGAAGGACCGCTGTACAGGGGATATTCTATCTCCATTCTTTTGCTTTGCTCAAAGCCGAATATGTTGTACTTTATATCAAGTATTTCGGTACGCACAAGACCAAAGCTTTTTACCGTTAGGTTGGGGTCAAAGGTACCAAAGTATAAAAATTTATCCGAGGGGCTAAGATATATGCTGCCTACAATAAGGAAGTGTACTATTACTGACGCTACAAGGCCCGCAAGGCTGAAGCGGAGCTTTAGTTTGGGAAACTCAAGCCATTTCTTTCTAAGCAGGAAAAAGGCCACAAGTGGCAGGCTTAAAAGCAGTATGGCAGGGAGCCCCGAAACGATGGCATCCAGTGTGGATTTTAGTATGCCGTTGGTAATAATCTGGTCGGCACCGCCTGCGGTAAGGGAAAAGAATATAAGGTATTTATCAAAAAAATCGTGATACACGGCCTGTGTGCCGAAAAGCACGAAAAGAATACCTATTATAATTCCCGTAAGGGCGCGGTTTACCCTTTCGGGGAATACCGAGCAAATAATTTTCAGCACCACCGCCTCACACAGGGTGAAAAGGGGCATAAAAATAAGGCCTGTATCAAAAAAGCTTTTGCAGGTAAAAAGCTTTAATATAAGCTCAAAATACAAAAGGCTAACGAAGAAAAACACAAATAATTTTCCCTGACGGAAAATTTTTGATTTATCCATAAACGCATCTCCTTTATGCGGTATTTTTTCCTAACGTATACATAATACCGCAAAAGTCGACAAAATGCAAATTAACTTTTTTTGAACAGCTCCATATCCATTATTCGCAGGCCGTTTTCATCTATCTCCACGGCGTTTTTATATTCTCCAAAGCCCACCTGCCGTATACCCTCGTAGGCCTTAAAGCAACCAAAGGCCAGAAGGGAAAGGCAAAAAAGCAGTATGGTGGTAATTTTCAGCGTGCGCAGATATATTTTCGTGCTTTTCTTCTTCATTTTTACTCCTTAACAAGGGTGTTCAGCAGGCTTACAAGTGCATTTGCCCCAAGTCGGGCACCGTAGAGCGCCTCCTCAAGGGTGTTGGCATCGGTGCCTACCTCAATAAGCATTGAGCCTGTGTGCAGCTCCTGATTGTATTTTTTGTTATATAGCGTCATTGGTCGGGCAAGACCGGGATACAGTACCTCCATTGTCTGGTGGTATCTTGCCGCAAGGGAAAGGTTTTTTTCAAAATTTTTATGATTGGTGCCCATAACCAGCATAACCTGAGCGGCAGTTTTATCGCCTATTTTTACAACAGGCTTGACCTTACCCGTGCCGCCGTCGGAAATGGAGTCCCTGTGTATATCAAGTATTACCTTTATGGAGGGGTATTCCTTTAATGCGGTCTTTACGGTAGCGGCGCTGGCGTCATAGCTACCTGAGTAGGAGGGGTAATCGTGTATTGTTTTAAGGTGCAAAACTTCTATTCCTGCATTCTCAAGCCTATCGGCAAATACCGCTCCCACCGCCACCATATTTTTTGTTTCATCCCTTGTGTGGGTAGCATCGGTATCGGTGTAGTGGTCGCTGTCCCTTAGCATATAGCTTTCGGTGGTATGGGTGTGAACTATCAGCACCTGGGGCTCCTTATTCTTTTTAACGGAAAGGGGAGCACCGCCGCTAAGTAGCTTTTTTAGGTTTATGCTTTTACCGCTTTTATTGTTTATAAAAACGTTATTGTACTTTGTTCCTGCACTGTAGGGTGAGAAAAACTGCCCCTTAATTTTGCCAAGTGCCTTACCGCTTGAGCCTGCCGTTACGGCGGAGGAGGTGTTATTCTGCTCCTGGCTTTCTTGGGGCTTGCTTATGTCGGGTGTGGGGTAGGGCAAGCTGTTATAGCTTGAAGAGGTGCTATATAAGGGTGTGGAATCAGGCAGGGTCTGTGCCGAAAAAAAGAAAACTGCCACGGCGCAAAAAAGTATTAAAAGACAGGCCATACAGGCGCAGGCAGTTAAAAGCCCTCCGTTTTTATCGGTCAAATCCATCACCCCATATATAAATATGAGGGGAAGTGTTCCGTTATACTAACGCCCGTATAATTTCAGGGTCGGTATCGGGCTGAAGGCTTATATTTATGGCAAAGGATAAAAGCTCGGCGGCGCGGTCTATCATAAGGTCAATTTCCCTTGGGGTTACAATCATATTCTCGTTGTTTTCCTGTGGAGTGGTGCCGCAAAGGTCGTAAATAAGGGTCTGGGCATCTACCACAGTGGGCACACCGATGGCTATTACGGGAATACCCAAAGTGGCGCGGCTCAGCTCACGTCGGGCGTTACCCACACCCGAGCCCGGGGAGATACCCGCATTGGAAAGCTGTACCGTACAGCCAAGACGCGAAACCCTTCGTGCCGCAAGAGCGTCCACCGCAATAATCGCCTGGGGCTTTATATTTTCCACAGCACCCCTTATTATTTCCTGTAGCTCCATACCCGTTTGTCCCAGCACACCGGGGGAGAGCACAGCAACGCTTTTAAGCCCTGCAAGGCCAAGCTGCTCCGAAAGCTCACGGCTTATATGCCTTGTGGCAAGAACGCCAAGTGCCGTTTTAGGTCCTAAGGCATCGGGGGTAATATCGGTATTGCCTATGCCCACCACCAGCACGGTGCCTTTTATTTCGCCAAGAAGCTTTGAAAGCTCACTTGATACGGCATAAACGGTATCGTTCCAATCACCGCCGTGGCGGTCAATTGGTGGTACCTCAACGGTAACGTAGTCACCAACGGCCTTTTTTAAAGCGGCGGCACCCTGCTCACTCAAAACCCTGATACGGGTTACGGTAATGGCACCTATTTTTTCCTCATCGCTTATTACTCCCGAAATCTCGCCCTTTTTAGTTTCTCTCTGCTCTAAAGCAAGGTCTGTTCTAATATTCAAAATGAATCACCTGAAAATATTGTTGGCAAGTATTTAAAAAAATATGAAAAAAAGTATTGCAAAATTCCGCAGGTTGTGGTATTATACTTTTACTTGAGTAAATTTTGGAGGTGTAACAATGCCGAATATTAAATCCGCAAAGAAGCGTGTCCGTGTAAGTGAGGCTAATAATCTTCGCAACAAGGCTTATCGTTCTGCTCTGCATACCGCCATTAAAAAGGCTGACGCTGCAGTTGAAGCTAAGGCCGATAACGCAGGTGAGGTTGTTAAGGCCGCTGTTAAGAAGATTGACCAGGCTGCTTCCAAGGGCATTCTGCACAAGAATACCGCTGCAAGGAAGAAATCCGCTCTGGTATGCCGTCTGAACAAAGCTTAAATCTTTGTCAGAAAAAATGGTAGCATTAGGACAGGCTTGTATTTTTATACAGTCTGTTTTTTGCTTTTTATAAAGATTATTAAAATAAGCGAAAAAAAGGGATAGTTTCATTATGAAACTATCCCTTTTAAGCCTTTTCAACATATACGTATTCATATCAGGAAATGCTTTAGTCATCTTGTTTTAATATTTATTTTCCTATCTCCCGAAATGCTCCTTAACCTCTTTTAAATGCTCTATTATTGGCAGGTGCTGGGGACAGGCGGCCTCACATTGGCCGCAGCCTATGCAGTCTCCTGCGGCACCAAAGGATTTCAGCAGGTTTTCGTAATAATCCAGCTGTGCCGTCCATTGCCGTGCGGCGTGGAGCACCTCCCGTTTATCCTCGTTATAAAGGGAAAAGTATTTAGGTATGGCTATATTCATAGGACAGCCGTCAACACAGTAGCTGCAGCCTGTGCAGGCAATGGCTATGTTGCCGTTTATCATATCCGCCGCGGTGCGCACGATTCTCAGCTCCTCATCGTTTAGGGGGACAAGCTCCTGCATAAAGGTGGTATTATCCTCAAGCTGGGCCATATTGCTCATACCGCTAAGGACCATCATAACCCCCTCAAGGCCTGCGGCAAAGCGCACCGCCCAGGAGGCAGGGGAGGCCGTTTTGTTAACGGAGGAAAAAAGCTCGGCAACGTTTGCCGAAACATTGGCAAGGGTGCCGCCCTTTACAGGCTCCATAACAATTATGGGCTTGTTGTGCTTTCTTGCCACCTCATAGCATTTTCTTGACTGAATGGTATCGCTTTCCCAGTCAAGGTAGTTTATCTGAAGCTGAACAAAATCCATATCGGGGTTTTCGGTGAGAACTTTATCAAGCAGGTCGGCGGTATCGTGGAAGGAAAAGCCTATCTGCTTTGCAAGGCCGAGCCTCTTTTTTTCTCTCAGCCAATTAAAGCAATCATATTTTTTGTAAATTTCATAATGCTCGGTGCCCAGATCGTGGAGGAGATAGTAGTCAAAATAATCTACCCCTGTGTTTTCAAGTTGGGTGTTAAAAATTCTGTCCCTGTCCTCAAAGCTCTTAACAAAGCTGCAATGAAGCTTTGTGGCAAGGGTATAGGCGTTTCTCGGATAGCGGGAAGTGAGCACCTGCTTTGTTGCCTTTTCGCTTTCAAAAATATGGTACATCCAGGCGGTATCAAAGTAGGTAAAGCCGCGGCTTATAAATAAATCTACCATTTTTTTGGTTTGCTCAATGTCAATCGCCTTGTCGTTGTTCACATCAAGTAGTGGCAAGCGCATAAGACCGAAACCTAATTTTTTCATTGGTCAGCATCCTTTTTAAGAAAATTTCTCTAAATATTATATATTAAATTTCTTTTTTATTCAATATCAAATTGATTTATGCTTTGCATGATGGTATAATTCTCCTGTAAAAAAAGAAGGCGGTGCAAAAATATGCAAAATATAACCGAAAAATTTTCTCCCGCTAAAGGACTTAAAAATAAAATAATACAGTTTGGTGAGGGTAATTTCCTTAGAGGATTTGTAGAGGTATTGATACAAAAGACCAACAACGCAAGCGATTTTGCCGCCGCAGTTACCGTTGTTCAGCCCATTGCCTTTGGCCGTTGTGATGTTCTTGATGAGCAAAAGGGACTTTACACACACGTTATGCGGGGGTTGAAAGATGGCGTTCCCACAGTTGAAATGGCTCTTGTGGATGTGATATCGGGTACCGTTAACCCTTATACAGATTTTCAAAAGTACCGTGCTTTGGCAGAGAATGAGGATTATAGATTTATTATATCCAACACTACAGAGGCAGGCATTGTCTTCTGCGATACCGATAAAGCGGAAAACGCTCCCGACGTAAGCTTTCCCGGCAAGGTGACCTTGCTTCTTAAACGCCGTTATGAGTTGGGACTTAAGGGCTTTATTTTTCTACCCTGCGAGCTTATAGAGAAAAACGGAGAAAATCTTAAAAAGTGTATTTTGCAGTACGCCAAACTGTGGAATTTAGGCTCCGATTTTGTGGAATACGTTGAAAAGGAAAATATCTTTTACAACACCCTTGTTGACCGCATTGTAACAGGTGCCCCTGCTCAGGGTGACATTGTGCTTGATTACGAGGATAAGCTGCTTAACACAAGTGAGCTTTTCTTCCTCTTTGTAATTGAGGGGGATGACCGCATTAAGGCCGAGTTCCCCTTTGATAAAACCGATTTAAACGTTGTTGTCACCCGTGACCTTGATTTCTACCGTAAGCGCAAGGTAAGGATATTAAACGGTGCACATACCTCTATGATACCCTATGCACTCCTTTCAGGACTTGAAACGGTTGAGGAATGTATGAAGGATGGAGTAATGAGCAACTTTGTTAAAAAATGTGTATATGATGAGATAATTCCCGCTTTTGATGGGGATGAGCAGATGCTCAGGGACTATGCTGATGACGTGTTTGAGCGTTTTAAAAATCCCTTTATCCGCCACCTTTGCGCCTCCATTTCACTTAATAGCGTAAGCAAATTCAGGGTGCGTGTACTGCCTTCAGTTCTTGATTACATAAAGGTAACGGGCAAAAATCCTGAAAACCTGCTTACCGCCTTTGCAATGCTTATAAAATTCTATAAGCAGGGCACCCCTAACGACGATGCACAGGTTATAAAGTTTATTAAAACTGCATCGGTTAAGGAAATTCTTAGTAATTCAAAGCTTTGGGGACAGGATTTAAGCTTTTTGAAGGACGAAATTGAAAAGAGGCTTTAATATGATAATAGATGCCGCCGATAATGTTGAGATAAACCTGAATAACGGTCATAAATACGCCCGCCGCGATATAGCGCAGGGAGAGAATATAATAAAATACGGTGAGCCTATAGGTAAGGCTACTGCTCCAATTTTAAAGGGCGAGCAGGTACATACCCACAATGTAAAAACCGCTCTTGAGGGTAAGCTGGAATACAGCTATGAGCCTGTGTTTTCCTATATTCCTCCAAAACCCCCAAAAAGCTTTTTAGGCTACCGCAGAAAAAACGGTGACGTGGGTATAAGAAATGAAATTTGGATAGTTGGCACCGTGGGCTGCGTTAATAAAATAGGAACGCGCCTTGCCACCCTTACGGGGGCACAGTATTTTCCCCACCCCTACGGCTGCTCTCAGCTGGGGGAAGACCATAAGACCACACAGCTTATTTTAAGGGGGCTTGTAAACCACCCAAACGCAGGCGGTGTGCTGGTGTTGGGCCTTGGCTGTGAGAATAATAATATTGAAAGCTTTAAACAGGTGCTGGGAGGGTACGACCCACAGCGTGTTAGGTTTTTAAATGCTCAGGACAGTGAGGACGAGATAGAGGAAGGCTGTGCCATTATTGCTGAGTTAAAGGACTATGCCGCAAAATTCAAGCGTACCGAAATTCCTGTAAGTGAGCTGAAAATAGGCCTTAAATGCGGCGGAAGTGACGGACTTAGCGGAATAACCGCCAATCCACTTGTGGGCGCCCTGTCCGATAAAATTATAGGAATGGGGGGTACCACCGTTTTAACCGAGGTCCCCGAAATGTTTGGTGCAGAGCATCTGCTTATGCGCAGGTGTGAAAGCAGAGAGGTTTTTGTTAAAACAGTAGAGCTTATAAATAATTTTAAGGATTATTTTACCGCACACAATCAGGTGGTGTATGAAAATCCCTCCCCGGGAAATAAAGCAGGGGGGATTACTACTTTAGAGGAGAAATCCTTGGGTTGTATAAAAAAAGGCGGCAAGGCAAAAGTTGTTGACGTGCTGACCTACGGTGATTTTTTACAGAAAAAAGGACTGAACCTTTTAAACGGACCGGGTAATGATATTGTGGCGGTTACCAACCTTACCGCCGCAGGGGCTCAGCTAATTATCTTTACCACAGGCAGAGGCACCCCTGTTGGTGCACCTGTGCCTACCGTTAAGGTTGCCACCAATAAGGAACTTGCAAGAAGAAAGGCAAATTGGATAGATTTTGATGCCTCCCCTTTGACAGAGGGCATTTCTATGGAGGAGTTGTCCGAAAACCTGCTTGATTACATAATCGAGGTGGCCTCAGGAGCACAGACTAAAAATGAGGAAAATGCTTGCAGAGAAATAGCAATTTTTAAAGACGGAGTTACTTTGTAGGTGATTAAATGAAAAAAATATCTAATACCAAATGAAGGAAAATTTTACAAGGCAAATCTGCACTGCCATACCACCGTTTCCGACGGGGGAAATACGGCCAAGGAAATGAAGCAATGGAAATACTTAATCAAGGCTCGTATTACAGATACTTTGAATATAATCCCCAGATGTACGACCAGATGTTAAGGCTGGGGCAAAGAATTTCCTGTATTGCCACCGATGATAATCATTGTGCGTGGATTTACGATAATGAAAATGACCCAAGGCCGAAGGCGGCAAACGCATTACACAGGCAGTATTTGACCTGCCGAAGGATGAATATATGCGCTTTGAGGTGGTTGATGCCTACGGCAGATGCGCCAATACAAGAGGCTATTTTCTTGATGAATTAGAGTAAAAAAAAGCTTTCTCACTAACGGAGGACACTTCGTAAAGAAGTGTCCTCCGTTTTTCTATGTAAAAGAAAATGACACTTTCAAATTTTGAAAGTGTCATAGTGGGTTACATACTTTGAGAAAGGTAAATACTTGCCGAAAATAGGCAAATGTTTTTCGG
>JAZSEH010000068.1:0-27687 GCA_045531585.1 Acutalibacteraceae bacterium
AAGAGAACAAATCGGCAACGCTACATAATATATTATGTAGCGTTGCCGATTTGTTCTCTTTTGATGAGGGTTTATGTTTTTCTTCTTCAACCGGATGGTTTGTACCGCATATTGGAGCTTGAGGGATATATCCTTTGGGAATCGCTCTGCACCGTGGGAGTTAACATCAGGAAAGGAGCCTTTAATATGAAATTTACTCCCTCAGTCACCTGACGGTGACAGCTCCTTACCGGAGCCCGTCCCCTCTGTCCTTTGGACATCTCCCCACACTGTGGGGAGTCCCCTCCAAGAGGGAGCCTTTTAAATGAAATTTAATTTTATATTTTGAATTATTTTCCTTAAACGTGGCAAGATATTTGCAGGAGGAATGATAATATGAAAAAAATTTTAATTCTTTTATGCTTTATTTTGTGTCTTTGCGCTGTGGCTCCCCTTTCGGGCTGTGATGCAAAGCAGGATGCCCTTGTTTACTTTTTAAACTTTAAGCCTGAGGCGGCAAGGGTTTACCAGTCCATTGCTGCCGATTACGAAAAGGAAACGGGTATTCCCGTTAAGGTGGTTACTGCGGCGGCCAACACCTACGAGCAGACCCTTAAAAGTGAGATTGCCAAATCGGGTGCGCCCACCATTTTTCAGATAAACGGCCCCATTGGCTACAATTCCTGGAAGGATTACTGTGCCGACCTTAAAAACACCGATTTATACACCCTGCTTTCCGATAAAAGTCTTGCCATTACCGACGGTCAGGGTGTTTACGGCATCCCCTACGTTGTGGAGGGCTACGGCATAATATATAACGATGCCATTATGAAAAAATACTTTGCTCTGCCGGATAAAAAGGTAAATATTTCCTCTGCTCAGGAGATTAACAGCTTTGAAAAGCTTAAGGCGGTGGTAGAGGATATGACCGCCAAAAAGGATGCCCTTGGTATTAAGGGCGTGTTTGCCTCCACCTCCCTTACAGGGGGTGAGGATTGGCGTTGGCAGACCCACCTTGCAAATATTCCCCTTTATTATGAATTCAGGGAGAATAAGGACTACACCGACCCCACTCTTGCAGGGCTTAACACCGATGATATTGACTTTAAGTACGCCGAAAACTTTAAAAATCTGTTTGACTTATATATAAACAACTCCATTACCGAAAAGGGACTTTTGGGCTCCAAAAGTGTTGCCGATTCCATGGCGGAGTTTGCCCTTTCTCAGGTGGCAATGGTGCAAAACGGTACCTGGGCCTGGGCACAGATAGCCGACGTTAAGGGCAACACCGTAAAGAGCGAGGATATTAAATTCCTGCCCCTTTATACAGGTGTGGAAAATGAGGAAAAGCAGGGTCTTTGCATTGGCACGGAAAATTACCTTGCCATTAACGCAAAGGCAAGCGAGGAGGCAAAGAAACAGTCCCTTGATTTTCTTTATTGGCTTTTCTCAAGTGAAACGGGTAAAAAATACGTCAGTAAGGAGCTGGGCTTCCTTACCCCCTTTAATTCCTTCAGCCAAGACGAACAGCCTGAGGACCCCCTTGGCCGTGATATGGTACGCTGGATGAACAAGGGTGATATTAACACCGTGCCCTGGATATTTACCTCCTTCCCCGGGGAGAGCTTTAAGAACACCTTTGGCAGTGCTTTGCTTGAGTACGCACAGGGAACTAAGGATTTTGCCGCGGTAAAGGATACCGTTAAAAAGAGCTGGAAGCAGGAAAGGTAGCGAAATAATGGAAAAAGGCTTAAAAAAATATTTCTGGCTTTTTTCGCTGCCCACCGTAGCCGCATTTACAATAGCCTTTGCCATACCTCTTTTACTTGGCATTTACCTTTCCTTTACAAGCTTTACCACCGTTTCAAACGCCGCCTTTGTGGGCTTTGAAAACTATATAAAGGCCTTCACCGCCGACAGGGATTTTTTAAACGCCTTGATTTTTACGGTAGGCTTTACGGTGGTATCGGTTATAACAGTAAACCTCTTTGGGTTTATTCTTGCGCTGCTTCTCACCCGCCGTCTCCCCTTAACCAACGCCTTTCGGACGGTATTTTTCCTGCCTAATCTTATAGGCGGAATAGTGCTTGGCTACATCTGGCAGTTAATAATAAACGGAATACTTCTAAACTTCGGGGTATCCATAACTGCCGATGCCTCCTACGGCTTTTGGGGACTTGTGGTGCTTATGAATTGGCAGATGATAGGCTATATGATGATAATTTATATAGCGGGCATAACCAACGTGCCTCCTGAACAGCTTGAGGCGGCACGGGTGGACGGCGCAGGCTTTTTTACCGTGCTGTTCAGAATAATAATACCCTCGGTTATGCCCAGTATTACCATCTGTCTGTTTTTAACACTTACCAACTCCTTTAAGCTGTTTGACCAGAACCTTGCACTTACCGCAGGTGCGCCCTCCAAGCAGACCCAGATGCTTGCCCTTGATATTTACAACACCTTTTACGGCAGGGTGGGTAGTGAGGGCGTAGGTCAGGCAAAGGCGGTAATATTTTCCATAATAGTTGCCCTTATTGCCCTTGTTCAGCTTTATCTCACACGGAAAAAGGAGGTTGAGGCATAGTGGAGGAAAGAACCTCGCCTATAGGGAAAGCCCTTTTAATGACGGTGCTTTCGGTATTAAGTATTCTATTTTTGGCACCTATAGGCATAATATTACTAAACTCCTTTAAAACCCGTTTTTCCATAAACGCCCAGCCCTTTTCCCTGCCTTTTGGGGATATTTTTGCAGGAATTGACAACTATATAACGGGAATTAACGATACGGGCTTTTTATCCGCCCTTTTCTGGTCACTGTTTATAACGGTTTTCTCGGTTGGGGCAATAGTTCTGTTCACCGCTATGACAGCCTGGTATATAGTCAGGGTAAAAAACCGCTTTACCTCTTTTTTATACTACGCTTTTGTGCTTTCAATGATAGTGCCCTTTCAAATGGTAATGTTCACCATGGCAAAGGTGGCAAATACCCTGAGACTTGATAACCCCTTGGGGCTTGTGTTTATATATTTAGGCTTTGGAGCAGGGCTTTCGGTGTTTCTGTTTACCGGCTTTATTAAAACGGTGCCCCTGCAAATTGAGGAGGCCGCCACCATTGACGGCTGCGGCCCCGTGCAAACCTTTTTTCGCGTGGTTTTTCCCGTTATAAAGCCCACCTCCATAACCGTTGCCATTCTTAACACTATGTGGATTTGGAATGACTATCTCCTGCCCTATCTTGTTATTGGCAGTGATTACAAAACCATTCCCATAGCGGTGCAGTATTTAAAGGGGGGCTACGGCAGTGTGGATATGGGCGCCCTTATGGCAATGCTGGTGCTTTCCATTCTGCCTGTGGTCATATTTTATCTGACCTGTCAAAAATATATTATAAAGGGTGTGGCGGCAGGTGCTGTTAAGGGATAGAGCGGCAGGAATACTGCTTCATATATCAAGCCTTTCGGGCAGTGAAGGAATAGGCACCTTGGGAGAGGGTGCCTACCGCTTTGTGGATTTCCTTGAAAATGCGGGGCAGACCTATTGGCAAATACTTCCCCTAAACCCTATAGGCCCGGGGGAGTCACCCTATCAGTCCTCCTCTGCCTTTGCAGGGGAGCCGCTGTTTATTGACCTACGGCTTTTATGTGAGCAGGGGCTTTTAAAAAAGCAGGAAATTCCCCATTTTTCGACGAATGGAAACAAGGTGGACTACGAAAGGGTAAAAAAGGTAAAATATCCCCTGTTATTAAAGGCCGCAGGACGTTTTGATACATCCGGGCCCGAATTTCGACAGTTTAAGACAGAAAACGCCTTTTGGCTAGAAAGCTTCGCCCGATTTCAGGAGAAGGAGCAGGGAATAACGGCAGAGCACAGCCAAATACTTCAGTTTCTTTTCTTTTCGCAGTGGTACGCCCTTAAAAGCTATGCCAACGGCAAGGGAATTTATATTATTGGCGATATCCCCTTTTACGTGGCGGCAGGCAGTGCCGACGTTATGCAGGCGCCCCGTCTTTTTAAGGTAGGCAGAGATTTAACACCCACCCTTGTGGCGGGGGTACCGCCCGATTTGTTCACAGCAGACGGTCAGCTTTGGGGAAATCCCGTTTATGATTGGGATGAGCATAAAAAGGAGGGCTATGAATGGTGGATAGCCCGAATGGCACATTGTAAAAGGCTTTATGACGTAACAAGAATAGACCATTTTCGCGCTTTTTCTACCTTTTATACCATTCCCTACGGTGAGAAAACCGCCCGAAACGGCAGCTGGGAGCAGGGCGTGGGCTATCCATTTTTTGCTGCCCTTGAAAGAGCTATAGGAAAAACCGATATTATTGCCGAGGATTTGGGTCAGCTTTCCCCTGACGTACCCCGACTTCTTGAAAGAACGGGCTTCCCCGGTATGAAGGTGCTGCAATTTGCCTTTGACGGTAACCCTAAAAATCCCTTTCTGCCACGGTTTTATAAGAAAAACTGCGTCTGCTACACAGGCACCCACGATAACGATACAACCCTTGGCTGGTATGATACCTTATCCCATAGCCACCGCAAGCTTTTTATGCGCCGAACAAGGGGCGAGGACACCGACCCTGCAAGGCGGCTTATCCGCTACGGCCTTAAAAGCCGCGCCAACACCGTAATTATACCAATGCAGGATTGGCTCAGCCTTGGAAGTGAGCACCGAATGAATATACCCGGCACCGCCCTTGGTAACTGGCGCTGGAGAATGGAAAAAACCGCATTGACCGAAGATTTGTATAGAGAGATACGGGAGATTACAAGGGAGTACGGAAGAGCAAAATAATGAATGATGAATATTGAATAATGAATAGTTTCGGTGTCGGCTTTGCCGACCTAATATAAAATGTGCCGTAGGCACACCTTAATTATTCATTATTCATTAAAAAAAGCTGTGCAATGCACAGCTTTTTTATAATCTATTTTTCTCTGCCGAATAAATAATCCAAAGAAACGTTTAAAACCTTGGAAATGGCATCAAGCTCAATATCGGTAACGGCACGGCGGCCGTTTTCAATTCGGGAAACCGATCCTCGGCAGGTATAAACAGCTAAAAGCTCCAGCCTTTCGGATAATTGCTTTTGGCTTAACTTTGCTTTTATTCTTGCAGACCTTATTCGTTCACCCGTAATATTAACATCTTGTGATTCAATAATTCTTTTCATAGTAAACACCTTATGTCTTGATTTAGGACAAATTTAGTGTATACTATAAAAGAGAATATTATGTCCTACATATAGGACAAGGAGGAAATTTTATGAGCACTTGCACATTTTTTGGTCATTGGAATTCTCCGGATAAGGTGGAAGAACCTTTAAAAAATTTACTAATTTTTTTGATAAAAGAAAAGGGAGTTAATAATTTCTATGTAGGAAATCAAGGCGGTTTTGACAGGATAGTGAAAAAAGTGCTTGAGCTTTTAAAGAAAGACTATCCGCAAATTACATATTCTGTCGTTCTTGCATATCTTAACGTAAAGTGTGAAAGCGATATACAAAGGGAAAGGTACAAAGATTCAATTTATCCCGAGGGTCTTGAAAAAACACCGCCGAGGTTTGCAATATATAAGCGAAATTTATGGATGATAGAAAAAAGCGATATAGTTGTAACCTACGTAAAAAATGTTGGTGGAGCGGCAACCTTTAAGGAAATATCCGAAAAGAAAGGAAAAACCGTTTTTAACATTACGTTGTAAGGGTCGTCGAGGGCGCCGACCCCTACAAAAGATCAATATTTATCTTTGTAAAAACCCAATTTGAATAAGACCAACTTGATTATTCCTGCTTTGCGAATGGAGATTACCACATATTTTTCTTCTCCGCAACCTTCGCACAGCCACTTATGACGAGAAAAAACAATATCTTGCGGTGGGTCATCAAAATCAAAAATTTCTTTAAAGCACTCATAACAAAATTCTGCCATAAAAAACACCTCATTTGTATTCTATCAAATATGCATTGCAATTGCAATGCATATTTTTTTGAAAACATTATATACACTATAAGCAAGACAAATGTATTACGAGGTATATTATGAAAAAATTTAAAATTCCTTCAACGCCGTCTACCACAAATAAAACAATAAGATTTCCTAATGATGTTATAGAAAATGTGGAAAAAGCAATTCAGGGAAAGAACTGCAATTTTTCGGCGTTTGTAATTGCTGCCGTAAAAATGGCACTTGAGAATATTGAGGAATAATAGCTGTTATTAACACAAATTCTTCAATTATTCATTTTTCACTATTCATCATTCATTAAAAAAAGCTGTGCAATGCACAGCTTTTTTATTCTTATTCCTCGTCAGGCTGTTCCCAGTTGTACCAGATTTCCTGAACGTCGTCATTTTCCTCAAGCATATCAATAAGCTTTTCCATTTTTGTTACCATTTCGGGGTCATCAATGGTGGTCATTGTGGAGGGGATATATGCAACCTCGGCAGAAAGGAAGGTGTAGCCCTTTTCCTCAAGGAAGTCACGCACCTTGCCCATTTCGTTGGGGTCGGTGGAAATTTCAAATACGTCACCGTCGGAGTTAAAGTCCTCAGCGCCTGCCTCTAAGGCGGCATCCATAACGGTTTCCTCGTCCTTACCCTCGGCCTCAATAACTATCTGGCCCTTGCGCTCAAACATAAACATAACGCTTCCGGGCTGACCCAGATTACCGCCGCATTTATCAAAGTAGTGACGCATATCACCTGCAGTACGGTTGCGATTATCGGTAAGGGTTTCAACAACAACGGCAACGCCACAGGGGCCGTAGCCTTCGTAAACAATCTCCTCATAATTATCGCCGCCGCCTTCTCCTGCGGCCTTCTTAATAATACGCTCAATATTATCGTTAGGCACGTTGGCTGCCTTGGCCTTGGCAATAACGTCCTTAAG
Organism: Acutalibacteraceae bacterium; assembly: GCA_045531585.1. Classification (GTDB taxonomy): domain Bacteria; phylum Bacillota; class Clostridia; order Oscillospirales; family Acutalibacteraceae; genus SIG587. The sequence goes on from JAZSEH010000068.1 coordinate 6,874, forward strand.
CTTGCTGTTTTCGTTAACATTGGGGCCGCCTGCCTTAACAACCATTGCAAGCTCGCGGCCTATTTTAGTGAAAACCTTAGCGCGCTGCTGGTCGGTTTTCTCCTTTTTACGCTTAATGGTACTCCATTTGGAATGTCCTGACATTTAAATTCATCCTTTATAATAAATTTCAACCAAATTATTTTAGCACATATAATCCCTTTAGGCAAGGGCTTTTTATTTTAATATCCGTTATTTGCCAGATATTCTTCAAAAACAAGGCCGCTGTCGTATATCTTCTTGGCGTTATCCTTACCCACGTAGCGGTAGTGCCAAGGCTCAGGAATAATGCCTGTGGTGTCCTGCTTATCGTCGGGATATCGGTAAATAAAGCCATATTTATAGCAATTTTCCTGAAGCCACTTAAACTCCTTGGTGTATCTGAAGCTGTCCTCGGTGGAGTTAAAGTCCACCGCAAGGCCCAGCTGATGCTCACTGGTTCCGGGAATAGCAACGGCCTTGGCTGCCGCAATCTCTGCCTGTTTTCTTGTGTAGGAGGGATTGGCAGCCATAACGCGGTTTACCTTGTTGTTGAAAAGTGCGGTTTGCTCTGCTGTGGTACGGGTGGAGGAGACAAGAATAAGGTTTGCACCCTGACTTCTTGCATCATCCATCATTTTAATAAGGTCGTCAAAGCCCACGTCGGCAAAGGACATATTCGCCCAGGTGCCGTAGCCTGCGGGAATTGGCGTGGTATCAGGCTTAAAGCCTTCGGGCAGGGGTACCCACGGGTTAACAAGGGTCATAAGATATTTTTCGTCCTCAATGGTAACGGGCTTGCTTGCAGGGGTAGAGGTATCGGGTGTCGAGGAGGATACAGGCTTACTGCTGACCTCAGAGGAGCTTTGCTCCGCAGAGCTTGTCCCCGTCTCAATAACAGAGGATGCCTCACTCTGGACAGAGCCTTGGTCACTTCCTGAAACAATATCCTGTTTTTCGCCTGCGGTACAGCCGCAAAGGGCGGCGCAAAGGCACAATACAAGGACGAAAGCGGTTAATTTAAGCTTCATTTTCATTTTCCTCCAATACCCTTTCGTATATTCGTTTAATATCGTCAATTGATTTTATTTCACCGCACATTTTTCGGTAGTTTGCGGCGTTTTTTACACCCCGCATATACCAGGCGGTATGCTTTCTTGATTCTAAAATGGCTATATAGGGGTCCTTATACTCCTGCATAAGCTCCACCTGACGGAGCATAACGTCAAGCCGCTCCTTTAAGGTGGGCAAAGGCAGGACCTGTCCCGTTTCCATATAGTGGTTAATCTGAGCAAAAACAAAGGGATTGCCCATTGCGGCACGGCCTACCATAACAAAGTCACAGCCTGTTTGCTCATACATTTCCTTGGCGCTTTGGCCGTCCACCACGTCACCGTTGGCAATTACGGGAATACTTACCGCATTTTTAACCTCACGGATAACCTCACGGCGCACACCGGGGGCATACATCTGGGCCCTTGTTCTGCCGTGTACCGTAATGGCATCGGCTCCTGCGTCCTCAAGGATTTTGGCCATTTCTACGGCGTTTATGCTGTTGTCATCCCAGCCAATGCGTATCTTGGCGGTAACGGGAACGTCCACCGCCGCTTTTACGGCCCTAAGGATTCTGCCTGCAAGGGCGGGGTCGCGAAGAAGGGCACTGCCTCCCCCGTTTCCTGCAACCTTAGGGGCAGGACAGCCCATATTTATGTCTATAAAATCGGGGTTATAGGTAAGAGCCTGCCTTGCGGCAACCGCCATAATTTCGGGGTCGCCACCAAAAAGCTGGGAGGCCATCGGGCGTTCATTTTCGCCTACGCTAAGGTAGGAGGCGGATTTTTTATCCCCCATACTCACACCCTTTGCGCTGGTAAGTTCACCAACGGTGTAGGCGGCGCCAAAGTCACGGCAAAGCTCACGCATGGCCCTGTCGGCAACACCTGCCATAGGCGCAAGGGCGGCATAGCCCGAAATTTGAAGGTTTCCTATCTTCATAGAATTTCGTCATCCTCAGGGAGACGGCGGGAAAGCTCATCAAGTCTTTTTATTATGTTCTTCTGGGTCTCCATTATGTGGGAAAGGGCAAAAAGTAAAACCGCCAGCGTTACCGAAAGGCAGATGCAGGCAAGCATTAAATTTACCTCACCCAATATCAGGCCAAGGACAATGCCTACAATAAGCACCGCTATGCCAAGGACAGACAGAAGTATGTGCATATTTGTACTCCTTATTACATTAAATTTCATATAAAAGGCTCCCTCTGTGAGGGAGCTGTCACCGCAAGGTGACTGAGGGAGCAAATTTCATATAAAAGGCTCCCTCTGAGAGGGAGCTGTCACCGTGAGGTGACTGAGGGAGTAAATTTCATATAAAAGGCTCCCTCCGAGAGGGTGACTCCCCACAGTGTGGGGAGATGTCCAAAGGACAGAGGGGACGGGCTCCGGTAGGGAGCTGTCACCGCAAGGTGACTGAGGGAGTAAATTTCATATAAAAAACTCCCTTTGTCAAAACCCTTTGGTTTTGACACCTCCCTCAAAGAGGGAGGCATTAATATGGAATTTTATAGCATATCAGGATTTGCCCGTTTTTTCTCTATCTGCTCCTTAACCATCATATCCTTAACCTTCATAAGGCGGGTGCGGCTTGAACGGTCGTTTTCCTCCAGCTTCATTGTTATAAAGCGGATGGTCTCCTGATAACGAGGTATCATAACGTGCTCAAGAGCATTAACACGGCGACGGGTCTTTTCAATTTCAATAGCCATACGCTGTGTGGCCTTTTCGGTTTCGGCAAGGCGGAGCATAAGGGGTAACAGGTCATTTACCTGCTCCACTGCGCTGTCCAGCTCAAAGGAGGTATCAGCAAAGCCGTAGGCATAGATGTCGCCTGCCTCGCTGGTGCGCAGTCGAGTTTCAAATTTGGGTATCTCAACACTCATAACGTTTTCGGTTTCAACACTAAGGCTAACCTGTTGCTTAGGGTACATAAGTGCGGTGTCAAGACTTTTCTTATCCATAAGGGCGCTTGCCTGAACAAAGTGGGAGTGGGCGCTGCCAATCTCCCCTTCAACCTGAGCTCTAAGCTCCTTATTTTCTCTTATAAGCTCAAGAAAGCGGCGCATAAGCTCATCACGCTTATCCTTAAGCAGTTTATGGCCGCGCACTGCGGTGCTAAGCTGCTTTTTCAGGCGTGTCAGCTCCATACGGGTTGGGTTAACGTTAAGCACAGCCATCTACTTCACCGCCTTACTGCTTTCCATAATAGCGGTCAAGCATTTCGTCGCTTATACGCTTTAGCTCGCTTCTGGGCAGAATGGATAAAAGCTTCCAGCCAATATCAAGGGTTTCCTCAATGGTGCGGTTGGTGAAATAGCCCTGAGAAACGTATTCCTTCTCAAAGCGCTCGGCAAACTCGGCATAAAGCTTATCGGTGGGGGTTAAGGCCGCCTCACCAAGAATAACCATAAGCTCCTTGGCATCCTTACCTCTTGCATAGGCGGCAAAGAGCTGGTTCATTGTTCCCGAGTGGTCCTCACGGGTACGTCCCTTACCTATACCCTTATCTTTAAGACGGGAAAGGCTTGGCAGAACGTCAATGGGGGGCATAACGCCCTTTCTGTAAAGCTCACGGGAAAGTATTATCTGACCCTCGGTAATATAGCCTGTAAGGTCAGGAATGGGGTGGGTTTTATCATCCTCAGGCATAGTAAGAATGGGAATGAGTGTAATGGAGCCGTCACTTCCCTTTTTACGGCCTGCGCGCTCGTAAAGGGTGGCAAGGTCGGTATACATATAACCGGGGTAGCCGCGGCGGCCCGGAACCTCCTTACGGGCGGCGGAAACCTCACGCAGGGCATCGGCATAGTTGGTAATATCGGTCATAATAACCAGCACCTGCATACCAAGGTCAAAGGCAAGGTATTCGGCACAGGTCAGTGCCATTTTAGGTGTTGCAATACGCTCAATTGCAGGGTCGTTTGCAAGGTTAATAAACATTACGGTACGGTCTATGGCGCCGGTCTCCTTAAAGGAGTCAACAAAGAAGTTTGATTCCTCAAAGGTAATACCCATAGCGGCAAAAACAACGGCAAACTGCTCGTTTTCACCGCGAACTGCGGCCTGACGTGCTATCTGTGCCGCAAGATTTGCGTGGGGCAGACCCGAGGCCGAGAAAATAGGCAGCTTTTGTCCCCTTACCAGAGTATTAAGACCGTCAATGGCGGAAACACCCGTCTGAATAAACTCCTGAGGGTAGTTTCTGGCGGCAGGGTTCATAGGTCTGCCGTTAACGTCAAGGCGTTTTTCGGGGATGATGTCGGGACCGCCGTCAATGGGGCGGCCAAGGCCGTCAAACACGCGGGAGAGCATATCCTTTGATACGGGCAGTTCCATACTGCGTCCTAAAAATCTTACCTTAGAGCCTGCAAGGTTAATACCTGCGGCGCTTTCAAAAAGCTGAACAAGGGCATTGGTGCCGTTAACCTCAAGCACCTTGCAACGGCGGGTTTCCCCTGAGGGCAGTTCTATCTCGCCCAGCTCATCATATTTTACGTTTTCAACGTCACTTACCATCATAAGAGGTCCTGCAACCTCACGTATGGTTCTGTACTCCTTAGGCATTTAAAACTCCCCCTTTCTATTCCTGAGCGGCGGCCACGGCGGCCTTAAGCTCGTTATCAAGCTGCTCAAGAGCAGCGGTGTAATCCTTTTGTGCCAAATCCTCTGCGGCATACTTTATGCGGCCAATCTTTTCCCTTGCAGGGGTGGTAACAATGGCCTCAATATCGGCACCGTTTTTTAGTGCTGACAGCGCCTTATCGTAGAACTGCAGAATGGCGGACATCATTAAATACTGCTTATTCAGTGAGGTGTAGGTATCCTCATCCATAAAGGCGTTCTGGTGCAGATAGTCCTCACGGATACTGCGTGCCGCCTCTAATTTCAGGCGGTCGGGAGCGGAGAGTGCGTCCATACCAACAAGCTTAACAATCTCTTCAAGCTCGGCCTCGTCCTGAAGCAGGGTCATTATCCTGCCGCGAAGCTGGTCCCAATCGGGTTTAACGTTCTCGCTAAACCAGTTTGAGAGGGAATCGGCATAAAGGGAATAGCTTGTAAGCCAGTTAATGGCGGGGAAATGGCGCTTGTATGCAAGGGAGGAATCAAGTCCCCAGAAAACCTTAACTATACGAAGGGTTGCCTGAGAAACAGGCTCGGAAATATCACCGCCGGGAGGGGAAACGGCGCCGATAACCGAAAGGGCGCCCTCGGTATCCTCACTGCCATTTACAATAACTCGGCCTGCACGCTCATAAAACTGTGCAAGACGGGAGCCTAAGTATGCAGGATAACCTTCTTCACCGGGCATTTCCTCAAGACGGCCAGACATCTCACGGAGAGCCTCAGCCCAACGGGAGGTGGAGTCGGCCATAAGGGCAACGGTGTAGCCCATATCACGGAAGTATTCCGCAATGGTAATGCCTGTATAAATGGAAGCCTCACGGGCGGCAACGGGCATATCGGAGGTGTTGGCAATAAGCACGGTACGCTCCATAAGAGAGTTGCCTGTTCTGGGGTCCTTAAGCTCGGGGAATTCATTTAAAACGTCGGTCATTTCGTTGCCGGGGTCACCGCGGCCGATGTAAACTATAATATCGGCGGCGGCCCACTTGGCAAGCTGATGCTGAACAACGGTTTTACCCGAACCGAAGGGGCCGGGAACGGCGGCAACACCGCCCTTTGCTATGGGGAACAGGGTGTCAATAACACGCTGACCCGTAATAAGGGGTATATCGGGAGAAAGCTTTTTCTTATAGGGTCTGCCCACACGAACAGGCCAATTCTGTGTAAGGGTCAAAGCCTTTTCCTCACCCTTTTCGTTTTCAATAACACAAACGGTATCGGTAACGGTGAAGGAGCCTGCCTCAATGCTCTTAACGGTACCTGAAATACCTACGGGCACCATAATTTTATGAAGCACAATAGCGGTTTCCTGAACGGTACCAACGGTATCGCCTGAAACAACCTTATCTCCAACCTTAACGGTGGGGGTAAACTCCCATTTTGCTTCACGGGAAAGGCTTGGAACCTCAACACCGCGGGTAAGGTTTGAGCCGCTAATCTTCATAATTTCGGCCAGAGGACGCTGAATACCGTCAAAAATGGAGCCTATAAGACCGGGGCCCAGCTCAACGCTTAATGGCATACCGGTGGATACAACCTCCTCACCGGGGCCAAGACCCGAGGTCTCCTCATAAACCTGAATGGATGCCTTGTCCTCGTGCATTTCAATAATTTCACCTATAAGGTGCTCGCTGCTAACGCGCACAACGTCGAACATATTGGCGTCACGCATACCCTCTGCTATAACCAGAGGACCTGCAACCTTTGTAACAATTCCCTTTGCCATTTTTATTTCACCTTACTTATTAAAAATAATATCGGAGCCTACGGCCTTTTCAACCGAGCTTTTAAGTCTTGCCACGCCTATTCCCGTATTGCCCTTAACCCCGGGAATGGGAATAACGGCGGGAAGCAGAGCCTCATCCAAGGCGGAAATTTCCTTACTTAAGGCCTGAGCGTATTCCTCGGTTATATATATAATGCCACAGCCTTCGCTAACAAGCCTTTTAAGGGCGGCCTGAGCCTGGTCGGCAGTTTCGCAGGGGTGTATCTGTAGTCCCACGGCGGCAAATCCCTTGGTGCTCTCGTTATCGCCTATAACTGCAATATTAACCATAAAGCTCACCAAGCCTTCCCATTATTTCATTTTCACTCTGCCCTGTTTTCTTACCGCTGGCAATTATTCGAACGGCGGCAATCTCACGCTGACGGGCAACAAGGTAGCCTACCGCTACCTCACCGCCAACGGTGATATACTTTGCGCCCTTTGCAAGACCCATAATAAGGTTATCGGTAAAAAGCTCAAACTGTGCAGGGCTTTCCTTATAAGCGGCGGCTGCCGCGGCGCTTTCCAGCTTATCGGCTGTGGTCAGTCGCTCAAGCACCGCCTCAACGCCTGCGGTGGCGGCGGAAACAAGCTCCTTTTTAGGAATTACGCCGGTTTCAATAAGGGCGTTATCCAAAAAGGCGGCGCTTTTGCCTGAACGGGCACAGCGTAACGCGGCCTTTACGTTGGCGTAAAAGACCGTTGCGGTAATGATTTTCTCAAGCAAGGCTATGCCCGAGCCCTTGGCGGCCTCAAGACGGGCGCGCATACAGGCGGCATCCAGCAGAGCATCCGAAAGCTGGGGGTCACTGTCCTTAAAAAGGGCGTCATATGCACCCTCAAGGCCTATACGCAGTTCACCTTCAAGCAGGTCAAACCGTTTTTCGGCAGCTGCGGCCTTCAGGGTCTCCACAGGTACGGTAACGGGGGCTTTCAGGAGATGTGTATAGTCCACGTCCCTTGCGGTGCCCTTTAGTATAGCCTTTAAATTGTGAAAATCATTCTGATATAAAAAGGCGTTAAAAACCTCTTTTTCGGGAACAATGCTAAGCAGGTATTCCCAAAGGCGGCGGCTTTCGTTTTCCAGCATATCAAAAATATCGCCGTCGGTTTCGGGGCCCGTAAAAAAGCCCTTGTCCCGCAGAAAGGCCGCCATAGCGTCGGTGGAAGCAAGCCCTAAAAGCTGCTGTGTATCGGCGCTTTTAAGCAGGGTTACTTCGCGTGCGCGAAGATTTCCCACTGCAAATCCATAAGATGCCTTAGGCATTTATTTTTCCTCCAAAAACAGGATTACTGCGCAAAAAGTATACGGTTTACCGTATCGGTTAACTGCTCACGCTTTTCCCTTACAAGGGCGGAAAGCTGGGCGGTTATTTCAATATCACCGTAAATAAGTATAAATCCGTTATCAATATCGCAGGGGGTCTTATCAAGGGTCACGTTAAGGGAAGCCAGCTCCTGCTCAAAGGCGGCGGTATCGCGGCCAAGGTCAGCAGCACTCAGTTTTAAAACACCATTACCCTCTTTAACGTTATTTTTTGCAAGACTAATAAGACGGGCGAAATATTCCCCGTCGGGAAGGCTTACAATCTGCCTTACGGCCTCATTTATAACCTCGTCTATAAGCTGTGAACGGTGTAAAAGAGCGGCGTTACGCACCTTTAGAGCCGCGGCGGAATCGGCGTTGAGCTTTTGTGCGGCTGCTCTTTTGTCGGCCTTTTCCTTGCCTGCCTTAAGAAAGGCATCGGCCTCGGCTCTGCCCTGCTTTTCTATCTGTGCAGCCTCGGTCTTACCCTGCGCGGTAAGCTTTTCGGCCGCGGCGGCACCGTCGGTTTCAATGCCGGTTAAAATCTTTTCAATACCCGTCATATTTTATTACCCAAGTCTGCTAACGGCAAGAACGCTGAGCAGGGAAACAAGGAATGCAAGAAGAGCATAAATCTCAACAAGTGTGGTGGAAACCATTGCCTTAGAGAACTCGGTGGGACGCTTTGCAACAAGTGCTACACCTGCGGTAGCGGCTTTGCCCTGCATAATAGCAGAGAAATATCCGCCAAGAGCTATGGGCAGACAGGCGGCAATATAAAGCCAGCCCTGAGTCATAGAAACCTCAACTGCATCGCCTAAGATACCTATGTTAAGCATAACCATAAAGGAAACGATGAAGCCGTAAAGTCCCTGTGTACCGGGAAGAAGCTCAAGAACAAGCAGTTTACCGAACTTTGAAGGGTCCTCGGCCAGAACACCCATACCTACCTCGGTGGTCATACCTACACCTCTGGCGGAGCCGATACCTGCAAGAATTGTGGCAAGGGCTGCACCCACTAATGCTAAAATTACTCCTGTGATTGACATAATAAAATTCCTCCTAAAAATGTTTTTATTTTTTGTGTTTTAATCAAGTCTTGTGAATTTGCTTTTGCGGTTAAAGGGTTTAAATGCCCTGCCGCCGCCCTCATAAAACTTTGAGAACAACTCAACATACTGAAGTCTCAGTGTATGAACATACGCGCCCAGCGCGTTGAGTCCAAGGTTAACGGCGTGACCAACAACAAACATAACAAGCATCAAAACTGCGCCAACAACGCCCTTGCCTGCAAGGGCACCAATCTGATTGAATACCGCTCCCATGGCCGCAGAAGTCAGGCCAAGCGCCATAAGACGGGAGAAGGAAAGCAGGTCACTGACATAACCTGTTATATCGTATAGGCTACCAAGACCCGATGTGATTTTACCAAAGCCCTTTTTGTCACGCCCCTGGGTTAAAACAAGCCCTACCGCACCTGCTATTGCGGTCCACATACCGATGGTGCCGAGAATCTTTATTCCCATAAAGGAGCCTGCAAGCATTGCAAGACCAAGAAGGGTCACTATCCAGCAGCCGGCATCGAAAAGAGCGCCTAAATAGTCCTTATTCTTAATGCAAACCACCGCTTTGGCGATAAGTCCCGCTATAATCTGAATAAAGCCTAAAATAAGACTTAATATCAGCAGGGCCACCGCATCGCCGTTCATGGGGTCAAGCACTGCGTAAAGAGCAATTCTTTTATCAAAGAAGGTTTCGGTAAGCACAGGGAGAAAATCCCCAAAAAAGCTACCGTAAATAATTCCCCAAAGGGCGGTGGAAATACCGCAGTACATAAATAATGTAAGGTTTTTGGCCATTGCCGCTTCGGGCCTGAATTTTTTCTTTAAAAGCCAGGCGCCCAGGGCAATTAAAATACCGTAGCCCAAATCCGCCAGCATCATACCAAAGAAAAGGTAGTAGAAAAAGCCTGTAAGGGGGGATGGGTCAATATCGCCCTTTGAGGGGAGTGAGTACATTTCGGTAATAACCTCACCCGGGGTAGAAAAGCGACCGTTTTTAAGCTTCACCGGTGCTTTTTCCTCATCCGCAGGCTCACTTTCCACCAAAACGGTGAAGCTTTCCTCAAGCTCAGCCTTCAGGGCGGGCAAATCTATGCTTGCCACGTAGCCCTTTACCATAAAGGTGTGCTCAGTTCGGGATATTTCACCCATAACCCTAAGCTTTTCGGCCTCCACCGTAAGGGAGTCAATATAAAGCTCGATTTCCCTGCGCTTTTCGGTTGTTTTCTCAAGCTCGTTGTTAAGGTTTTGGCACAAGGCCTCATTTTCCTCGCATTTTTTCTGAAGCGTGGCTATCTGCTGTGCCGCAGTGTCACTTGCCGTTACCGCAGGCCTTGCAAAGCTTAAGGCCCTGAGTGCGGTAGCCATAGCACCCTCCTGCTCCCTTTTGCAGGTAGCAAAGATAAAGGTCTGCTCCGCCGTTACCGAAATTATTTCGGCATAAAAATCAAGGTCGCCGTCCTGCTTTGTTATGGCCTCAAGCAGTCCCTCAAGGGTGTAAACCCCTGCCACCGAGCCTATAAAGGCCGCAGTGGTTGCCGTGCCCTGAAAGTTAAGGGGCAGATCCAGCCTCTCGTATACGGTAAGCTGTTCCATTGCCGCCGTATGCCGCAGGGTGTCGGCGTTTGTTTCGGCAAGAATGCGTTCAATTTCAAGTATTCTGTTGCAGGTTCCCAAAAGCTCCTCACGCTGTTCCTCGGCCTGCTTATAATCGGCCTCGTCTACCCTGCGCCTTCCCGAGAAGGAGGCAAGCATTCCCTTTTTCTCGGGGAACCGCTCGTTTAAAAACCTTAGGGCATTAGCTGAGCTTTGGGCTTCCCTTTCAAGTGAAAGAGCCTTTTGCGCCGTGTCCTCACGGGTGTAGCCCTGGGGAATAAGGGCAACGTCCTCATCAAGCAGAGTGGTTTCAATATCCATAACCCCCGTTTTCTGCAGGGCGCTCAGCACCGCGTCACGCTCAACTATTGCGCCGAACACGCTTACAAGCTCCATTTTAAGTTTTGCCAACCGTTATCACCACCTATATTCTGTAAAAATAGGATTAAACCAAAATATCCATTGCCGCTTTAACGGCAGTCGCACGGTTTTTAGCTGCTCTTTCATCAAGGTCAGCCTTTTGCGCCGCGCAAAGCTCCTCAGCCTTTTCCATTGCCGATAAGCTGTATTGGGCGATTTCGGCCTGCTTTTCATCCTCATAGGTCTTAAGGGCGCGCTTAGCATCGTTCATAACAAGCTCGCTTTTTCCCTGAGCATTCATAACCAGCTTTTCGGCCTTTGCCTTAGCCTGCTCGGTAACCGTTACCGCCGCCGCCTCGGCCTGTAAAATACGCTCAACAGTATCCTTTGCCATATAGCACCTCCGCAAAGAAATATATATGAAAACATTATACCAAAACTTTTTGTTGTTGTAAATATTTTTTGCTAAATAAAAATACATTATTTACAATAATTTAATTATTTAAAATTACCTCTTCTATTTTTTGAAGAATAATGGTATAATATTCATATATTGCCTTGGGCTGACGAGAAACAAACCCTGTTACGGTTTCTCTCGCCGCCTTTTCCCGCTTTTCTTGCGTTTAGTTTTGTAAGGCTGTAAGGGGTAAAAAATGGAAATAACAATTAAAAATTTAAAAATAAATTATGTTGATGAAGGCAACGGAGCCCCCATACTCCTGCTTCACGGCTGGGGCTCGGGCAGTATTGCCTTCAGGGGAATAATAAATGCTTTAAAGGACGGCTTTCGCCTCATTGCGCCTGACTTTCCCGGTTGCGGCGGCAGTGATACCATGCACGAGCCCTGGACCCTTACCGATTATGAGGATTTTGTGCTGGAGCTTTTAGACAGGCTGGGTATTGAAAATCCCATAGTTATGGGCCATTCCCACGGCGGCAGGGTTACCCTTTCCCTTTGCGGCAAGGGCAGACTAAATCCCCCTAAAATAGTGTTGCTGGATGCGGCAGGTCTCATCCCTAAAAAAAGCTTTAAGCAAAAATTCAGGGCTAAAAGCTTTAAGGCAATAAAGGCCGTGCTTACACTGCCTCTTATAAAAAACGTTTCGGGTGGGCTTCTTGACAAGGCTCGAAGACACTACGGCTCGGCAGACTATAACGCCGCACCCCCTGTGCTTCGCAGTACCTTAGTAAACCTTGTTAATACCGATTTAAGGGATATTTTGCCAAACATAAAATGCCCATCCCTTCTTATCTGGGGTGAAAAGGATACCGCTACCCCCCTTAGCGATGCCAAAATTATTGAGGGTCTTATTCCCGATGCAGGACTTTGTGTAATAAAGGGGGCAGGTCACTTTTCCTTTGTGGAAAACCCTGCACAAACCGGCGCCATACTTAACAGCTTTCTGAGGTGATATTTATGTGGACTTGTCTTATTATATGTGCCTTTCTTGCGGTGGTTGCAGGAACGGTGGGCTGTATAAAACAGCTTCATATGCTGCAGCAAAACTCCTACTTTATAAGCCGCTACGTAAATTGGCTTAAAGGGGATACCTCCAACTTTATATACGTACAGTCGGGGGTATGCGCCCTTATGGCAATACTTATTGCCTTCAGGCTGTATATTCCTGCCACTGTTTTGCTGGCACTTTACACTGCCGTAGTGGTATACCTTAATATAAAGGGACAAAAAAAGGCCATAAAGCCGCTGGTGTTTACAAAGCGTATTGTTCGTACCCTTGTTGCCTGCGGTGTGCTTCTTTTGGTGCCCGCCCTGTTGGTGGTAATACTTAAGGGCAAGGTTGCAGGCATAGTAATGCTGCCGCTTATTCTTATTCTGGGAATATTTCCCGAGGCCACCGCAATAATAGTCTCCCTTATAATGAAGCCTGTGGAAAAGCATATAACCGAGGGCTTTATTAAGGATGCAAAAAAAATACTATCTCAGCATAAGGACCTTACAGTAATTGGCGTTACGGGAAGCTACGGTAAAACCTCCCTTAAATTTATGCTTGCCCGCCTGCTTAGTGAAAAATTCAACGTGGTTGCCACACCCCAGAGTTTTAACACCCCCATGGGTGTTGTAAGAACGGTAAGGGAAAAGCTCCGTCCCCAAACACAGATTTTCGTTTGTGAAATGGGCGCCAAAAACGTGGGTGATATTAAGGAGATTTGCGATATTGTCCATCCCGATATGGGTGTTATAACCTCGGTGGGTGAACAGCACCTTGAAACCTTTAAAACCTTAGAGAATGTATGCTCCACCAAGTTTGAGCTTTATGATGCAGTATCACATAAGGGCGGCAAGGTGTTTGCCAACGTAAGCTCCGCCCCTATAGCAGAGAAAAAGGCTCAGGGTGCCACCCTTACAGGCTACGGTACCGATACCTCGGCCGATGTGTTTGCCGCAAACGTTAAATATTCTGCCGCAGGCACCGCCTTTGATATTATATTCCCCGATGGCAGACTGCCCGTTACCACCAAGCTTCTGGGTGCCCATAACGTAATAAACATTACAGGTGCCGCCGCCGTGGCAAGGGAGCTGGGGGTTGAGCCTAAGGATATAGCCTTTGCGGTTTCCCGACTTGAGCCTACCGAACACAGACTTCAGTTAAAGCCCTTTAAAAACGGCTCCACCCTTATTGACGATGCCTACAACGCCAACCCTGAGGGCTGTCTTGAGGCGGTTAACGTGCTTTCCCGTTTTGAGGGTATGAAAAAGGTTATTGTTACCCCCGGTCTTGTGGAGCTTGGGGAAAAGGAGTATGAAAGCAACTATGCTCTTGGCGCCGCCGCCGCAGAAAAATGTGACGTTATAATTCTTGTGGGCAAAAAACGCAGTGAGCCTATGGTTGCCGCGGCAAGGGATGCAGGCTTTAATGAGGAAAACCTGTTTGTTGCCGAAAGCTTTAGTCAGGCAATGGAGATATTTACCCCCCTTGCCGATGAAAATACGGTGGTTCTTTTTGAGAACGACCTGCCCGATAACTATCTGAAATAAGGAGCGAATAAAAATGAAGATTAACGTAGCCTTTATGTTCGGTTGCCGCAGTGTTGAGCACGAGGTATCCATAATCTCTGCAGTGCAGGCAATGCACAGCGTTGATACCGAAAAATACAACGTTATTCCTATTTACGTAACCAAGGACGGCGCTATGTATACAGGTGAGCATTTAAAGGTAATTGAAAATTACCGCGACCTGCCCACCCTTATTAAAAATGCCACCGCCGTTACCCTTGTGCGTGAAAACGGCGCCGTTATAATGAAGGATGCTGTAAGCGGACTGTTTAAGAAAAAGAATCAGGTAAGAATTGACGTGGCCTTCCCCGTTGTTCACGGCACCAACTGTGAGGACGGCACAATTCAGGGCTACCTTGAATTCCTAGGACTCCCCTACGTGGGCTGTAACGTGCTTGCTTCCGCCGTGGGTATGGACAAGGCGGTTTTTAAGGACGTTTTAAACCGTTACGGCTTGCCGGTTTTACCCTGCGTTACCTTCTATGCAAGGGAGTACGCCCTGCAGGGAGAGGCAATACGTAAGGATATTTTAGACAAAATAGGCCTTCCCCTTATTATTAAGCCCATTAACCTTGGCTCCAGTGTTGGTATTACCAAGGTAAGCGATGAAAAGGACCTTGACTCGGCCATTACCCTTGCCGCCTCCTTTGCGGACAGAATCCTTGTGGAGCGCGCCATTGAAAATTTAAGGGAGATAAACTGCTCTGTGCTGGGTGACGCTAACGATTGTACCGCTTCGGTGTGTGAGGAGCCCTTTATGAACGACGAAATTTTATCCTACGAGGATAAATATCTCTCCTCAGGTAAATCAAAGGGTATGGCCTCCTTAGGCAGAAAAATTCCTGCCGACCTTAGCGAAGAACGCTCCAACGAAATAAGGGAGCTTGCCTGTAAAATATTCAAGGCTATTGATGGAAACGGCGTTGTACGTATTGATTTTATGATTGATAAGAATACAGATACCGTTTACGCCAACGAAATAAATACCATTCCCGGCTCCCTTGCCTTTTATCTGTGGGATGCAACGGGAATAAAGTATCCTGAGCTTCTTGACAGAATGATTCAGCTTGCCTTTGCCCGTGAGCGCGGCAAGGAAAACCTTACCTTTACAATAGATACCAACATTTTATCGGGGGTATCCTTCGGTAAGGCAGGCAGTAAGGGCGGAAAGCTTTAATATGACTACCCTTCTTTTAAAACTGTTTGTAAGGGACTATAAAAACACCGCCCGAAAAGAGGTGCGCAAGGGCTACGGCACCTTAGGCGGCGTTACGGGAATACTTTGTAATATTCTCCTTGCAGGAATAAAGCTTGTGGCAGGAATACTGTCAGGCAGCGTTTCCATTATTGCCGATGCAATGAACAACCTGTCGGATACCGCATCCTCGGTAATAACCCTTATCGGCTTTAAGGCCGCCAGCCGCCCTGCGGATAAGGACCACCCCTTCGGTCACGGCAGAATGGAGTATATGGCAGGCTTTATTGTTTCTGCCCTTATACTTATGGTGGGCTTTGAGCTGTTTAAAAGCTCGGTGGAAAAGATTATAACCCCCACACAGGTGGATATATCCCCCCTTACCCTTATAATACTTATGATTTCGGCCCTGATTAAGCTGTGGATGTACTTCTTTAACAAAAAGCTGGGCAAGGCCATTGCCTCCAACACCCTGCTTGCCACCGCAAGGGATAGTATAAACGATGCCCTTACCACCTCTGCCATACTTGTGTCGGTGGCGGTAATGTATATTTTCAAAATAAATATTGATGCCTACGTGGGTCTTGCAATGGCGGTGTTTATCCTATGGATGGGCCTGCGCTCCGCTAAGGAGACCCTTGACCCCCTTCTGGGCACACCCCCTGAGCCCGAGATGATAAAGGAGCTGGAGGAGGTAATTCTAAGCTTTGAGGATTTTGTGGGTATACACGACCTTATTGTTCATAATTACGGTCCCGGTCACTCCTTTGCCTCGGTGCATATTGAGGTGCCCCACGATATTGATATTGTCCATTGTCACGAGCAGGTAGATTTATGTGAAAAGCTGGTTGCCGAGCGTCTGGATTTGGAGCTGGTTATTCATATGGACCCCATTGTTACCGATAATGAGGACGTGGTGAATACCCGTGCCGCCCTGGAGAAATGTCTGAAGGGCATAAACCCGCGGCTCTCCTGCCACGATTTCCGTATGACCCCTAAGGGAGAAAATCGCACCAACCTTATTTTTGACGTGGTGCTCCCTGCGGATATAGACCTTACTCAAGAGCAGATAACCGATATGATAAAAGAGGAAATGACAAAAACAGACAAAACCTTCTGTTTTGTAATAACCTTTGATAAGGATTTTTCAGGAATACATTAAAAAAAGGGGCTGCAAAAAAAGTGCAGACCGCATAAAAAAGATAAAGAAAGGGTTTCTTCGGTTGTTTAAAACCGAAAGAAACCCTTTAACTATAATAATCTGAAAAACAGACAAAAAGAAAGCTTTTGCGTTTTTATGCTATAAACAAATCTCGCCCTCGGAGTACCTTTGTACGCCTTCGGGTAGCCCAAAATAAAGCTTTCAGCTTTATTTTGGCTCGGTTTGTTCATTCTGCGCATTTTTTTCAGCCCCAAAAAAGTAGATGTAAAAAACGGTGTTTTTTTACATCTGCTTTTTATACAACAAACTAAAATTTATTCATTACCATACCGGTAATAAGCTTGGGGTAGAAGTAGGTGGATTTCTGAGGCATTTTTTCTCCTGCGGCGGCAACGGCGGCAATTTCCTCCACCCTTGTGGGGTTAAGAAGGAAGGCGCAGTTTGCGGCACCCTTTGCGGCCTCAAGAGCCTCTTCGGCGCTTCTTGTGTAGGTGAGATTTATCTGCTTTGCCATATTTTCCTTGTCAATTTTCAGGTGCTGCTCAAGAATAAGGCTATGGAGCACCGAAACATCAAGCTCTCTTACTGCCTTGCCTGCACCTGCCATAATTTTTTCCATTACCGAAGTATCCTTCAGGGTAAGCAAAGCGGCGGTGCCGTGACTTACATAGCCAAAGGCTACCTTGCCCTGCTCATAAGCGGCATCAAGCCCTGCCTGCAGGTCGCCTTCCTCACAGGAAACAACCTCAAACTCAGCCTCACAGGCCTTAAGCAGAGCGGCTCCGTCAAAGCTTTCAAGGTCACGGACAATTCTGTGGGTGGGGAATACCACAAGACCGGGATTTTCCATATCCACAAGGAACATCATAACGTAGTCGGCCGCGGTGTTTTTAAAGCCCTTTTGCTCCATTTCCGCCTTATAGTTAAGGGCGGTTTCATAGCGGTGGTGACCGTCGGCAATATAAAGCTTTTTATCCTTGAACCAATGGCAAAGAGCGGCGGTTTTCTCGCTTTTGCCTACAACCCAAAGGCTATGGGTAACGCCTTCCTTATCGGTGAAGGACTGGGTAGGTTCGCCCTTTGAAAGCTCAGCTATCATAGCGCGGCTCTCACCCTTTTCGTCGGAATAAAGGGAATAAATCTGGCTGAAGTTACAGCCTGTGGCACGCATTAAGTTAAGACGGTCAGTCTTGGCTTTGGACAGGGTCTCCTCATGGGGAAGAACAACACCGTCGGAGAAGGGGTGCAGCTTTACTCGGCTTACAAAGCCCTTAAAGGAATATTCCTTACCCTTTACGGTAAAGCGCTCCTCATATATATAAATGCTGTCCTCATCCTCACATTTAAGGTGGCCGTCCTCCAGCCAGGCATCAAGGGTGGCACCTGCAAGGGCGTAGCCCTCGTGGGTGGGCTCGGGCAGCTCAAGACGGATTATATTCTTTTCATTCGTCTTTAAAAACTGCTCCTTTTCTGCAGGGCTTATAATATCATAGGGGGGACAGGCAAGCTCACATATACAGCCTGCTTTATGGGTAAAGCGCAGGGCCTTGAATTCTTTAATTTCTGCCATAATAATAATCTCCTTAAATATTCTATGTAATATAGAATATTAAACTTTTGCCCATTTGTCAATGAAAATTTTTCTATAAGAAAAACAAAAGCCCGACGCACTTTCACGTCGGGCTTAATATCTACTTCATTGGACTCAACCGTTTCTTATTATTTTTTTATCGGTTAAATACTAATTAGTACATTGGTCCTTCTCCAACTCATATTATTCTTTGTCGGGTAAAAAGGTTAACTGCCTTTTGGACTCACTCCTTAAAACATAGTTTTAGCTGATATCACCGGTTCGGTTTCCGTCTTCATTGGTATCAGCCACCTTTCTGCCTCACTTATGAGTTTATTTTTTTCTTAATCTCTCTTGTTCTGGTTTCATTATAAAGCATAATACACTATTTGTCAAGTGTTTTTTTAAAACTTTTATAAAAAATATCTAAAAGTTATCTACCGCGCATTAGAAGGGCAGTTCTTTGCCTTGTTTTTGCCACTCGCGGAACTCTGCCGTGGCGCAGAAAATAACGTCACCTGAGGAGTTAATAGCGGTTTCAAGGGAATCCTGCACAACACCTATTATAAAGCCAACGGCAACAACCTGCATGGCAACGTCCTGACCAACGCCTAAAAGGGAGCAGGCCATGGGGATAAGCAGCAGGGAGCCGCCTGCAACACCCGAAGCACCGCAGGCGCCAAGGGTGGCAACAAAGCTTAAAAGTATTGCAATAATAATGTTTACGCTTATTCCCTGAGAGAAGGCGGCGGCAAGGGACATAACCGTAATGGTAATGGCGGCGCCGTCCATATTTATTGTAGCGCCAAGGGGAATGGAAACGCTGTAATACTCCCTGTCAAGACCAAGCTTTTCGCAAAGGTTCATATTAACGGGAATATTGGCGGCGGAGCTTCTTGTAAAGAAGGCGGTAATTCCGGACTCCCTGAAGCACCTGAGTACAAGTGGGTAGGGGTTGCGCTTAAGGGAAAAGGCAACAATAAGTGGGTCAATAACAAAGGCCACCACAAGCATACAGCCCACAAGCACCGCAAGGAGCTTGCCGTAATCGGTAAATATTTTAAGGCCGTACTCACTAACCGAGCCGTAAACCAGACCCAATATACCAAAGGGAGCGGCCTGAATTACCCAGGATACCGCCTTGGATACGGCGTTGGATATATCGGTAAGCACCGCTTTGGTTTTTTCACTTGCCAGCATACGCAGGGCAAGACCCAAAATAACGGCCCAGGTAAGAATACCAACGTAGTTGCCGTCAATTAAAGCCTGAACGGGATTTGCCACCATATTTTTAAGCAGGGTAGAGAAAACCTCACCAAGTCCTGCAGGGGCAGTGTTTTCCGCCGCGGCGGAAAGGGGAATGGAAACGGGGAAAAGATAGCTGGCAACAACGGCCGTAACAGCGGCTAAGAAGGTGCTGAGCATATAAAAGAAAACTACCGTGCGGAAGCGCTTGCCTATGCCTGATGCCGCAGAGGAAAGGGAGGACACAACAAGCACAAAAACAAGTATGGGGGCAATGGCCTTAAGGGCTCCCACAAAAATCTCACCAAAAACCTTAACGAACCCTGCGGCAGGCACAAAAAGACCAAGGCAAACGCCTATAACCAGACCTATGGCTATTCGCAGAATAAGGGGCGTTTTGGTGTAAAAACCAAAAATCTTTTTCATAAAGAACCTCCAAAAATGTATGTATATAGGTAGTATATCATAAGAAACAAATTTAATCAATAAACAAAAAAATCACACCTATGGTGCGATGATATACCAAAATAAGCGGCTTGGATAAAAAAAGAACGAAGCGATTGCTTCGTTCTTTTTTGGATTATAACGCAAATTTTGATACAGGTTGCAAGCGGTTGCAAAATTGCATTTTAGATTTTGAGTTGCAGCAATGAATATTTCACTACTTCCTAACTTGCTTTAAGTGATTTGAAATGACGGCATATTATTTTGATGTTTCCCAAGTGCGGTTCGATTGAAAATACAAAATATTATCCCTGGTATATCTGGATAATTTTATCAAATTTTTATAATCGTCATATTGATATTCAGTATAACAAACAATCCTCCCACCCTGATCTTTTGTTGCTGTACGAGTTTTATTATTTTCTTTCACTTCTAATGTTTCTAAAACACAAGATCCATCTTCAACAATAGTTTTTGATCCCACAATCATATTATCTGAATATTCGAAAAGAATTTTTTCATTACTAATCCCGTTTTTTAAAAACTCATATTCTAAAACATTTCCGTGGTTGTCATATTGCTCTATATATGTATCACCATCTTCTTCATATTTCCAAGTTTTCACGATGCCATTGCTATGATATGAAAACTCTTCACGAAAAAGTAATTCTTGATTGCAAAAAAACGTTTGAGATAATAACCTGTTTTCTTCATTTAGAACAATCTTAACAGAGGTTAAATCTGTATAATTATTATTTCTGTTCTCTGCAACAAACTGTCCGTTTTGTTTTGAGAAAGATAAATCAAACACAAGATTATTATATGTCAAAGTCTTTAATTGACCGTTATCCCCATAATTGTATTCTAACCTTTTTTGGGGTTCTACGATTTTTATAGGTTGACCATTTTCTTTATAGGTGTAAGTGTTTTTTTGTGTTATTTCATTAGCCGCATTAAAATATACTTTATCTCTTTCTTTTACATACCAATTAAATGCTTCGATAGGACCGTTTGAAGTGCTCTCATTTTCTTTTTTAGGCAACTCTGAAGAGCATCCTGTTAATACAATTGTTAAAACAATGAATACTGATAAAACATTTGTTACAAATTTTTTCATATGAATTTCTCCCCACAATAAAAACGAAACTAATCTCTCACTCTCTAAAAAGTATAAAAGAATGTTTGAAAATCAATTTTATTATATCAAAACAGCTTTGCTTTTTCAATAGGCAAAAACAGTTGGTCAAGATAATACTTGTAGGTTTACAATAGATGTGTTACAGTAAGGAATAAAAAATAAGTGACGAATGGAAAATCCTGTGTTACAGTTAAGTTGCTGAGACAAAACAGACAGGAGGATTAACCATTCGTCATGAAAACTGTAACACAAATAATGT